>DASTSE010000367.1:0-9662 GCA_035760865.1 Dokdonella sp.
CGATGTCGGTGGTGGCCGCCGGCGTCGTCGGCGCCGGCGTCGTCGGCGCCGAGGTGCCCGGCGTCGGCGCCTTCGCGCGCGTGCGCGCCGCCGCGGGCGTGGCGGCAGGCGCTACGACGTCCTCGGGTGATGCGGTCGCGCGCGCGCGCGCCGCGCGCTTCGGCGCAGCGCCGTCGCCATCGACGACCGCCGGGCTGCGGCGCTGGCGCGGCTTCGGCGTCGTCGACCCGGTGTCGCCGGCTTCGCTCGGCTTGCGCCGACGCGGCGGCTTGGGGCGCTCGCTGTCTTCCATCCGTCGAGTGTATCCGCAATGACGGCGGCTCCACCTCGGCTATGCTCCGACGTCAGGCTGCGTCGCGACGCGCGCCGATAAGGAGTCGCCGATGGAACGCTGGTTGCCCTCGCGCTATCTCGCCTTCATCGCCTGCGTGCTGGTGTGCGCGCTCGCGTTCGCCGGCTGGCACCTCGGTCTCGGCGTGCGCGTGCTCGCGCTCGTGAGCGCGGTACTCGTCGTCGTCGGCTTCGCCGATCTGGCGCAGAAGCGCTCGACCCTGCGGCGCAACTACCCGCTCATCTGCCACGTGCGGTTCTTCTTCGAATACGTGCGGCCGATGCTGCGCCAGTACGTGGTGGAATCCGACAACGAGGAGGTGCCGTTCTCGCACGTGCAGCGCGCGGTGGCGAAGCAGCGCGCGAAGAACGCCCTGGACGTGCGTCCGTTCGGCAGCGAGCTGGACATGTACGCGGACCGCTACGAATGGGTCAACCATTCGATCCGCCCGAGCCGCATCGACAGCCACGATTTCCGCATCGACGTCGGCACGCAATGCTCGGCGCCCTACTCGGCGAGCGTGTTCAACATCTCCGCGATGAGCTTCGGCGCGATATCGCCGAACGCGATCCGCGCGCTCAACGAAGGCGCGCGCCGCGGACGCTTCTACCACGACACCGGCGAGGGCTCGCTGTCGTCCTACCACCGCGAGAACGGCGGTGACATCGTCTGGGAGCTCGGCTCAGGCTACTTCGGCGCGTGCGAACGCGCGGGCGTGTTCAGCGAGGCGCGCTTCGCCGAGAAGGCCGTGCTCGAGCAGGTGAAGATGATCGAGATCAAGCTGTCGCAGGGCGCCAAACCCGGCCACGGCGGCGTCCTGCCCGCGCCGAAGGTGAGCGCGGAGATCGCCGCGACGCGCGGTGTCGCGATGGGCGAGGACTGCATTTCGCCCGCGCGCCACTCCGCTTTCGACAGTCCCGAGGGCCTGCTCCGATTCGTCGCGCGCCTGCGCGAACTGTCCGGCGGCAAGCCGACCGGCTTCAAGCTCGCGATCGGCCATCCATGGGAATGGTTCGGCATCGCCAAGGCGATGACGACGACCGGCATCCTGCCCGACTTCATCGTCGTCGACGGCGGCGAGGGCGGCACGGGCGCCGCGCCGCTCGAGTTCACCGACCACGTCGGCGCGCCGCTGCGCGAGGCGCTCATGCTCGTGCACAACACGCTGGTCGGCCTCGACCTGCGCGAGCGCGTGCGGATCGGCGCGAGCGGCAAGGTGATCACCGCGGTCGACCTCGCGCGCACGCTCGCGATCGGCGCCGACTGGTGCAATGCCGCGCGCGGCTTCATGTTCGCGCTCGGCTGCATCCAGTCGCAGAGCTGCCACACCGACCGCTGCCCGACCGGCGTCGCGACGCAGGACCCGCGCCGATGGAAGACGCTCGACGTGCCCGACAAGGCCGCTCGCGTGGCGAGCTTCCACCAGAACACCCTGCACGCGCTGAAGGAACTGCTGCAGGCAGCGGGCCTCGAGCATCCGTCCGAGCTCGGCCCCGAACACGTGATCCGTCGCGTGTCCGCGAACGAAGTCCGTTCGCTCGCTTCGCTCTACCGCTTCCTCGAGCCGGGTGAGCTGCTCGCGAGCGTGCCCGAGCACGCGGTCTTCCAGCGCTTCTGGCGCGAGGCGCGACCCGATTCGTTCGCACCGCCCGCGGACCTCAGCGCGCGGCGCCGAAGCAAGTCGCGCTGAACGACGCGCTCCGGCAAGCCGCGCGGTTTCCCGCCGCGCGTGGCGTCACTCGCGGTTCGTACGCGCCTGGCAACGCTCGAGGTCGCGGTTGTCGATGCGCCAGATGCGATCGGCGCCGCACAGCGAGACGTCGCGCACGATGCACTCGTTGTCGTCCTCGTCGACCATCTTGACGTCGTACTTGTCGCAGCGGATGCCGGTCAGCGTGAACGTGCCGTCCGGGTGCACCGAGTGGTGGCCGAGCTGGTTCGGACCCCAGCGATCGCTGCCGATCGGCGCGAAATACAGTTCCTGCAGAGACCAGCGCGACTGGTTGCGCAGTTCGACCTGCGCGTCCGACGGCCGATCGTCGCCCTTCATCTTCGCCTCGAGGTCGTCCTGCGCGAACGCAGGCGCGGCGGCGAGCGCCACGACGAGGGCGAACAGCGGGCTGCGGTGGATGATCGCGTGCATGGGAATCTCCTCGACGATGTCGCATCGATACGACGCCGGGAATTCAGCACCATCGGTCCGATATCGGGCAAGAAACGCGCGCTGAATGTTCAGTCGCCGGATAGCGGGTCGCGGTTCAGCCCAGTGCGTGATGCGCCCGCGCGTTCACGCCGCCGCACCGCCGCGACGTCGACGTACACTCTCGGCGGGGCATCGGGGGCGGCATGAAGGGCAGGCGCACAGGAACGGTGATCGTCGCGGCGATCTGCGCGGCATTCGTGCCCGACGGCCGTGCGCAGCCCGACGGCGCGCTCGAATGGCGTGCGTTCCGCGACTTCACGACCGCCGATGGCCTGCCGCAGAACAACGTGCTCGCGCTGCTGCAGGACGCCGACGGATTCGTCTATGCAGGCACCGAAGACGGTCTCGCGCGATACGACGGTCGCGGCTGGCATGCGATCGAGCTGCCGACCGGCGACCGCGCATACGCGGTCGGCGCGCTCATGCAGGCGCGCGACGGTGCGCTCTGGGTCGGCACCGATGCGGTCGGCGCGTGGCGTATCGCGAACGGCGTCGCGAGCGCGGTAGCGCTGCCGGGCGTCGAAGAGGTCAACGCGTTCTGGGAAGCGCCCGACGGCCGCGTCTGGGTGGCCGGTTCGGGCGGGCTGTTCCGCTGCCGCGGCGTCGACTGCGAGCGCATCGATGCGCTCGCCGCGGCGGGTGCCCGCGGCCTGTACGGCGAGTCGGTGGACGGCGCCTGGCGGCTGTGGGTCGGCACGAACCAGGAAGGCGTGATCGAGCTCGAGGGCATCGAGGCCGCGACGCCGCGTCGAACCGGTCTCGTGCTCGACCGCGCGCACGGCCTGCCGAACAATGTCGGCCTGTCGATCGTGCGCCATCTCGGCGACCTCTGGATCGGCAGCGGCCGCGGGCTCGCGCGCTGGGACGGGCGCCGGCTCGAATCGTGGACCGCGGCGCGCGGCCTGCCCAACGCGATGGTGTTCGCGATGCTGTCCGATGTCGACGAGCACGGCGCGCCCGTGCTCCGCGTCGGCCTGCGACCGGGCGGCCTGCTCGAGATCGGCGCCGACGGGACCTGGCGCATCGTCGACAGCAGGCATGGCCTGCCGTCGAACGCGGTCGCGAGCCTCATGCGCGAACACCATCGCGGCGCCGTGTGGATCGGCACGATGAGTGCGGGCGTCGCGCGCGTGGAGCGTCATCGCTGGGCGTTGTTCGACGAACGCTCGGGCTTGCCCGACCGCATCGTGCTCGGCGTCGGCTGGTCGGCGCCTTCGCGCATGCTCTGGGTCGGCACCGCGGGCGGCGCCGCGCGCTGGAGCGACGGTCGCTTCGTGCCGCTGCTGCCGCCCGCGCGCAACGCGCAGCTCGTGCACGACCTCGTCGACGCACCCGACGGCAGCCGCTGGATCGCGCACCGCGGCGGCCTGCAACGCTGGCGCGGCGATGCGCTCGAACTCGACTTCACGACGGACAACTCGGCCCTGCCGGCGGTGTCGGCCGACCGGCTCGCGCTGCGCCATCTCGCCGGCGGAGGCTTCGAGCTGTACGCGGCGAGCGGGCATGGCCTTGCGCGCTGGCGCGAGGCGGATGGCCTGCGTCGCGTCGAAAACGTGCCCGGCCTCGCGCCCGGCGCCGCGGTGCCGCAGCTCGCGGTCGCGCCGGCGCCGGACGCGACCGGCGACGACACGCTGTGGGCGGTCACCGACACCGGGCTCACGCGCCTCGACCGCGACGGCTGGCACGAGGTCGTCGCAGCGTGCCTCGAAGGTCTCGCGCCGTTCGCGCTCGACGTCGAGGACGGCGGCGCGCGACTCTGGATCGCCTCCCGCAACGGCCTGCGCCGGCTCGACGCGGATGGGCGCTGCGTCGATTTTCCCGCGGCACGGGCGCTCGGTGCGCTCACTCGCGTGCGCATCGTCGGCGACGAGGTCTACGTGTTCGGCGCGCGCGGCGCGATGAGCATCCGGCGCGCGGGAGACGGCGGCCAGGACGGCCGGATCTACGGCCCCGAGGCGGGTCTTGCGAGTCCCGAGATCGGTTCCGTCGCGGTCGACGATCGCGGCCGCATATTCGGCGCCACCGCGGCGGGCCTCGCCGCGCTGAAGCCGGAAGCGGATGCGCGCGCGGCGCCCGCCCCGCTGCGCCTGCTCGACGCGCGCCACGGCGGCGCGCTCGAGCGACTCGCGGCCGGCGCGCAACTTTCGCCCGACGACAGCAGCGTGCGCTTCGACTACGCGCTGCTCGCGTTCGACCGCGAATACGCGACGCGCTATCGCGTGCGCCTGCTCGGCCTCGACGACGCGTTCGGTCCGTGGACCGCCGAGGCCGGCATCGCCTATCCGCGCTTGCCGCCGGGGCGCTACCGCCTGCAGGTCGAGGCGCGCGACGCCGACGGGGTCGCGGCGACGCCGCTCGACTTCGCCTTCGGCGTCGAAGCGCATTGGTGGCAACGCGCGTGGGCCCTCGCGGCCGCATCGCTGCTGCTGCTCGCGGCCGGTCTCGGCATGGGTCGCTGGCGCCTGCGCGCGGCGAGCCGGCGCGCGCGCGTGCTCGAGGCCGAGGTCGCGCAGCGCACGGGCGAACTCGCGGCCGCGAACGCGCGCCTGGAACAGGCCGCCGTCACCGATCCGCTGACCGGCCTGAAGAACCGCCGCTACTTCGCGCTCGCTGCGCACGCCGAGGCCGAGCGCGCTCGCCGCGCATCGCCTTCGCACGCGCTGCTCGTGGCGCTGCTCGACATCGACCACTTCAAGCGCATCAACGATGAATGCGGCCATGACGCCGGCGACGCGGTGCTGGCGGAGGTCGCGCGCCGGCTGCTGCGCGTCGCGCGCGCGGGCGACATCGTGCTGCGCTGGGGTGGCGAGGAGTTCCTGCTGCTGTTGCGCGACGTCGCTCGCGACGCACTCGACGAGCCGCTCGCGCGCCTGCTCGCCGAACTGTCCTCGGCGCCGGTGCAGGCGGGCGCGCATCGCCTCGCGGTCACCGCGTCGATCGGCGCGATCGCGTTTCCGCCCGCGGACCTGCGCACGCCGGACCTCGAACACGCGATCGCGCGCGCGGACGCCGCGCTCTATCGCGCCAAGCGCGAAGGCCGCAACCGTGCGATGCGCGTCGACGAGCGTGACGGCGAGGGCGTTCCGCCGTGCGTGCGCGCGACCTTCGCGACGCGCGCCTGAAACCCTGCGTTCGCGCACGGCGCCGCGCTACTCTACCGGCATGACCCCCCTAGAGTACCGGTTCGGCGACTACCGCCTCGCACCGGCGGCGCGCGAGCTCTGGTATCGCGAACGGCTCGTCGCGCTGCCGCCGAAGTCGCTCGACTGCCTGATCCATCTCATCGAACATCGCGAGCGCGCGGTCGGCCGCGACGAGCTCATCAGCGCGGTGTGGGGCCGCGTCGACGTCAGCGACGACGTGCTCGCGCAGACGCTGCTGCGCGCGCGTCGCGCGGTCGGCGACACCGGCAACGAGCAGCGCGCGATCCGCACCGTGCCGCGCTTCGGCTACCGCTGGGTGCTCGCGCTCGACGAACCCGGCGCGCCGTCCCCGGCGCAGGCCGCGCCGCACGAGGCGCCGCCGCCGTCGCCGCGACCTTCAGGGAAACCGACGCGCAGGCGCGCGGCGCTGTTCGCGGCCGCCGCCGCACTCGCGCTCGTCGTCGCCGCGGCCCTGGTCTGGACCCGCCGCGGCGCACCGGACGCGGCATCGTCGACGGTCGCGAACGTCGCCCGCGGCGAACGCGTCGTCATGGTGCTGCCGGTCGACGTCCGCGGCGGCGACCGCGACGCGGCGTGGGTGCGGCTCGGCGCGATGGACTACCTCGCCGCGAACCTGCGCGGCGCGGGACTCACGGTATTGCCGAGCGAGCAGACCCTGCTGCTCGCAAGCGGCGCGGCCGATCCCGCCGACGCGGGGACGCTGCATCGGCTCGAACTCTCGACCGGCGCGCGTTACATCGTCGCGCCCCAGGCGACGCATGCGGACGGTGCCTGGTCGGTCGTGCTCGACGTCTACCACGATGCCGGCGTGCTCAGTTACGAGGCGCGTGCCGACAATCCGCTCGATGCGTGCAGCCTCGCCCTCGCCCGCTTCGCGGGCGCCCTCGGGGTCGCCGTCGCACCCGCCGCACGCGGCGGCGCCGCGACCGAACTCGTGCAACGCATGGACGCTGCGTTGCTCGCAGGCGATCTCGAGGAGGCGCATCGCCTCGTCGATACGACGCCGCCGAATCTCGCGGGCGATCCCGCGGTGCGCGTGCGCACCGGCCAGATCGCCTTTCGCGCTGGCCGGCTCGACCAGGCGGTCGCGTTGCTGCAACCGCTCGCCGACGACGGTGCGCTCGCGGCGGACCCGCGCGCACAGGCGCAGATGGGCCTCGGCGCCGTCGCGGTGCGGCGCGGCGACTTCGAGGCGGCGCGGCGCGCGTACTCCGCCGCGATCGCGACGCTCGCGAACGTCGCGGTCGCCGCCGACCTGCTCGGCAACGCCTACAGCGGCCGTGGCGTCGCGCATGGCGCACGCGGCGATGCCGATGCCGCACTCGCCGACTTCGCGCGCGCACGCGTCGAGTTCGAGCGCGCGGGCGACCGCACCGGCGTCGCGATGGTCGACGTCAACGTCGCGCTCGTCGAGGGCGGGCGTGGCCGCTACCAACAGGCCGACGCCGCGTTCGACCGCGCGATCGCGACATTCAATCGCTTCGACGTCCGCGACAACCTCGCCGCGGCGCTGCTCGGCAAGGCGGACGCGCAACTGGCGCTGCTCGATGGTGCGGGCGCGCTCGCGAGCAGCGAGCGCGCGACGAACCTTGCGGCGCAGCTCGAGAACCCGCTCCTGAAGCGGCGCGTCGCCGCGGTGCGCGCGAACGCGCTGCTCGCCGGTGGCGCACTCGCCGCGGCCGAGCGCGTGCTCGACGAGAACGCACCGGCCGCCGCCGGCGACCCCGAGTTCGGACTGCTGCAGGCGATGCTCGCGTTCGAACGCGGCGACGGCGCGCAGGCGAGCGTGCGCGTCGCGAGCGAACTCGACCGCCTCGGCAGCGACGCCGATTCGTCGCTGTCGAGTCTCGTGCTCGTCGCCGCCGACGCGCTGCGCCGCGGCGGCGACCCGTCGACGCTCGAGCGTGCGCTGCGTGCGCTGCGCAGCGAGCCGGACGCGGCGTTCGACCGCGACCGCGCGTTCGCGCTCGAATTCGGCGCTGCCGCGCTCGCCGCGCGACGCGGCGCGGTCGATACCGACACACGCTTCGACGCCGCGCTCGCCGCGGCCGACCGGCGCGGTTCGCCCGAAGCCGTCACCCGGGCTGCCGTCGCCGCGCTCGCATGGCGGCTCGCGCAGGCCGATCGCGGCGGCCTCGACGCGGCAGCGACGCTCGCCGGCCGCCTCGTCGCCTGGGACGAACGCGACTATCGCTGCGCCCGCGCGGTCGCGGCGTACTATCGCGCCGTCGGCGACGGCGCCGCGGCGACGGCCGCCGAAGCGTCCCTGCGTCGCCTGGCCGGCGAGCGCGACCCGCGCCTGCCGCTCTAGCGACGGACCGACCGGCGCGCGCAAGTGCTTGAACGCGAAGATCCGTCAGCGCGCTGTCAGGTGCGTTTGGGGCGTCCGTCAACGCATTGCCAGCCGCCGCTCAAGCGCCGGCGCGCGCGCCGGCGGATGCTGCACCCATGCATCGCCTCCTGCCGCCGCTGCTCGCCCTGCTCGTCGCGACCACCGCGTCGGCCGAAGGCTTCCACGCGCTCGGATTGCCGGGCAGCCAGCTCGCCGCGCTGTCGGCGGACGGACGTACCGGCGTCGGCGGCGTGATCGGCGCCGCGAGCGGCGGCTTTCGCTGGCACGAAGGCGCGGCGCCGCAATGGCTCGAGCGCGCCGTGTCCGTGCGCGCAGTCTCGGCGTCGGGTCGCTACGCCGCCGGCTCCTCGCTCGACGCCCAGCAGCGCGAGGTCGCTACGTGGTGGGACGCCGCCGGCGCGTCGCACGCGCTCGGCGGACTGACCGGAGCCGAGGCGATCGCTGGCGTGCTCAGTGCAGCGTGGGGCATCGACGACGATGCGCAAGTGGTCGGTATCGGCGCGAACGGCGGCGACACGGTCGCGGTGCGCTGGAGCGCGCGGTCCGGCTGGCAGGTCCTCGACGCGGCGCCGGGTGCGGCGATCGGCATCAGCAACGACGGTCGCCGCGTCTATGGCTGGATCGCGCCCGCCGGCGAGGCGCACCATGCTGCGATGTGGAGCGACGGCCGTTCCTGGCGTGCGCGAACCGTCGCGGGCGCGCGCGACGACGAACTCGTCGGCGCGAATCGCGCGGCCACGATCGTGCTCGGCGCCATCGTCGACTCGAATCTCGAGATCGGCGCCTATCGCTGGATTCCGCCCTCAGGCGCGGTCGAGCGCCTCGCCAGCGCCGTGCGCTTCACCGCGAGCAGCGATGACGGCGGCGTGCTCGTCGGCTTCGCCGGCAGCGGCGCCCAGCGCGTCGCGATGATCCGCACGCGCGATCGCGGCGTCGAGCGCCTGCGCGACCTGCTGGCTTCGCGCGCGATCGACGTGCCGTCCGGCTGGTCGCTGCTCGCGGCGACTGCGGTCAGCGCCGAAGGTGGCCGCGTCGGCGGGTTCGGTCTCGTCGATGGCCAATTCGATTCCTTCGTCATCGATCTCGGCAACGCTCCCGCAACCCCGAGCGACGGTCGCCCGGGCGACCGCCACGCACGACCCGTGCCCGCGCTGCGGGAACCACGCGTCGCCGAGGCCCCGGCTTCGTCCACCGATGGCGCGCCAGCGCCACCCAGCCACCTGGAGGCAACGCCATGAACTGCACGCTCCCGTTTCCGCTCCGCCTCGCTTCGCTCGTCCTTGCGGGCTCGTTCGCGATTGCCGCACACGCGCAATGGGCGTCCGACCCGGCCGACAACCTCGTCGTCGGCGATGCCGCGGGCGGCACGACGCAGCCGAAGATCGTCGCCGCGCCCGACGGCGGCTTCTACGTGAGCTGGTTCGCCGACGCGAGCGGCTACGACGTCCGCCTGCAGCGCCTCGACGCGGGCGGACATGAGCTGTGGGCGCACGACGGCGTGCTCGTCGCCGATCGCGACTACAGCTTCACCTACGACTACGGCCTCGCCGTCGACGCCGCGGGCGATGCGTACGTCTCGTTCAACTGCTGCGCGAACGGCTCCAACGACGA
>DASTSE010000368.1:0-3087 GCA_035760865.1 Dokdonella sp.
GCCTGCGCCGTGGTGGCGCCGAGCGCCAGCGCGGAAGCGAGGCAACTTGCAAGCAGCGTGATGCGCGGCATGGTGGCCGCGCGGTCGGTGACACGTTTCATGTTTGTCTCCCTTTGGTGAACGACCTTGTTCTGCCCTCCGCTAGGGCTCGCGCGGACATCCCCCGGAATGCGGGCCGCGCGCAAAAAAGTGTAACGCCTATCACGTTTCGTGATGTGGTTCACCGCGTCGCCGGGTGAAAGTCCTGCGCCTTGCAGGCCGGCCTTGGCAGCTCGACACGTTTCGTGCCAACTGGAGCGCGTGCAAGCGCACGCTGGACGACGATGCTAGGTGGAAGGCCAGGCCGATTGCCGCCGACCGCTCGTCAGGCGGTATCGTGCCGGGTTCACGGCCGGAGCGTGACGCGCGTCACGAATCGGGGTCCGTCGCGGCCTTGCGCCGGACGTAGAGCTGCTTGCGCACGCGCGCGACGACGTCCCCACCGGCCGAGCGCACGTCGGTCTCGCACCAGCGCAGGTATTTCCCGCCGCCGTCGGTCGCGGCGCGGATCTCCTCGAGCAGGGCGTCGTCGACGCGGAAGTCTGCGAAGACGGTATCGCGCCCCGGCGCGACGAATTCGATTTCGCCGGACTTGTCCCAGACGATGTAGTCACGACCGAGGCCGCGCATCACTAGGATCATCCAGAACGGATCAGTCATCGCGAACAGGCTACCGCCGAACTGCGTGCCGACGACGTTGCGGTTGTACCAGCGCAGGCGCAGCGCGACGCGCGCGCTGCGCCAGTCCGCGCCGATGTCGAGTACGCGGATCCCGGCGAACAGGAACGGCGGCCACAGGTTCATCAGGCGACGCAGCACGCGCGGCGTCATCGTCATCGGTTTCATGCGTTCCGTTGTCTGCAGGGACATTCAAGAAGAGATTGAAACACGAAGGACACGAAGGAAGAGCAAGGAGCTGGAAAGATTGAAACACGGAGCACACGGAGCACACCGAGGAAAACGTCCAGATCGTCGTCGGCTTCGTGCGTTCCGGCTGTCAGCTGAAAGACTGAAACACGAAGCACACGAACAATCGGACACGCCCCGCCCCGCCCAGCACACCGAGGACATGCTTCCAGATGAAGGGCTTCCCTGGCCTTGTTCTCTCCGTGTGCTCCGTGTGCTCCGTGTTCCAATCTCTGCTTCTTTCCCTTCGTGTCTTTCGTGTTCCAGTCTTTCCGCCCTGCTTCAGCTCCGCTTCCGCTCCGCCTTGAAGCCGCGCGCCTGCGCCGTAGTATCCGCGCCGCGTCCCGCGCTGCGGGACTGCCGTAAGCGTTCACGTCAACCAACGCGCCAACGTCTCCGGTGTTGCCGGATTCATCGTGCTTCCGCCAGCGGCGGACACGGGGCGCCTTCGCTTGACCGGAAAATCCACAAGGTCATCCATGAACGCTGCTTCCCCTCCCGCACCGGCCGCGCCGGTGTCGTTCGCCGCGCTGCGGCACCGCGGTTTCCGCACGTACTTCCTGTTGTCGGCGCTAGCGATGATGGCCGACAACATCGAGCACGTGATCAGCTACTGGGTCATCCACGAACGCTTCGACTCGCCCGCGCTCGGCGGCTTCGCGGTCGTCTCGCATTGGCTGCCGTTCCTGCTGCTCTCGGTCTATTCCGGCGCGCTCGCCGATCGGGTCGACCCGCGTCGCATGATCCAGATCGGCATGACGTTGTTCGCGGGCGTGTCGATCGCGTGGGGCGTGCTGTTCGTGACCGGGGCGCTCCAGGTGTGGCACGCGGCCGCGCTGCTCGTCGTGCACGGCATGGCCGGCGTGCTGTGGGGGCCACCGGCGCAACTGCTGCTGCACGACATCGTCGGCCGGGAACACCTGCAGAGCGCGGTACGGCTCAACGCGACCGCGCGCCAGCTCGGCATGCTGATGGGGCCAGGCATCGGCGGCGCGCTGCTGCTCTGGCTCGGGCCGAACCGCGGCATCCTCGCCAACGCGATGCTCTACCTGCCGTTCATCGCCTGGCTCGCGGTCGCGCCCTATGGGCCCAAGTTCCGCACCGCGGGCGCCGCGGTCGCGACGCGCGCGGTACGCACGCTCGGCGACATCGCGCGCGCGCTGCGCGAGATCGCGCATCACCGCGTGATCCTCTCGATGACGGTGCTCGCCGGCCTCGCCTCGCTGTTCGTCGGCAACGCCTACCAGGCGCAGATGCCGGGCTTCGCGCACGACCTTGGCCAGGCGAAGGCGGACTTCTTCTACAGCGCGCTGCTCGCCGCCGATGCGGCCGGGGCGCTCACGGCCGGCATCGTGCTCGAGAGCCGTGGCCTGCTGCAGCCGCGGGCGCGAACCGCGTGCCTGCTCGCGATGGTGTGGTGCATCGCGCTCGGCGCCTTCGCGCTCACGTGCAGCTACGCGCTCGCGATACCGCTGCTGTTCCTCGCGGGTTTCGTCGAGCTGTCGTTCAACGCGATGGCACAGACGCTCGTGCAGCTCGATGCGCCGCCCGAGATGCGTGGCCGTGCGATCGGCGTCTTCACGATGTTCGCGCTCGGCATGCGCACGTTCAGCGGCATCACCGTCGGGCTCGCCGGTGCCAGCGTCGGCATCCACCGGTCGCTCGCGGCGAGCGCGGCGGTGCTGTTCGTCGCGATCGGCTTGCTGCAGTTCGCCTTGCGTGCGCGCGTACCGGTGCGCGCGGAGTAGGCCGGACGCGCACCGGACGCGGCTTTCGGCCGACGCGGCCGGATCCGGACACGCGCCGGACCCGGCGGCTCAGAACAGCAGCGAGGACATGCGCCGACGGTAGTCGCCGACAAGATCGGCGTCGTCGAGCACGTTGAATGCGGCGATCAGGCGCTTCTTCGCCTGACCGTCGTTCCAGCCGCGATCGGCGGCGAGGATCGCGAGGAACTGGTCGAGGCCTGCAGCCGCGTCGCCGTCGATGAGCAGCCGCACGCCGAGCAGGTCGCGCGCGGCATGGTCGTGCGGATCGCGCTCGATGCGCACGCGCAGTTCGGCCGCATCCGGCGCGCCTTCGAGCGAGCGCGCGAAGTCGAGCTGGCCGCGCAACCGCTTCGCGCGATCGTCGCCGGCGAGG
>DASTSE010000369.1:0-2302 GCA_035760865.1 Dokdonella sp.
AGGGCAAGGGCATCGTCGAGGCCGCGCTGGAAGCGTGCCGCCTGCGTCTGCGCCCGATCGTGATGACTTCGATCGCGTTCATCGCCGGCACCGTGCCGCTCGTGCTCTCGCACGGCGCCGGCGCGGAAGTGCGCGCGGCGACCGGCATCACGGTGTTCGCGGGCATGATCGGCGTGACCGTGTTCGGCCTGTTCCTCACCCCGGTGTTCTACGTGACCCTGCGCAAGCTGTTTGGCAGCCGCCCGCTCGTGTCGCACGGCCACCACGACGGGATCGCGCATGCCCATGCATGAGCACGACCGCCGCCGCACGGCGCTGCCGCCGCACGCGGCGGCGACCGTGCCGGCCGCGTCCGCCGCCGGTCCCGCGCATGCGGCCGGCGCGGTCGGGCCGCGCGACCAGCTCGCGATCGTCGACGCGCTGTACCGCTTCGGCGCCGGGCAGGACCTGCGCGACCGCGCGTTGCTCGCGTCGGCGTTCGCGGCGGACGCGACGCTCGACTTCAGCCAGCCGGCCGGCCGTTTCGGCGTCGCGCTGGCGCGATCTACCGCATCTCGAAGCTCCGCCGTCCTGGCGGATCTTCGAGTCGGCGAATCCGGCGCAGGTCCGGACTCGCCTCCGTCCATCGAGCGCGACGGCGCTCGATGGACGAGCGGCACATTCGTGTACCGCGGGCGCGACGCGATCGTCGATGCGATCTTCGCGGCGATCGGCGCGCTCGACACCACCCACACCGTGACCAATCCGCGCGTCACCCACTACGACGGCGAGCGCGCGGGCCTGTTCGCGCTCGTCGAGGCGCAGCACCTGCCACGCGGCGACCACCGCCGGCACCTGCTGCTCAAGAACCTCTACCACGTCGATCTCGTGCGCCACGACGGCCTCTGGCTGATCGAGCGCCTGCGTATCGACACCGTCTGGTCCGCCGGCGATCCCGCGGTGCTGTTTCCGCACGCACCGCCCGTCGCGACCGAGGAGCATTCCCATGGCTGATTCCAACCTGCTGTCGCGTGCGCCGAAGGCGCTCGCGCTCGGCCTCACGCTCGCGCTGGGCGCCTGCGCGGTCGGTCCCGACTACGTGAAGCCCGACACCGCCGCGCCGGCGCAGTTCGCGCGCGCCGACGCGAACGCCGACGGCGCCGCGGCCGCGGCGTCCACCAGCGATGCGTCCACGCCCGCCGCCGACGATGCGTTCTGGGCGCGCTTCGGCGACGCCCAGCTCACCGCGCTGGTCGAACAGGCGCTCGCCGCCAACAACGACCTCAAGGTCGCGCTCGCGCACTACGAGCGCGCCAACGCGCAGCTGCGCGGCGCCAAGTTCGACGCGCTGCCCGTGATCACCGCGAGCGCGAACGGCCAGGACATCCGTTCCAGCGCCGACCAGCTGCCCGGCGTCGATCACGACGGCCGCGACACCAGGAGCTACGACGCCGGCGTCGGCGCGAGCTGGGAGCTGGACCTGTTCGGGCGCATCCGTCGCTCGATCGAAGCGGGCCGCGCCGATACCGCCGCGAGCGCGGCCGACCTCGCCGCCGCGCAGGTCGCGATCGCGGGCACCGTCGCGCGCACCTACGTCGAGCTGCGCGGCCTGCAGGAGCGCCTGCGCGTCGCGCAGGACAATGCCGCCAACCAGCGCGAAACGCTGCAGCTCGTCGACGCGCGCGTCAACGCGGGCGGCGGCACCGACTTCGACAGCGCGCGTGCGCGCGCGCAGCTGGAAACGACCGACGCGCGCGTCCCCGCGCTGGAGGCGCAGATCGCGTTCGCGATGCACCGCCTCGCCGTGCTCACCGGCCGCACGCCCGACGCGCTCATCGCCGAGCTGCAGGCGCCGGTCGCGCTGCCCGCATTGCCCGAGCGCCTCGACGCGGGCACGCCGGGCGAGCTGCTGCGCCGTCGCCCCGACGTCGCCGCGGCCGAGCAGCGCCTGCACGCGGCGACCGCGCGCATCGGCGTCGCCACCGCCGACCTGTTCCCGCGCTTCACGCTCGGCGGCCTGCTCGGCACGCAGGCGGCGAGCACCGGCGCGCTGTTCGAGCGCGACAGCGAAACGCACCTGCTCGCGCTCGGCGTCGACTGGTCGTTCCTCGACGTGGGCCGGGTGCGCGCGCGCATCGCGGCCGCCGACGCCGACGCCTCCGGCGCGCTGGCCGGCTACGAGCGCACCGTGCTGCTGGCGCTGGAGGACACCGAGAACGCGCTGGTGCGCTACGGTCGTGCCCGCGAGACCGACGCGCACCTCGCGCAGGCCGCGGCCGACAGCACGCGCGCGGCCGCGCTGGCCCGGATCCGTTACGACTCC
>DASTSE010000370.1:0-12596 GCA_035760865.1 Dokdonella sp.
GGCACGGTCACCGCGTACGAAGAGAACACCGCGAGCACGGGCGGCGGCATCAGCTTCAAGGGCATTTCGCTCGGCGGCAAGAAGTCCGAGGCGTACATCCGCATCGATGTGCGCGTCGTCAATGCGACCACTGGCGAAGTCGATTTCTCGCGCGCGATCGAAGGCCGCAGCTCGGGTGGCGGCGTGAGCGTGGGCGTGTTCCGCGGTGGCTTCGGCGGCGACCTCGCGCACGAATCGAACACGCCGGCGGGCAAGGCGATCGGTGCCGCGCTGGTCGAGATCAGCGACTATCTCGATTGCGTGATGGTCAAGCGCGGCAGCTGCGAATCGGAATTCAACGCGAAGGAACAGAAGCGCCGCGACAGCAACCGCAAGTCGCTCAAGCTCGACTGAGTGGCGCCTTGCAGGAATGAAGAAAGGCGGGCTGCGGCCCGCCTTTTTTTTCGTTCGCCGCCCGCCTCAGCGCGAGCGCGGACCGCCGCGTCCTCGCCCGCCGCCGCGGCCGCGATTGCCACCCGGGGCACGGTTGCCGTTGTCGGGCGCCGAGTTGCCGGGCGCGCCGCCGTGACGGGGGCCGCGCTGCTGCGGCCGCGAGTCGGGATGGCCGTAGGGCTGGTCATGCACCGAGTTGCCCGGTGAAGCGCCACGCTGCGGATGCGGACCGCGCCCCGCATTCTGGGGCGCCCGGTTGCCGTGGCGATCGTCGCGTCCTTGCGGATGGAACTGTCCGGAGTGGAACGGCTGCTCCACGCCGGGTCGCGCACCGCGACGCTTGCGCCCCGGCTGCTGCGCTTCCGGGAACCAGCTGCGCAGCACCGCCGGGCTCAGGCCCGGTTCGGCCGCCCATGGGGCGCGTGGCGCATCGTGGCCGTGGTTCTGACCCTGTCCCTGTCCCGGGCCGCGACGGCCCTGGCCCTGACGTTGTCCCTGGCCCTGGCGCTGCCCTTGTCCTTGGCCTTGCCGCGGACCCTGGCCCGGGCGCTGTCCCTGCCGCGGACCGCGTGCGGGACGCTGTCCCTGGGTCTGCGGATCCTGTGCACCGGGGCGGCCCTTGCGACCGGCGCCGCCACCGCGCGCCTTGCGCGGCTTCGCCGCCGCGCCACGCCAGCCGTCGTCGCGGATGCGGTCGAACGCGGCGAACTCGCGTGCCTCGTCGGCGCGCGCGCCGGTCCACGCCTGCTGCGTCTTCGGCATCGGGCGGAATTCCGTCGGTGCGGCGCGGCGCTGGCCGATCACGGGCGCGAGCGTGAGCCGCGGTTCCGGTGTGCCGACGCCGCACCGCTCGCGCAGCGCGGCGACCTGCGCGGCATCGAGTTCGGTCGACTGGCCACGCAGCAGGCCGCGCGGCAGCTCGATCGTGCCGTAGCGGATGCGCTTGAGGCGGCTGACCAGCAGTCCCTGCGATTCCCACATGCGGCGCACCTCGCGATTGCGTCCCTCGCGCAGCACGACGCGGAACCACGAGTGGCTCGCACCACGGCTGATCACGCCGATCTCTTCGAAGTGCGCGGGGCCGTCTTCGAGCTCGATGCCGGTGCGCAGGCGCTCGAGCACTTCGTCGGGCACTTCGCCGTGCACGCGGCAGATGTATTCGCGCTCGATCTCCGAACGCGGGTGCATCAGCGTATTGGCGAGGTCGCCGTCGGTCGTCAGCAGCAGCAGCCCGGTCGTGTTGATGTCGAGGCGACCGACCGCGATCCAGCGCGCGCCCTTCAGTTGCGGCAGCTGTTCGAACACGGTCGGGCGACCTTCGGGGTCGTCGCGCGTGGCGACCACGCCGTCGGGCTTGTTGTAGAGCAGCACCTGCGCATGCTCGGCATTGTCGGCGACGACGACGAAGCGCTTGCCGTCCATCTCGACGCGATCGCCGCTGCGCACGCTCTGGCCGAGCGTCGCGACGCCGCCGTTGAGCTGCACCTCGCCGGCTTCGATGCGCGCTTCGAGCATGCGGCGCGAGCCGAGCCCGGCATTGGCGAGTACCTTGTGCAGCCGCTCTTCGACGGCAGGCGCATCGGCGGTTTCGGCCGGGCGTTTGAGTTTGAGGATGGCGCGGGTGGAGGTGGTCATGCGATGGATTCCGGGGTGTCTTCGTGTGCGTCGCCGGAGCTCGGCGCTTCGCGGGCATCGGTGGATTCGGGGTCGGCTTCGGCGTCAGCCGAGTCGGCCGGCGCGCTGATGGCGCCTTCGGTGGCGCCTGGCTCGGCCGTCGCGTCGGGCTCGTCGAGCGCGACCCGCGCTGCGATGGGGCCGCGCGGCTCGTCGAGGGCGAGTTGCGGGTCGAGCTCCTCGATGTCGCGCAACTCGCCGAGCGGCGGCAGTTCGTCGAGCGACTTGAGGTTGAAATAGTCGAGGAACTGCTTGGTGGTGCCGAACAGCGCGGGCTTGCCGGGCAGGTCGCGGTAGCCGACCACGCGTACCCACTCGCGTTCCTCGAGCGTGCGCACGATGTTGGTCGACACCGCGACGCCGCGGATCTGCTCGATTTCCGCGCGCGTGATCGGTTGGCGGTAAGCGATCAGCGAAAGCGTTTCGAGCAGGGCGCGCGAGTAGCGCGTCTGTCGCTCGCTCCACAGTCGGCACACGTGCGCATGCACGTCGCTGCGGACCTGGTAGCGGAAGCCGGAGGCGACTTCGACGAGTTCGATGCCGCGACCTTCGGCGTCGGCCTTGAGCTCCTCGACCGCCCTGGCGAGTTCCTCGTGAGAGGGCATCTCGAACTCGTCGAACAGGCCGGACAGCTGCGGCAGCGACAGCGGCTGCGCGGAGGCGAGCAGGGCGGCCTCGATGATGCGTTTGAGTGGCTGCAGTTCCATCAGTAGCGGAGTTCGTCTGCTGTCGTAAAGCGGTCGCGTCGACCGCGGGGATGCGCGCGCGTCCGGTTCAGGACGCGAGGATCGTCGGCTCGCCGTCGTCCGAAGAAGCGTCTTCGGCCGCCTCGCCCGGCGTGCTCGTGCCGTCGGCGGTCGCGAGCGACTTGACGTAGATCGGTGCGAGGGACGCCTCCTGCACGATCTCGATGAGCTGCTCCTTCGCGAGTTCGAGCATCGCGAGGAAGGTCACGACCACGCCGCGCCGGCCTTCGCTGGCGTCGAACAGCCGCTCGAAACGGTGGAACTCGCCGTCGCCGAGCGCGTTCAGCACGTCGCTCATGCGGCTGCGCACGTTGAGCGCCTCGCGCTGGATCGCATGGTGGCCGTACAGCTCGGCCCGCTTCATGACGTCCTTGAGCGCGAGCAGCAGTTCGCGCAGTTCCACCGGCGGCGGCAGGCGGATCACGTTGCGGTCGTCGACGACGACGTGCGCGGGCACGAAGTCGCGATCCTGGCGCGGCAACGCGTCGATGTCCTCGGCCGCCTTCTTGAACCGCTCGTATTCCTGCAGGCGCCGCACGAGCTCGGCGCGTGGATCCTCCTCGATGCCTTCCTCCGCCGGCGGCCGCGGCAGCAGCAGGCGCGACTTGATCTCGGCGAGGATCGCGGCCATCACGAGATACTCGGCCGCGAGCTCGAGCTTCATCTCCTGCATCATCTCGATGTAGTCGACATACTGGCGCGTGATCTCGGCGATCGGGATATCGAGGATGTCGAGGTTCTGCCGGCGGATCAGGTACAGCAACAGGTCGAGCGGTCCTTCGAACGCCTCGAGGATCACTTCGAGCGCATCCGGCGGAATGTACAGGTCCTGCGGAATCTCGAGCACCGGCTGACCGCGCACGACCGCGAGCGGAATCTCCTGCTGCTGCGGCACCTGCGGAAACGTGCTGGCCGGTGTCTCTGTGCTGGGCTGTGCGGCGGTCTGGTTCATGCTCGATCGATGATCCCGATTCCACGCCTTCCGGCGCCTCACGGCGCGGCGGGTCGTGCAACGATCACGGCGGGCGGCCGGGCGCACGCGGCGAATACGCCGTCGGTGTGCAAGGCCTGCAACGAGGACACCCGGATCCTGCGGGATCCGAAGGTCGGTCATCCAAAAAAGGTCGGGAGGCGGGCTGGAAACGTTCCGCGTCGGCGCGCGCGGCACTCCGCCCTCTCGGTTCGGGCCTAGACTACGGGGAAACGTGCCGATGCGCAAATGCCGTGACGGCCGGGTGTCGGCCGCGTGTCGCGCGGCGGTTCGGCTAACATAGGCATTTGTCCGCAGGAAGCCCGTTCATGTGGTATGCGATCGTCGGTAGCGACGTGCCCGACTCCCTCGCGCGCCGGCTTTCGGCGCGCCCGGCCCACCTGGAGCGCTTGACCCGCCTGCGCGAGGAAGGGCGACTGCTGCTCGCGGGACCGTTCCCCGCGATCGATGCCGAAGACCCGGGGCCGGCCGGTTTCAGCGGCAGCCTGATCGTGGCCGAGTTCGCCGATCTCGCCGCGGCGAAGGCCTGGGCCGACGCCGACCCGTACGTCGCCGCGGGCGTCTACGCCGAGGTGAGCGTGCGGCCGTTCCGCAAGGTGGCGCCTTGAGCGCGCGCGTCGACCGCATCCGCGATCGCCTCGCCGCTGCATTCGCGCCGGACGAACTGGCGGTCGAAGACGACAGCCACCGCCACGCCGGGCATGCCGGCGCGCGCGACGGCCGCGGGCACTTCCGCGTACGCGTCGTGAGCGCCGCATTCCGCGGCCAGGCACCGCTCGCGCGCCATCGGGCGGTGTACGCGGCGCTCGGCGAACTCATGCAGACGGACATCCACGCGCTCGCGATCGACGCGCGCGCGCCGGACGAAGCCTGAGTCGAACGCCGCCTGCAGGTTCGCGAGCTCCGAGCTCGCGTCATGGATTTTCGAGGTAACCGCTAGATGCGCCTGACAACGATCAAACTGGCCGGATTCAAGTCGTTCGTCGACCCGACCACCTTGCACCTGCCGACCAACATGACCGGCGTCGTCGGTCCCAACGGCTGCGGCAAGTCGAACATCATCGACGCGATCCGCTGGGTCATGGGCGAGAGCGCGGCGAGCCGCCTGCGCGGCGACGCGCTCACCGACGTGATCTTCTCGGGCTCGAACGGCCGCAAGCCGGTCGGCAGCGCGATGGTCGAACTGCTGTTCGACAACTCGGACGGCCTCATCGTCGGCGAGTACGCGAACTACAACGAGATCTCGGTCAAGCGCGTCGTCAGCCGCGACGGCCAGTCGCAGTACTTCCTCAACGGCGTTCGCTGCCGCCGGCGCGACATCACCGACCTGTTCCTCGGCACCGGCCTCGGACCGCGCAGCTACTCGATCATCGAGCAGGGCATGATCAGCGAGATCGTCGAGGCCGATCCCGAACAGTTGCGCAACCATCTCGAGGAGGCGGCGGGCATCTCCAAGTACAAGGAACGCCGCAAGGAGACCGAAAGCCGCATCAGGGCGACGCGCGAGAACCTCGACCGCGTGCGCGACGTGCGCGACGAGGTCGACAAGCAGCTCGAGCACCTCAAGCGCCAGGCGCGCACCGCCGAGCGCTGGCAACAGCTCAAGGAAGAACAGAAGCGCAAGGAAGCCGAGGTCAAGGCGCTCTCGCTGCGCGCGGCGCAGGCGGAAGTCGACGGCCAGTCCGGTGCGTTGCGCAAGGCCGAGCTCGCGATCGAGCAGCAGCTCGCCGAGCAGCGCCATACCGAGGCCGCGCTCGAGACCGGCCGCGAGAAGCACGCGGCCGCCGTCGAGCACATGAACGCGGTGCAGGGCGAGGTTTACAAGGTCGGCGCGGAGATCGCGCGCGTCGAGCAGCAGATCCAGCACAGCAAGCAGCTCGCCGAGCAGCTCGATCGCGCGCGCGAGGAAACCGAGCGGGCGCATGCCGAACTCGCCGAGCACATCGACACCGATCGTCAGCGCTTCGAGGAGCTGAGCGCGCTGCTCGCCGACGCCGCTCCGCAACTGGAGACGCTGCGCGACGCCGACGAGGCGGCCGCGGAAGCCCTGCGCGCGAGCGAACTCCAGTTGTCGGAATGGCAGGCGCAGTGGGACCAGCACACGCTGGCGACGTCGCAGGCGGGGCAGGCGGCCGAGGTCGAGCGCACGCGCCTCGACTATCTCGACAGGCAGTGCCTCGCGGCCGACCAGCGCCATGCCGCGCTCGACGCCGAACGGCGCGCCGCCAACATCGACGAGCTCGCCCGCGCGCTCGCGACGCTCGAGACCGAACACGCGGCGCTGCGCGAACACGTCGAGACCCACGCCGCGGCGCTCGAAGAACGCCGCCACGCCGCGGAAGCCGCGCTCGAAGTCGAGCGGACGACGCAGGCGATGCTGAGCGGCAAGCGCGGCGAACTGGAGAAGCTCCGCGGTCGACTCGGTTCGCTCGAGGCGCTGCAGCATGCCGCACTCGGCGAGGGCGGCGCGGCGAAGAGCTGGCTCGACGGCCTCGGACTCGGCCAGGCGCGCCGCCTCGGCGAAGCGCTGCAGGTCGACGCCGGCTGGGAGCGCGCGGTGGAGACCGTGCTCGACGGCTGGCTCGAAGCCGTGCTCGTCGACGATCCGGCCGCGCTCGCGGACGACCTCGGCACGTTGCGCGACGCCGACGTCGCCTTGATGGCCACCCGCGACGACGGCGCCACGGCGGCACCGGGAACGCTTGCCGCACACGTGCGCGGCCCGCTCGCCGCGCGCGCGCTGCTCGCGCGCGTGCGCACGGCGTCCTCGCTCGGCGAGGCGCGCGCGCAGGCGGCCGCACTCACCGCGGGCGAATCGATCGTCACCGCCGAGGGCGAATGGTTCGGCCATGGCAGCGTGCGCGTGCAGCGCAGCGCGGGCGCGCAAGTCGGCGTGCTCGCGCGCGAGCGCGAAATCCGCGAGCTCGGCGAGCGCATCGCCGCGCTCGAGTCCGAGATCGATGCGCATGCCGAATCGCTCGAGCGCGGCAAGCTCGAGCGCATCGAGGCCGAGCGCGCGCGCGAGGACGCGCAGCGCGAGCTGTACACCGGCCATCGCCGCCTCGCCGAGGTCGGGGGCCAGTTGCAGAGCCAGCGCGGCCGCATCGACAGCGCGCAGGAGCGACTCGATCGGGTCGCGCGCGAACTCGAGGACGTCGTCGCCAAGCTCGACGCCGATCGCGAACAGGCGCGCGAGGCGCGGGCCCGCCTGGAGACCGCGGTCGCCCACATGGGCGACCTCGAACAGCGGCGCCAGGCGCTCGACGGCGAGCGGCGCAGGTTGCTGGAGGCGCGCGAAGAGGCGCGCATGAATGCGCGCGAGGCGCGCGATGCCGCGCACCAGGCCGCGCTCTCGACCGAATCGCGGCGGACCGCCGCGGCTGCGCTCGAGCAGTCGTTGCAGCGCATGCACGGCCAGCTCGCCCAGCTCGCGACGCGCCGCGGCGAGATCGCCGCGCAGCTCGCTTCGAACAGCGATCCTCTCGCGGGACTCGAGGACGAACGCCAGACCTATCTCAACCAGCGCCTGCTGGTCGACCGCCAGATGGTCGAGGCGCGCCAGGCCCAGCAGGAACAGGAAGCGGAACTGCGCCGCCTCGAACAGGAGCGCCATCGCTTCGAGGCGGGACTCGCCGAACAGCGCGAGGAAGTCGCCCAGTTGCGCCTGCGCGAGCAGGAGCACCGCTTGCGCGCGCAAGCGCTCGCGGCCGCGATCGCCGAAGCGGGCTTCGACTACGAGGCGCTCATCGCGACCCTGCCGGTCGAGGTCGACGCAAGCCAATGGCAGGGCGAGCTGGGCGAACTCGACCAGAAGATCCGCCGACTCGAGCCGGTCAACCTCGCCGCGATCCAGGAGTACGAGGAGCAATCGCAGCGCAAGACCTATCTCGACGCGCAGCTCACCGACCTCGGCACCGCGCTCGAAACGCTCGAAGGCGCGATCCGCAAGATCGACAAGGAGACGCGTGCGCGCTTCAAGGAGACGTTCGACCGCGTCAACATCGGCGTGCAGGAGCTGTTCCCGCGCCTGTTCGGCGGTGGCCACGCCTATCTCGAGCTGACCGGCGAGGACCTGCTGTCGACGGGCGTCGCGATCATGGCGCGCCCGCCGGGCAAGCGCGTGAGTTCGATCTCGCTGCTGTCCGGCGGCGAGAAGGCGATGACCGCGGTCGCGCTCGTGTTCGCGATCTTCCGCCTCAACCCGGCGCCGTTCTGCCTGCTCGACGAGGTCGACGCGCCGCTCGACGAAGCGAACGTCGGGCGCTTCTCGTCGCTCGTCGCGGAGATGAGCGAACAGGTGCAATTCATCTTCGTCACCCACAACAAGGCGACGATGGAGGCGGCCAGGCAGCTGTGCGGCGTGACCATGCGCGAGCCGGGCGTGTCGCGCCTCGTGCAGGTCGACCTGGCCGAAGCGGCTAAACTCGCGGGCGCGGCCTGAGCGGGTCGTACGCTGCCACGGCGGAGGCGAGCAACATGGAATGGAACGCAAGTGTCGGCATCCCGTTGATCTTCCTCGGCGCGATCGTGCTGGCGCTGATCTACGTGTTCGGCAAGCCGAAGAAGCCCGGCCAGGGCGAGCGGCGTCCGCAGCGGCGAGCGGGCGTCGATGGCGAGCGGGTCGAGCCGACGTTCGGCGATGCGGACGCCGCACCGGCGCAGGGGGAGCTCGCCGTTTCGTTCGAGGGCGGGCCCGGTCGTGCTGCGCGCGCGGACGCGGAATCCGGGTTCGAAACGCGCCTGCCGCCGCGCGCGAGCGTCGGCGTGCGGCCGGAACGCGCGATCGAGCGCATCGTCACCCTGTTCGTCGCCACGCGTACGGGCGAGTCGCTGGCCGGCCCCGACATCGTCGTCGCGGCCGAGAAGGCCGGCCTCGAGTTCGGCGACATGGGCATCTTCCATCGCCTCGTACTCGGCAAGAAGGCGGACGGACCGGTGTTCAGCATGGCGAACATGGTCAAGCCCGGGCATTTCGACATGGCTGCGCTCGACGAGGTACGCACGCCGGGCGTGACGCTGTTCATGACCCTGCCGGGGCCGCTGCCCGCGCTCGACGCCTGGGAAATGCTGCTTCCGGCCGCGCAACGGCTCGCCGAACTGCTCGATGCGCAGGTGCTCGACGAAGGGCGCAACGCGCTCGGCCGCCAGCGCATCGCGCATATCCGCGACGAACTTCGCGCATGGGACCGCCAGCAGGAACGGCATCAGATCCGCCCGGGCCGCTAGCCGCTGCCCTGGACGGCCGGCGAATCGAGCGATCCGCCGGCCGCCGCGCGTAGCGTCAGTGCAGTTCGAGCGTTCCCGCCGTCGCCGTGGCCTCGAATCCGTCCACGAAGATCGAGTCGTCGGACGCGACCAGCGCGCATGGGCTGAACGGCGAGGTCGAGAACGCAGCGATCTCCGACACGCCGACGCTGGCGGTCGCTGCGACGGCGCGGATGCCGAGGCCCGCCAATGGAGCGCGCCACGTGAATGCGCGAATGCCGCTGCCGACCGGCGTATCGACGACGAAGGCGGCCAGCGCCGCCTCGCCTTCGCCGGGCGCGCCCGCAACGGTGCAGACGTCCGCACCGAAGTTCGCGTAGAGCTGGACGTGGTATTCGGTGTTCGCAGCGGAGTTGATGCGGCCCTCGACGATGAGGTCGGCGCCCGACTCGCGCACCGAGTCGATCTCCGGGTGGTTGAGTGCACCGTTCGCTCCACCGTCGAGGTCGTCGGCATCGTTGACGTAGCTGCTGCCGCCGAGCGCGATGCTGCGGCACTCGGCACCGTCCGCGTCGTTCGCGTAGACGAGCGAGCCGACCCAGACGTCGTCGATGTCGGTGCCGGCGACGCGCACGCCGTCGCAACGGTTGCCCGCGATCACGTTCGGCAGCGCTGCGCCGAAGTCGCCGATGCGCGTCGTGCCCGCCGTGACGACGACGCCGACGTCGTTGCCCGCGACGGGGCTACCCCAGCGATCCGTGCCGATCAGGTTGCCGATGACGACGTTGCGCGGCCCGGTACTGCGTACGCCGAACGGACGGTTGGCCGAGATGAGGTTGCGATCGGCCGGCTCGGATCCACCGATGACGCAGAAGTCGCCGTCCGCGATGATGCCGCCGCCGCGATTGCCCGCCGCGGTGCCCGTGACTTCGGTGCCGATGTAGTTGCCGCGCACGCGCGTTTCCGGTGCCCAGGCGCGGATGTAGACGCCCGGTCCGTCGGTGTTGATGATCGCGAGACCGCGCAGGTCCGACGTGGCCGCGATCTCGAACGCCGCACCGTGGGTCGCGAGCGCGTCGACGATGACGCGAACCTCAGCGTTCATGCCGTCGGTGGCGGTGTTCGGTGCCGCGCCCGGCTGCGTGTAGCCGTCGATTTCGAGCGGCTGGGTGACCGACAGGGGCGACTGCAGCAGGATGCGCTTGAAGTGCGCGGGATCGCCCGGGATGTCGAATTCGATCCGATCGACATCGTCGAACAGGTTGGCGTAGGCGACGGCGGAGCGCAGGCAGCGACCGCCGAAGAGCCATGAGGCACAGGCGTCGTCGGTGTTCTTCACGGTGAGGGTCGCGGCCTCGCTCGCGTCGAAGGCGAACACCAGCGGCAGCGCGAGGCGGAACACGTGTCGGCGGATCGTGGAAGCGTGTGTCATGGCGTCTCCTGTGGGCGGGCCGGCGGCCCGCTTCCACGAACGCCATCGGCATGGCGCGTGCTTTGCCATCGCGGCCACGGCGATCGATGCGCCGAACCGGCGCGCGCGCACGGCGAGGCGATCGCTGCACGAGGGCGCCGGCGATGCGGTCGCTCGCCGACGCCCGGTGCGCGCTCGATGCAGCGGTTCGCGCGACCTACTCGAGCTCTTCTATCGACTGCTGCAGCTTTTCGCGCCAGTCGGCGTCGGTCTCCGTCGCGACCAGTCGGCGCAGGATCGCGATGCGTGCGATGTCGAGCGCCTTGTCGGCCGACGCGGGCACGTCGGGCACGACGCCGACGCCTTCCCAGTCCGCGTGGGTGACCGGGCTGATCGGACGGCCCGAAGGCACGAACATCATGAAATGATCGTCGACGCGACGCGGGTTTCCGGGGTGTGCGCCGCCGCCGGTGGTTTCGCCGACGAGGGTCGCGCGCCCGGCGTTCTTGAGCGCGTATGCGAAGTCCTCGCCGCCCGAAAACGTATCGTGGCTCGTGAGCAGGTAGAGCGGACGCGTGCTGCCGTACTTGCGACCCGGCACGTCTTCCTCGGTCCAGCGCTGCTCGATGCGGTCCTCCTCGCGCCAGTAGATATCGTTGAGATGCGTGCGTCGGTCGAACAGGTAGCTCGCCATCCGCATGACGCTTTCCGGATCGCCGCCGCCGCAGTTGCGCAGGTCGATGATCAGGCCGCTCGTATCGCCGAGCAGGGTCATCGCCGCCGCAATCCTGTCGTAGGCGCCCTGCGGCCGTCCGAACTGATGCAGGTCGAGATATCCGATGTTGCCGTGCAGGCGGCGCAGTTCCGCGAAGCCGAAGTTGAAGCGCTGCTGCCGGATCGACTCCGCGGCGGCGTCCTCGGCCGACACGTCCTGGTCCGATGCCGGCTCGGGGATCGCCGCGTCCATGTAGCGCACTTCGAGATGCTGGTCGTCGGAGACGGCGCGCAGGGCATCGGTGAGGGCATCGGCGAACTCCACCGCGCTGTCGATGCGGTCGAAGTCGCCGTCGTGGAGCTTTTGGCGCAATGAACGCTCGATGAGCGCGGCCTTGTCGGGGTAGACGTAGGAGCGGTCGAGCAGCGCGACCGCGCTTTCGACGACTGCGGCACGCCGGGCGGCGTCGATGTGCATGTCTTTCGGAGCAGGTTCGAAGCGGCCGTGCGCGGCCACGACGACGGTGATGACGGCGGCCACGGCGGCGCCGAGCAGGGCGATGGTGAACGTGCGTTGCATGGAAGTCCTCGCTGGTCAGTCTGGGTCGGCGTGCCGACCAGCGCAGGGTGCGACCACACTGTGAGCAGAGTGTGGGGATCGCGAACGGCCGCCGCGGCTAGAGCTCGACGCGGTAGCCGACGCCGTAGACGGACTGGATGAAATCGAGGTCTGGGGCGATCGCCGCGATCTTGCGGCGCAGGTTCTTCACGTGCGTATCGATCGCCCGGTCGGTCACGTCCCACTCGTCACGGCGTGCGAGGTCGAGCAACTGCGCGCGCGAGAAGATCACTCCCGGCCGGCGGATCATCGCGGCGAGCAGCACGTACTCGGTCGGCGTCAGGACGAGTGGCCGGGAGCGGACCCAGATCGTGCGGCGCGCTTCGTCGATCCGCGCGACCGGCGTCGGCGGCGAGGACGACGGTGCGCGGCGCAGGATGGCGCGGATCCGCGCGACGAGTTCGCGCGGACTGAACGGCTTGCACAGGTAATCGTCCGCGCCGCTTTCCAGGCCGAGCAGGCGGTCGACCTCTTCGACTTTCGCCGTGACCATGATCACCGGCAGATCGGAGAACGAACGCAGCTCGCGGCAGACGGCGAGGCCGTCGCTGACCGGCAGCATGAGGTCGAGCACGACGAGCGCGGGAGGCGTGCGACGGATGTGCGCGAGCGCGGATTCGCCATCGCCGACGACGACGGCGCGGAAGCCCGCCGCATCGACGTAGTCGGCGATGATCGCGGCGAGGTCGGCTTCGTCCTCGACGACGAGGATCTGCGTACTCATGCGGCGAGCGGAAGCACGATGGCGACACGCAGGCCGCCGAGGCGGGACGCGGCGAACTCGAGGCACCCGGCGTGCGCTTC
>DASTSE010000371.1:0-5688 GCA_035760865.1 Dokdonella sp.
CGCGATCGCGAACGGCCCGACCGCCGACGACAGGTTGCCGCAATTGCCGCTCCAGTCGATGAAATCGCCGTCGATCGGCACCTGTCCGTACAGGTAGTCGACGTCGTGACCCGGCACCGAGGGCCTTGAGATGATGACGACCTTGCTCGTGCTCGAGGTCGCGCCGCCCATGCCATCGGTGTGCTTGCCGTACGGGTCGGGCGAACCGATCACCCGCACGAGCAGCGCATCGCGCGCCTTGCCGGGCGCCTGCGCGAAAGCGGGCAAGTCCTGCAGGCGGAAGAACACGCCCTTCGACGTACCGCCACGCATGTAGGTGGCGGGAATGCGGATCTGCGGAGGCGTGGGCATCGATCGATTCCGTGTCGCTGGGGCCGGCGCAGCCGGCAGGAAGGGCAGCGCGGTCAGGCTGCGCGCGTCGATTCGAGGAAATCCTGCGCGAAGCGCTGCAGCACGCCGCCCGCTTCGTAGATCGAGACTTCCTCGTCGGAATCGAGGCGGCAGGTGACCGGCACCTCGACGGTCTGCCCGTTGCGGCGGCGGATCACCAGCGTCAGCGTCGCGCGCGGCCTTCGTTCGCCGACGACATCGAACGTTTCGCTGCCATCGATGCCGAACGTCCGGCGCGTGTCGCCCGGTTTGAATTCGAGCGGCAGCACGCCCATGCCGATGAGGTTCGTGCGATGGATGCGCTCGAAGCCTTCGGCGACGATCGCTTCGACGCCGGCGAGGCGCACGCCCTTCGCGGCCCAGTCGCGCGAGCTGCCCTGGCCGTAGTCGGCGCCCGCGACGATGATCAACGGCTGCCCGCGCCCCATGTAGGTCTCGATCGCTTCCCACATGCGCACGACCCTGCCGTCCGGTTCGACGCGCGCGAGCGAACCCTGCTTCACCTCGCCGTCGACGACCGCCATCTCGTTGACGAGCTTCGGGTTGGCGAACGTCGCGCGCTGGGCCGTGAGGTGGTCGCCGCGATGCGTCGCGTACGAATTGAAGTCCTCTTCGGGCAAGCCCATTTTCGCGAGGTACTCGCCCGCGGCGCTGTCGGCGAGGATCGCGTTCGACGGCGACAGGTGGTCGGTCGTGATGTTGTCGCCGAGCACCGCGAGCGGGCGCAGGCCGCGCAGCGTGCGTTCGCCGGCGAGCGCGCCTTCCCAGTACGGCGGGCGACGGATGTAGGTGCTCTGCGGGCGCCAGTCGTACAACGGGCTCGCCGTGCCGCCGTGCTCGACCGCGATGCGGAACATCGGCTCGTACACGCGGCGGAACTGGGCCGGCTTCACGTGCTCGCGCACGATCGCGTCGATCTCGGCGTCGTCGGGCCAGATGTCGGCGAGCCGCACCGGATGGCCGTCGGGGTCGTGGCCGAGCACGTCCTTCTCGATGTCGAAGCGGATCGTGCCCGCGATCGCGTAGGCGATCACGAGCGGCGGCGAGGCGAGGAACGCCTGCTTCGCGTAAGGATGGATTCGACCGTCGAAATTGCGGTTGCCCGACAGCACCGCGGTCGCGTAGAGGTCGCGCTCGACGATCTCCTGCTGGATCTTCGGCTCGAGCGCGCCGCTCATGCCGTTGCAGGTCGTGCAGGCGAACGCCACGATGCCGAAGCCGAGCTTTTCGAGCTCGGGCAGCAGGCCGGCTTCCTCGAGGTACAACTGCACCGCCTTCGAGCCGGGTGCGAGCGACGTCTTCACCCACGGCTTGCGCACGAGCCCCTTCGCGTTCGCGTTGCGCGCGAGCAGCGCCGCGGCGATCACGTTGCGCGGGTTGGACGTGTTCGTGCAGCTCGTGATCGCGGCGATGATCACCGCGCCGTCGGGAAGCAGCCCTTCGGCTTCCTGCGCGCGCGCGGCGTCGAGGTTGGCGGCGATGCCGCGCTCGGCGAGAGCAGCGGTAGGCAGGCGCCTGTGCGGATTGGACGGGCCGGCCATGTTGCGCACCACGCCCGAAAGGTCGAAGTGCAGCGTGCGCTCGTAGCGCGCGGTTGCGAGCGCGTCCGCCCACAGGCCAGCCGTCTTCGCGTACGTTTCGACGAGGCGCACCTGTTCGTCGCTGCGACCGGTCAGGCGCAGGTAGTCGAGCGTCTGCCCGTCGATGAAGAACATCGCCGCGGTCGCGCCGTACTCGGGCGCCATGTTCGAGATCGTCGCGCGGTCGCCGACGGTGAGTGCGGCGGCGCCTTCGCCGCGGAACTCGAGGTACGCGCCGACGACCTTCTCCTTGCGCAGGAACTCGGTCAGTGCGAGCACGATGTCGGTCGCGGTGATGCCCGGCCGGGGCTTGCCGGCCAGCTCGACGCCGACGATGTCCGGCAGGCGCATCCACGACGCGCGGCCGAGCATCACGTTTTCCGCCTCCAGGCCGCCGACGCCGACAGCGATCACGCCGAGCGCGTCGACGTGCGGCGTGTGGCTGTCGGTGCCGACGCAGGTGTCCGGATAGGCGACGCCGGCCTCCGTGCCGATCACGGGCGACATCTTCTCCAGGTTGATCTGGTGCATGATGCCGTTGCCGGGCGGGATCACGTCGACGTTGCGGAACGCGCGCTTGGTCCACTCGATGAAATCGAAGCGGTCTTCGTTGCGGCGGTCCTCGATCGCGCGGTTCTTCGCGAACGCGTCCGGGTCGTAGCCGCCGCATTCGACGCTGAGCGAATGGTCGACGATGAGCTGCACCGGCACGACGGGGTTCACCTTCGCCGGATCGCCACCCTGCTGCGCGATCGCGTCGCGCAGGCCCGCGAGATCGACGAGCGCGGTCTGGCCGAGGATGTCGTGGCAGACGACGCGCGCCGGGAACCACGGGAAATCGAGATCGCGCCTGCGGCCGACGAGCTGGCCCAGGTAGGCGTCGAGCTTGTCCGGTTCGGCCCGGCGCACGAGGTTTTCGGCGTGTACGCGCGCGGTGTACGGCAGCGTGTCCCACGCGCCGGGTTCGAGCGCCTCGACGGCGGCGCGCGCATCGAAATAGTCGAGCGGTGTGCCCGGCAGCGGCTTGCGGAATCGGCTGTTCATGGCGATGTCGTGAATGGGTCGGCGGAAGACCTCGGCGGTGCGCACGGGCCGCCCGGCGCGAAGCTGCGGCGACGGCGACACCTCGCGGGCCTTCCGAAACCGCTATTGTGCCAGACGAGCGGCGGGCGCACGGCAGCTCTGCGCCCCGCGACGATGCCTTCAGTAGTAGGTGCGGGCGCGCGACACGCGCTTCAACGTTCGTACGCGCCGATGTCGATCGCTTCGCCGGCCACGCGCGGATCGCCGGCATAGTCGAACGATCCGGCCAGCCCGCCGTCCGGCAGGACGCCCGCGTCGATCGCGGGCGAATCCGGCGCGACGCGCAGGTCGGGGGCGGCGGGATCGAGGAAAAGGGGATCGGCGAACGGCGAATGTGCGTCCTGCGACGAGCCTGCACGCCAGCCGTCGAGGCTGTCGTAGTCGGTGCCGCGCCACGTCCAGGTCGATCCCGCTGCGCCCGCGTCCGACCAGTAGAGGTTGTGGTCGAGCACCGCCGGCGACGCCGTGTCTCCGGTGTACGCGTAAACGAGGACGCCGCCGGGGCCCGCGTACAGCACGTTGTCGACGACGAGATTGTCGCTCGCGTGGTACTGGATCTGCAGCTCGCCCGAACCCGTCCCCTGGACGTCGTTGCGCAGCAACGTGTTGCCGACCACGCTGCAATGGTCGGTGCCTCCGACGCCCGCGGCGTAGCCGCCGAGCGAGATCCCGCTCGAATTGCCCGAATGCACGAGGTTGGCGCGCACGACCACATGGCTCGTCGTGCGACCGGCGTGCTCGCTCGCGAGCTCGATGCCGAGGTCGACGTGGTGAATGAGGTTGCGCTCGATCGTGATGCGCGTACCGCCGTCGACGTAGATGCCGTCGGCGGCGTATTCGTTGCCGTAGGCCGGGTTGCCGTAGGAGCTGATGTCGTGGACGGTGTTGCCGGCGATGAGGCCGTCGCGCGCCCGGTCGTAGGCCGGATCGGGCGCGACGCCTTCGAAGCCGATCGCGCCGATGCCGATGTTGTTGCTGTCGTGCACGCGGTTGCCGCTGATGACCCATTGCTCGACGTTGCCGTCGAGCGAGAACGATTCGCTGCAGCCGAGCACGAGATGGTCGATCTCGTTGCCGGCGATCACGAGATGGTTGATCGACGCCGGCGCGCGCGTGCCGTCGACCTTGAGTCCGAACGCATTGGCGGCGCAACCGTCGGCCGTCGTGCGGATGTCGTGGATGTGGTTGTCGAGCACGCGGATGTCGCTGCCCGCACCGGTCACGTACAGCCCGATCGGCACGTTCGAAGCCGACGCGGTCGCATAGTTGCGCAGCTCGAATCCGCGCACGACCAGATGACTGGCGTCGACGAGCGTGACGAGGCCGTGCTGGCCGTCGGGGATCGGCAACGCCGCGCCGTCGATGACCACGTCGTCGCCCGGCACGGCCTGCAGCACGATCGGACCGGCCGCATCCGATCCGGAGTGCGTGATCGTGACGAGTTCGTTGTAGACGCCCGCATGCACGCAGATCGCCTCGCCCGCGGCGACCGTGTCGACCGCGTGCTGGATCGACGCCCAAGGCGACGACGCGCTGCCGTCGTGCGCATCGTCGCCGCCGGGCGCAACGTGGTAGTCGTGCACGGGCGGCCGCTCGAAGCCGGAGCCGAAGACGGTGTCGCGGGCGCGCGGGCATTGCGCCGCCGCGAGCGTCGTCGCGCCGCACAGGACGAGTCCGACGATTGCGCGCATGCGGCCTGCCTCGATCGGGAACGCGCGCACTATGCCAGCGCGCCGCCGTCACGACGGCGCACTCGATCACATCGCCGATCAGCCGCGGCGGCGCAGCTCGTCGAGGATCGCTTCCAGCGTGGCCGCATTGCGACGCGCGAGTTCGAGCGACTCCTGCGTCGCGGCGAACTGCGCGTCGCGCAGTTCCGCCGCGCGCGCGATGTTCTCGCGCCCGAGGCGGTTCACTTCGGCCGAATCGCGCAGGAGGCGCCACGCGCGCCGCTGCACCGCGACGACGAGCGCGACCGCGAGCACGAGCACGCCGAGCAGGCCGAGCACGAGGCTCCAGCGCGACCAGAACCCGTCGCTCGCGCGCTCGTCGTCGCGATGGTACGCCGCAGCCCATTCCGCGATCGACAGCCATGCCTGGCGATCGTCCATGTAGACGAAGTTCTGACGCTCGGCCTTCCAAGCCGCGACGCCGACCGACGCCAGCGGCGTCGCCTGTCGGGGGACCGGCAGGTCCGGCAGGTCGAAGTCGATCGTGCCGCGCGCAGCAACGTGGTCGTCGGCGTCGCGGCGGCTGTCTTCGATACGCACGATCGCGGCGAGCAGCCGCACGCGACCGTCGTAGCCGAGCGATTCGCTGCGGTAGCGATAGTCGCCGCCGGCCTGCGCCTCGAGCGTGCCGTCGCGCCGCATCGCCGCTTCCCACGCCTGGATCAGGCCGGCGCGATCGGGCGCGCCCATGGCCAGCGCGGGAAGGAGCAGAACCAGGAGGACGAGACGACGCATTGCGCATTCCTGCGGAAGGTTACGCCGAGCATATCGCGCGACGGCGCGCAGCGCTGAAGGCCCGCGTCGACCCCGTCGCGCGGTATGCTCGGCGCGTTTTTCGCAGGGATGCGTCATGCGCCGCCTCGCCCTTCTCATCCTGCTCCTCCCCGCGCTGGCCTGTGCCGCGC
>DASTSE010000372.1:0-2532 GCA_035760865.1 Dokdonella sp.
GCATGTGTAAAGGCGTTTCCGGGCACGTCCGCGACATGGCCTGGGCCAATCGCGAATCCACGAACGCGAACCCCGTGCGAGTGGACAGTTTCGTCCGTGCTCCGCGGGCGCCGCGGTCCGGGCCTGGCGCGTCGTCGCGACCGCGCGCGCACGCGGCTGTGTGCTCAGGGAACGACCTGGTCGATCACGAGCGCGACGGGGTCCGTACGATGCACGTCGGTCGGCGGCGACAGCGCCTGCAGGTCGCCGCTCTGCGGCATCGCGTTGCCCGACTTCGACACGCGCGCGCCGATGACGACCTGCGGGAACATCGACAGCTTGAGGCTCGGCAGCATCCCATGGCTTTCGTCGAGCGTGACCGTGAGCGGCAGTTGCGACGCCTGCAGACGCTGGATCGCGAGCGGCATCGGCGGGCCGCTCGCTGCACGCGCGAACACGAACAGCGTCGCCGCGGGGTCGAGACGATCCTTGAGCTTCGGATCGAGCGCCACCTGCACGGTGAGCCTGGGCGCATTCGCCGTTGTCGCCGTCGGGGCGGATGCCGTCGAGGCAGCGGCGGAAGCCGTGTTGCCTTCCTGCGGCGCCGTCGTCGCGGTCGCGGGCGGTTCCTTGCCGTCGCGTCGCGCCTGCGCGAGCGCGATCTGTTCACGCACGCTGTCGGCGACGTCGCCGGGGCCGAGCAGCGGCAGCAAGGTGTTCCAGTGCGCGATCGCCGCGTCGAACTCGCCGTCCTGGAAGTCGCTGATGCCGACGAGCCAGAGCGCACGCTGGTTGGTCGGATCGGCCTTCAGCACGCCATCGAGCAATGCGCGCGCCTCGCCGTCGATGCGATGGCCGGGCGCGGCGAGCGCGAGTGCCTGCGCGTACTCGACCGTGAGCGCGGCATTGTCCTTCGCGAGCGCGTGCGCGCGTCGATACGCGTCGAGCGATTCCTCGGCGCGTCCGGTCGCCTGGTACGCACGCGCGAGCAGCGCCCAGCCTTCGACGTCGTCAGGCTGTTCCTTCAGGCGCGCGGCCAACGCGGCGATCGCCTGCGTCATGTCGGGCCCATGCTCGCCGTCGGCGGCGGCGAGGTTGGCCGGATCGAGCGCCTGCGGCGCTCCGACGAGGCGGTAGAGCAGCAGCGCCGACGCGGGCAGCAGCAGTGCGACGAGCAGCAAGGCGGCGAATGCGGTGCGCGAAGGCGCGGCCTTCGGCGCGGCCGCGGCAGCGAGCGCTGCGCGCTTGCGCGCATGCTCGTCCGCGTCGATGACGCCCGCGGCGAGCGCCTCGTCGAGCGCGCGGCGCTGCCGCGCGGCGAGGCCGCCGTCGCCCGCGGCGCGGCGATGGCGCAGCAGCGGCACGAGCACGAATGCGAGCGCGGCGGCGATCATCGACGCCACGCACACTACGAAGATTGCCATCACCAGTCGTCCTCGACGTCGGTAGGCGCGGCGGGCGCCGCAGGCTGGGCGGCGGCGCGGCGCGCGCGACGCCGCACGTTGAGCGCGACCGCGACGGCGCCCGCGCCGAGCACGAGCAGCGGGCCGAACCAGAGCAGGATCGTGCCGCCGCGCAAGGGCGGGTCGTACAGCACGAAGTCGCTGTAGCGCGCGGTGAGCCACTGCTTGATCTCGTCGTCGCTCTTGCCCGCGCGCATCTGCTCGAACACGTCGCGACGCAGGTCGGCCGCGAGCGGCGCACTCGAATCGTTGAGGCTCTCGTTCTGGCAGACGAGGCAGCGCAGCTGCTTGGTGAGGTTCTGGAAGCGCACTTCCTCGGCGCGGTCCTTGAACGGCAGTGGGTCGATCGCGGCGAAGGCGAGCGCGGACATCAGCGCGAGCGCGCACGGCACGATCCAGCGCGAGCGTGCCCGCACCGACGGGCGCAGCTGTTCGATCATCGGCGCGCATCCTTCTGCAGCGCGGCGATGCGCGGCAGCAGTTCGGTCGCGATCACCTGCGGCGTGATCGGGCTGATGTATTTGTAGCGCACGATGCCGTCGGCATCGACGAGGAACGTCTCGGGCGCGCCGGTGACGCCGAAGTCGATCGCGACGTCGCCCGGCAGGTCGGCGACGACGTCGTCGTACGGATTGCCGTACTGCGCGAGCCAGCGCTTCGCGTCCTCGGCGGGGTCCTTGTAGTTGAAGCCGACGAGGCGGATGCCGAGGCGCTTGCCTTCGCGCATGAGGATCGGGTGCTCGTCGCGGCACGCGACGCACCAGCTCGCGAACACGTTGAGCAGGTACGGCTTGCCGGCGAGTTCCGTGCTGCCGAGCGACTTCGACGGATCGTCGAGCAGCGGCAGCGAGAACGTCGGCGCCGGCTTGCCGATCAGCGGCGACGGCACTTCGCGCAGGTCGTGCGTGCCGCTCCACCAGATGCCGAAGCCGAGCAGGGCGAGCACGAGCAGGAAACCCGCGAACGGGAGCAGGCGCGCGTTCATGCGGTCGCCCCGGCGACGCTCGTCGCAGTCTTCGTCGTGTTCGCGTCGGCAGGTGCCGGCGCGGGTTCGGGCAGGCGACGGAAGCGCCGGTCCGTGGCCGCGACG
>DASTSE010000373.1:0-4068 GCA_035760865.1 Dokdonella sp.
CCCTGGCCCGCCCTGCCTCGCGTCGCCGGCCCCATCGCGCACAAGCCCGCACCTGCGGCGCGACCTGTTCCGCGCGCAGCGAGTCGCGGCGGCCCTGCTACAGTGAGCGCATGGCGACGGAATTCGACGACTGGTTCGTGCGCGAGATTCTCGTGCACGAGCGCGCGCTCGCGCTGTACCTGCAGCGCTGCTGGCCGCACCGCGACGAGCTGCACGACCTGCGCCAGGAAATCTACGCGCGCGTGTACGAAGCGGCCGCGCGCAACCGGCCCGCATCGCCGCAGGCATTCCTGTTCACGACCGCACGGCATCTCATGACCGACCGCGCGCGACGCGGCCGCGTCGTGTCGATCGAGCCGATGGGTGATTTCGAGCCCTCGAACGTCTATCTGGTCGACGACCTGTCGCCCGAGCGCTGGTTCGGCGCGCGCCAGGCGCTGCGGCGGCTCGCCGAAGCGTTCGATCGCCTGCCCGAGCGCTGCCGCGAGGTCGTGTGGCTGCGCCGTGTCGAGGAGCTGCCGCAGAAGGATGTCGCGCGACGCCTCGGCATCAGCGGCAAGACCGTGGAGAAACACCTGGCCAAGGGGATGCGCCTGATCGCCGACCATCTGTACGGCGGCGAGCCGGTACGCGGCGGCGGATCGCCTGCACGGACGGCCATCGACGAGGACGAGAGCGATGCACGACAGCAGGCGGATTGAGCAGGTCGCGGCCGAATGGCTCACGCGGCGCGACCGCGGCGACTGGAGCGCGCACGAGCAACGTGCGCTCGAGGACTGGCTCGGCGCGTCGACGCGCCATCGCGTCACGTTCCTTCGACTGCAGGCGGCATGGAGCGAGGCCGGTCGCCTGCAGGCGCTCGCGGCCGGGCTGCGCGACGACGCGGTGCCGCCGCGCGGCGCGTGGGTACTCGGTCCGGTCGCGCACGCGCTCGTTCCGCACGAGGTCGCCGCTGCGAGGCGCGCACCCGCACCCGAGCGCCCGGGCCACCGCTGGCATCGCGCGCTCGCCGCCGGCGTCGCGCTCGTCGCGGTGGGCGCGGCGCTGTGGTTCGCTTGGCAGCTCGGCGGTCGCTCGGAGGCGGACTATGCGAGCACGCTCGGGCAACTTCGGACCGTGGCGCTCGCCGACGGCAGCAGCGCGATCCTCAGCAGCGACAGCCGCGTGCATGTGCGCATGACGCGCGGCGAGCGCGACATCGAGCTGCTGCAGGGCGAGGCGTATTTCGAGGTCGCCCACGACGCGGGCCGGCCGTTCGTCGTGTCCGCCGACGGCCGTCGCGCGATCGCGGTCGGCACGCGCTTCTCGGTGCGCCGCGACGCCCACGAGGTGCGCGTGGTCGTCACCGAAGGCAAGGTGCGCCTCGACGCGCCGCCCGGCGCGGACGGCCGTGCGACGCCGGTGTCGCTGCTGCCCGCTGGCAGCGTCGCGACGGCCGGGCGCAGCGGCGTGCTCGTGCGCTCGCTGCCGGTCGCCGAAGCCGAACGCTTCCTCGAATGGCGCAGCGGCTTCCTCACGTTCGACGACGCCTCGCTCGCGAATGCCGCGGCCGAGTTCAACCGCTTCAACACGCGCAAGCTCGAACTCGCCGATGCCGGCGTCGGCGAACTCCGCGTCGGCGGCAACTTCCGCTGGGCCAACCTCGACGGCTTCGTGAAGCTGCTCGAAATGGGCTTTCCCGTGCGCGCCGAGCGCTTGCCGGACCGGATCGTGCTGCACGCGCGCTGACCGCGACCGCGGTCCGGCCTGCGCCGTCGCGGCCGATGGGGGGATCGGCGCGTTCGTTCGTCCCGGTCAGCGAAGGCCCGTATTGGGCACCCAGGGGAGTGTCGTCGATGCGTCGACCGTTGCGCGTGCTGCTGCTCAGCCTTGCCTGCTCCACCGCGCTCGCGGCGCAGGCCCAGGTATCGTCCTCCAACCCGATCGACGTTCCCGCGGGCGATCTCGCGACGGCGCTGAACACGCTCGCGCGCGAGTCGGGCACGCAGCTCGTCTATCGCGCCGACGAGCTCAAGGGTGCGCGCACCGCGGGCGTGCACGGCGCGACCTCGACCGCTCAGGCGCTCGACGGCCTGCTGCGCGGCAGCGGCTTCAGCGCGAGGCACGATGCGGCCTCGGGCGCGGTACTGATCGTGCGCGACGAGGCGGCGCCGGAACGCCCGGCATCGCCGCCGGCGACGAAGGGCGCGCCCGCGAGCGATCCGGCGCAGGACGACAAGCCGGTGACCACGTTCGAGACCCTGCAGGTGACCGGCTCGCGCATCCCGCGCGCGCAGATCGAGGGACCGGCGCCGATCACGGTGATCACCGCCGCGGAGATCAAGGCGAACGGCTTCACGACCGTACCCGACGTGCTGCGCGCGATGACGCAGAACGGCGGCGAGACGCAGAGCCAGCAGTCGGCGAGCGGCGCGGATTTCTCGCCGGGCGCGCAACAGGTCGACCTGCGCGGCCTCGGCCCCAATCACACGCTCGTGCTCGTCAACGGTCGCCGCATCGCCGACTTCCCGATGCCGTTCAAGGGCCGCAGCAACTTCACCGACATTTCCAACATTCCGATCGGGATGATCGACCGCATCGAGGTGCTGACCGGCAGCGCGTCGGCGATCTACGGCTCCGACGCGATTTCGGGCGTGGTCAACTTCATCCTCAAGAAGCGCGTCGACGGCACGATCCTCGACCTGCGCGCGAGCACGACGACCGAAGGCGGCGGCTCGTCGTTCGACGCGAGCATCGTCAGCGGCTTCGCGCGCGGCGACTTCAGCGGCGTCTACAGCCTCGAGTTCACCTCGCAGAACCCGCTGTGGGCGTACGACCGCGACATCCAGGACTCGACGCTCGATGCGCCGACCGCGAGCGCGCGCGCGCCGCGTCGCGCGTACCTGCGCACCGACGACACCGACACCTACATCGACCCCGGCGCGGCGACCTGCGCCGCGCTCGCGGGCCAGAACGGCGGCAGCACCTACCACGCCTCGCGCCCCGGCTGGGGTCCGTACGATCCGGAGATCGACGATTACGGCCCCGGCTACTACTGCGGCAGCGACCGCTCGATCGGCTACGGCACGATCCTCAGCAAGCGCCGCGGCATCAACGGCTACGCGTCGCTGTCGTACGCGTTCGGCAACGGCAGCGAATGGTTCGCCGACCTGCAGGCGGGCCACCACACGGTGGACATCTTCCGCGACGTCACGTCGTGGAGCTACATGGCGCCCGACGGCAACGAGGAAGGCTACTTCGACAACCAGGCGACCGGCGGCATCGAGTACTGGCAGCGCCAGTTCTCGCCGGAAGAGATGGGTGGCCTCGGCCGCAACATGATCGAGACGACGCAGCGCACGCTCGGCATCACGACCGGCTTCAAGGGCACGTTCGGCGAGTCGTGGACCTACGAGGCGTCGCTGGGCCATTCGCGCTACGAGGCGACGATCAGCTGGCCGCAGATCGTCGCCGCGCGTGCGAACGCGCTATTCCTCGGCGAGCAGCTCGGCGTGGACGAGGACGGCCTGCCGATCTTCGACGCCGATCCGTCGCGCCTGTACACGCCGCTCACGCGCGCCGAATACGACTCGATCGCGGCGCGCACGGTCTATCATCCCGAGTCCGAAACGAGCACGGCCGCGTTCACCGCGAGCACGATCGACCTGTTCGCGCTGCCCGGCGGCGACGCGGGCTTTTCCGGCACGGTCGAAGTCGGACGGCAGGCTTACGATCTCAAGCCCGACCCGCTCGCGACCGAGTATTACTACTACAGCTGGCGCGACTCCGATGGCCACGGCAGCCGCAACCGCTGGGCCGGCGCGGGCGAGCTGCGCATGCCGCTGCTCGATTCGCTCAACCTCAGCGTCGCGGGCCGCTACGACCAGTATCGCTATTCCGGCCACACGATCGGCAAGGCGACCTGGAGCGCCGGGCTCGAGTGGCGCCCGATCGACAGCCTGCTCGTGCGCGGCTCGTACGGCACCGCGTTCCGCGCGCCGGACCTGCACTACGTCTATTCCGGCGAGGGCAACACCCATCCTTCGGGCACCGACTACTACCTCTGCCGCACCGAGGAGGCTGGGACCG
>DASTSE010000374.1:0-11370 GCA_035760865.1 Dokdonella sp.
CAGCAGCAGCGCCGCGACGATGGACGGCCCCGCGCAGGCGGCGATGCGGCGGGAGGGGAAACGCGATGTCTTCACTAACGACTCCTAGCCGACGCCGAGGCCGCGATCGAGCAATGCGATCGTATGTGCGCGCAGCGTGTCGGCGCCGATGTCGGAGGCCTGGAACAGGCTGCGCCAGATCGGCGCGCTCGCGGCGGGAAACAGAGTGAGTCCCATCATCGAGACGACGAGCAGGCGCGGATCGAGGTCCGGATTGAGCGTGCCCTCGCGCTGCGCCTGCGCGAACTTCGCAGCGAGCGCCTGCGGAATCTGCGGTGCGATGCGCGTGAGCACGACGTCGCGCAGCGCACCGCCTTCGCACAGCACCTCGCGCACCCATAGCGCGGGCAGCCATGGGTAGCGCTCGACGACCGCGCCGACGCCGCCGACGAAGGCGGCGACGACCGCAGCGACGTCGCCGCCGAGCGGCAGCATCGAACGCAACGACGCGATCGCCGGCAGCACACGCTCCTCGACGACCGCCTGGCGCAGCTGCGCGGCATCGCCGAAGTAGTAGTGCAGCAGCGCGGGGGTCACGCCCGCCTCGCGCGCGATCGCACGCAGCGACGTCGCCGCGATGCCGTCGCGTACGTAACAGGCGAGGGCGGCATCGAGAAGGCGCGGGCGCAATTCCGGGCTCGCCGCGGCGGGCCGGCCCGGCGTGCGCGGTCGAACGGCACCGGACCGGGTGACAGAGCGTTTCATAGCCATTCCAATAATTTAATTCATCGTTTAATTAGTTGCAACGCCCTGCGCTTTTCGTGGCGCTGGAGATCAGCGCCCGAATGTCACGTATCTGAACGCCGCACCCGTTGCCGAGGGATCGCGAAATCGGCGAAGCCGCAGATACAGGCCGCGGTCACGCAGTTCCGCCGGATCCAGTCCTTCGATGTCGTCGCACAGCATCTGCCACGGCCCGGCGTTGCCCAAGCCAATCTCGTCGTGGCCAGGCCGATACGTCCCCGCCTTGGGCTCGAACAGCTCACGCACCTGGAGGCACGCGCACGCAGGCTGATCGGGCACCGAGCATCGCACCGTTCTCGGTGCGATGTCGAAATAGATCGTGTCACCCGGGCCGCCGTAGCGCGTTTCCGCCGTCGGTTCGCCCTTGAAGACGACGATCATGTCCGCGGGCGATTCCAGCTCGAGCTGCGGTCTTTCGATTCCGTCTGTCGAAGGAACCAGTCGATAGCTCGGATCGCCCTTCAGCACCACGGCCATGGCTTCGTCCATCTGGAACGGCCGACCGGAGCACGGCAGGATCATCGTGGACGTCGCGGGCTCAGGCGTCCAATGGACGATGCGTCCTTCGATCAGGAAGAAGTCTTCCGAGAAGCCGCGGCATCCCGTGACCCTGAGAAGGCTGCGCTCGAACCTGAGCGTCATCTCTTCGTTGCCAGTCGGGGTCAGCACCGGTAGCGGTTCGCCCTTCGAGGTGTGCGCCTCGACGAGATGCCAGTTGTGCCGGATGAGGAACTCGATGTCCGCGACGGCCTGCTCGCGCGCATCGATAGCGTGCGCCACGATCGGCCCGGACATCGAAGCCGCGAGCACGAGCGCGGCGCCGGAACGCCGTGCGGAATCCGCCTGCATGAAGCACTCCTGTATGCGTCTCGGGCCCAACTGTGGCCCAACTCGGCGCCGCGCGCTACGCTTCGACGCCCATGACCGACCTCACACACCACGATTTCGAGCTCGAGCCCGACGACGGCGAGCGACTCGCGAACCTCGCCGGCCCGTTCGACGAGCACCTGCGGCAGATCGAGCTGCGCCTCGGCGTGGAGATCGCCAACCGCGGCAACGTGTTCCGCGTGACCGGCAGCGAGCCCGCGGTGAAGCTCGGCGAGCGCGTGCTGCGCGACCTGTATGCGGCCACCGGGCATGAAACGCTGACCGGCGCGCAGGTCAACCTGCGCCTGTCCGAATCGGGCATCGACGCACTCGATGCGCGCGCGGCCGAAGGCGCGCAGGACGTCGCGATCAGGACCAAGCGCGGAACAATCCGCGGCCGCGGCGCGAACCAGCAGCGCTACCTGCACGCGATCGCGACGCACGACGTCAATTTCGGCGTCGGCCCCGCCGGCACGGGCAAGACCTATCTCGCCGTCGCGATGGCCGTCGACGCGCTCAACGACAACCGCGTGCAGCGCCTCATCCTCGTGCGGCCCGCGGTCGAGGCCGGCGAGAAGCTCGGCTTCCTGCCCGGCGACCTCACGCAGAAGGTCGACCCGTACCTGCGCCCGCTCTACGACGCGCTCTACGAAATGCTCGGCATCGAGAAAGTCGGCAAGCTCATCGAACGCAACGTGATCGAGATCGCGCCGCTCGCATACATGCGCGGGCGCACGCTCAACGACGCGTTCGTGATCCTCGACGAGGCGCAGAACACGACCGTCGAGCAGATGAAGATGTTCCTCACGCGCATCGGCTTCGGCTCGGTCGCGGTCGTCACCGGCGACATGACGCAGAACGACCTGCCGCGCCACGTGAAGTCCGGCCTGCGCGACGCGATCGAGGTGCTGCGCGACGTCGACGGCGTGAGCTTCACGTTCTTCACCGCGCGCGACGTCGTGCGCCACCCGCTCGTGCAGCGCATCGTGCGCGCGTACGAGCAGCGCGAGGCGACCGCGGACACGCTCGCTTCGAAGGCGACGCGTACCGATGAAGGCTGAACCACGCCGGGGTCGTGCCGCGAAGCGCGCCGCACGCGATCGAGACGACTCGCGCGTCTGCCTGTGGCTGCGCAACGAGGCCGGTCGCAAGGGCGTCCCGGTGCTGCGCACGTTCGAGCGCTGGCTCGCCGCGATCCCCGAACTCGAGCAGAGGCCGGGCTGGACGGAACTCAACATCCTCATCGTCGGCCGCGCCGCCGGCCGGCGCTACAATCGCCAGTTCCGCGGCCGCGACTACGCAACGAACGTACTGAGCTTCCCGTACGAGCCCGCGCCCGGCGAACACAGCGGTCTGCTCGGCGACCTCGTCATCTGCGCGCCGGTGGTCGCGCGCGAAGCGCGCGAACAGGGCCAGGACGCACGCGACCATTACGCGCACATGACGATCCACGGCGTACTGCACCTGCTCGGCTACGACCACGAGGACGACCGCGACGCCAAACGCATGGAGGCGCTCGAGACGCGCATCCTCGCCGGGCTCGGGATCGCGGACCCGTATTGAGGATCGAGGGCCGAGGGCTTGGGCCGAGGGTTGGGCGAACGGCTCGCACCGGTGCCGCGCGACGCATTCAGCCGTGGCGCTTCGCCTGCGCGCTCCCCTGGAGGCGCACCAAGCCGCCTCACGTGCCCGGCTCGGCGCTCGGCCACCGCCGCCAGACCTCAGCCGCAAGCCCTTCTTTTGCTACACTGCGGCCCCGCCCGCAAGGGCTCGCAGCGGCACCCAATGAGCGAGGATCCTCCCAGTACACCCCCACCACGATCGTGGTTCGAGCGCATCACGCAGGCGCTCTCCGGCGAACCGCAGAGTCGCGAGGAACTCATCGACGAGCTGCGCCACGCCCAGGCCAACGGCCTCCTGTCGAACGACACCCTGTCGATGCTCGAGGGCGCGATCGAAGTCGCCGACCTCACCGTCGCGGACGTCATGGTGCCGCGCGCGCAGATGGTGTCGCTGCCGATCGACGCACCGCTCAAACGGATCCTCGCGGACGTGATCGAGTCGGGCCACTCGCGCTTCCCCGTGCACGCGGGCGACAAGGACGAGATCCTCGGCATCCTGCTCGCCAAGGACCTGCTGCGCTGCTTCACCGACGGTGCCGACTGCGACATCCGCGCGTTGCTGCGCCCGGTCACGATGATCCCCGAATCGAAGCGGCTGAACATCCTGCTGAAGGAGTTCCGCCTGTCGCGCAACCACATGGCGATCGTCGTCGACGAATACGGCGGTGTCGCCGGCCTCATCACGATCGAGGACGTGCTCGAACAGATCGTCGGCGACATCGGCGACGAGCACGACGACGACGACGACAAGCACACGATGATCCAGCCCGCGCCCAACGGCGACTTCCTCGTCAACGCGCTGACGCCGATCGCCGAGTTCAACGAGCGCTTCGGCTGCGACCTCAGCGACGAGGCGTTCGACACCGTCGGCGGCATGATCACCTCCGAGATCGGCCACCTGCCCGAAGTCGGCGAGGAAACCACGCTCGGCGGCTTCCACTTCCACGTCACGAAGGCCGATGCCCGCCGCGTGCAGCAGTTCGCGGTACGGGTGCATGAGGCCTGACAGCCGGGATCGGAGATTCGGGTTGGGGGATTCGGCAAAGGCGCGCTATCCGCGCCGCATCGCCGTTGCATTCCTTGCGATCCTGCTCGCTGCTTCCTTCGGAAGCGCGCACGCGCAAGCACCGGCGCGGAGCGCTTCCGACGAATCCCCGCTCCCGAATCCCGAAACCCAGCCGACCGTGAGCCTGCTCACGATCGGCCCCGGCGAGATCTTCTTCGAGCGCTTCGGCCACAACGCGATCGTCGTGCGCGATCCGGCGAGCGGCACCGCGTTCGCGTACAACTACGGCATCTTCGACTTCGACCAGCAGGATTTCCTGCTCAACTTCGCGCGCGGTCGCATGCGCTACCGCATGGCGGTCGACGACCTCGCCGACGACCTCGACATGTACCGCTACGAACGGCGCGAGATCGTCGAGCAGCGCCTGGCCCTGACGCCGGAACAGACGCACACGCTGATCGAGTTCCTCGAATGGAACGTGCGTCCCGAGAACGCGCAGTACCGCTACGACTACTTCGAGGCCAACTGCTCCACGCGCGTGCGCGATGCGCTCGACCACGCGCTCGGCGGCGCGCTGCACGCGCAGAGCGAGGGCCGCTCGCGCGGCTATACCTGGCGCCTCGACGCGCTGCGCCTGATGGCGCCGGAGCCCTGGCTGATGCTGCTGATCGACCTCGGCCTCGGTCCCTACGCGGACCAGCGCATCGACAACTGGCAGGAAAGCTTCGTGCCCGCGACGCTGTCCGACGTCGTCGCCGACGCGAGCAATGGCGCGGTCCCGTTCGCCGCTCCGGCAGTCACGCTCGCGCAAGGCGAGATCGAACCGCCGCCCGCCCTGCCACCCGACCTGCGCTGGCCGTTCCTCGGCCTCGGCCTCGCGCTCGGCGCGGCGCTCTACGCGCTCGGTGGCTCGACGCGCACCGTGCGCCGCGTGCCGCTGGCGACGTTCGCGCTGCTGTTCGAACTGTTCTGCGGCATTGGCGGCCTGCTGCTGCTGTTCCTCTGGTTCGGCACCGAGCATCGCGCCGCGTGGCGCAACGAGAACCTGCTGCTGCTCAACCCCGTCTGTCTCGCGCTGCTGCCGGCGTGGTTCGGCATCGCGCGCGGCCGCGTGCGCGATCGGCCGCGCGCGCGCGCGATCGCGTGGCTCATCGTCGTCGGCGCCGCGCTCGCGCTGTTCTCGAAGATCCTGCCGACGTTCGCGCAGTCGAACCTGCACTGGATCGTGCTGTTCCTGCCGATCCACCTCGCCCTCGCGCTGCGCCTGCGGTCGCCGGCCTGACCCCGGTGCCGGCGCGAGGCCGGCACCGACGAACGCGCCGCGTCAGCGCTGTTGCGGCGATTCGAAGCCGTCGTCGAAGATGACGTCGGTTCCGCCGTCGACATCGTGGATGCTCACCGAGTCGAGCGACATGTACATGCCGAACTGGCCGCCCGCGGCGACGACCCATGACGCCTTCTCGAAGAACTCGGGGCCGAACGTGCGGTCGATGCGGCCGAGGTCGTCCGAATCGAACATGTCGCCGCCCGGGTTGAACAGTTCGAATTCCATCGCCTGCCCGGTCGTCGTGGTCGGCGTCTCGAACAGATGGATGCCGTCCGACAGCGGGTAGTCGTTGGTGATCCACACGCCCGGACCGGATGCGGTCGCAACGAGCGTGTCGCTCGCGGTGCCCGCAACGAGCGAGAAGGTGTCGAGTTCGATCGGATACGAGGTCGCCGCGCCCGGTTCGATCTCGGAGCCGTCCGGCGCGATGCGGAACGTCATCGTCACCGCCGTACCGACGGCTACGCCCGCGAACGGGCCATCCGGCAGGTCGTTCCAGTTCACCGTGCCGTGCGCCTCGAGCAGTGCCTCGCGCGGTGCGTCGTCGTGCAGGTCGATCACGAACGAGTCGAGCGCGCCGTCCGGATCGACGCCCCAGCCGCCGATCACGAGGCCGTCGGCGGACACCGCGGTCGCCGTCATCAGCGACCAGCCCGCGGGAATCGCCACGCCGCGCGCACTCGCGTAGTCGTCGAGCCGCACCATGCCGGTCGCGGGCGTCCACACCGTCGCGAAGAACAGCGGGAACGCACCGCTGCGGCCGACGATGACGTTGCCGTCGTCGCTGACGCCAAACGCGTACGACGCCGGCGGGAATCCCTGCGGCGCGGCGTCGCCGACCCGCGCACTCGCGCGCTCCGGATGCGCCGCGACGAGCGCGGCGCGCGCGGGCGACAGCGGCGCGGCGACGGCGCGGCGACCGGGCGCGAGCGCGGTAATCCCGAGCGGCTGCACGCCGGTCGCCGCGGTCCAGCGCCACGCCGAACTGCCGTCGGGCGTCGCGAGCCCGCTGCCGACGATGACGCCGCCGTCGCGGTTGCCGCCGTCGGCTTCGCCGACCGGGTTGCCTTCCGCATCGACGAGGTCGGTCAGCACGCCGTCGTGCCAGACCACCGCGCTGCGGAAGCCGTCGTCCTGGTCGTTCCAGCCCCAGACGACGCTGCCGTCGGCGCTGATGCCGTTCGCGCGCGAGTAGTTGCCGGGCCGACCGACGGCCAGGCGCGCGATGCCCGCACCCGCGTCCCAGCGGAAGGCGATCGCGTTGCCCGTGTCGTCGTACGCGAGGCCGACCGCGACGTTCGTGTCCGACACGCCGTAGCCGACGCTGAGCGTGCCGTCGAGGCCTACGCCACCGGGAATGCCGCCGATCTCGACCGGCCCGCCGACGAGATCGCTGTTGCTGTAAGCGAGCGCGGCGACGTCGAGCGTGGCGGCATCGGTCCACGCGCCGGCGATCGGCTGCGCCCACGAGCTCATGCCCTCGACCTCGACGAAACCGGTCAGCGTGGACGTACCGCGGTCCTTCGCCCACCGCCAGCCCGTCTCGCCGGCGATGCCGGCGGCGATGCGACCGTTGTGCGAAAGGCTCGTCATCTGGCCGTCGGCGACGCCGAGGTCGGTGAAGCTGCCGGCGTACGCGTGGGCGGAGAGCAAGGCGACGGCGACGGCGGCGTGCAGCGATGTGCGCATGATGACCCCGATATGCGAGTGACGTTCGATGCGGACGAGGGTGTCCGCCCGGCCCGCGCCGCGGGCCTCTGCGATTGTCGGCAGCGCCCGCCGCAAGGCATTCGCGCTTCATTCGCGATCCGCTCACGCGCCGTCAAGTGCCTGATCGGCCTGGGGCCGCCAGGCGTGCGCCGCGTGCGCGCGATTGCCGCGTTCACGTCGGGCACGGCATCATGCGCCATGGACCTCGCCACGAGCCCGCTGCCGACCGACCCGACCTGCAAGGATCCGATGGTCGTCAACTGCGTCGCCTACTCCGCCGACGGGCGGCGCCTGCGCGACATCACGGTCGGGGAAATCAGCGACGTGCTCGAGACGCCGGACGAATGGGTCTGGGTCGGCGTGCGTGAGCCCAGCGAGGACCTGCTCGACACGTTGCGCGAGGAATTCGGCCTGCACGAGCTCGCGGTCGAGGACGCACACAACGCGCACCAGCGTCCGAAGATCGAGGTCTACGGCGATTCGCTGTTCATCGTGGCGCACACCTCGCAGGTGGTGGCGAGCAAGATCGAGTTCGGCGAAACGCACATCTTCATGGGCAAGCGCTACATCGTCACCGTGCGCCACGGCGCCTCGCTCAGCTACGCGACCGCGCGACGCGGCTGCGAGCAGTCGCAGGAGATGCTCGCGCTCGGCCCGAGCTATTCGCTCTATGCGGTGCTCGACTTCATCGTCGACAACTTCTTCCCGATCGTGCGCGAGTTCCGCGAGGAGTTGCAGGAACTCGAGGAGGAAGTATTCGAGGAGACGTTCAAGCGCGAGACGATCCGTCGCCTGTACGTGCTGAAGAAGGAACTGGTCACGCTGCGCCTGGCGATCGCGCCGCTGCAGGACATCCTCAACCAGCTCAGCCGGCAGTACCCGGGCCTGATCCGCGACGAGGTGCGGCCGTATTTCCGGGACGTCTACGACCACGCCGCGCGGATCAACGAATCGACCGACACGATGCGCGAGATGCTCACCGCCGCGCTCAGCGTCAACCTCGCGCTCGTCACCGTCGCGCAGGGCGAGGTCGTCAAGCGCCTCGCCGGCTGGGCCGCCCTGCTCGCCGCGCCGACGCTGCTCGCGAGCTGGTACGGCATGAACTTCCACCACATGCCCGAACTCGACCAGCCGTGGGCCTATCCCGCGATGATCGGCGTTACCGGCGCGATTTGCAGCGTGCTGTACTGGTTGCTCAAGCGCGCCGGCTGGTTGTAGCTCCGCAGCCACAGGCTTCGCACGACTCCGCGCGAAGGCACTGTTCGGCGACACCGTTCGTGCCGCAACCCCGATCACTCCGGCGTGCGCATGCGCATCACGAGCGTCATTGCGGGTGGAACGGTTCGAAACCGTCCGCGAAGATCGTGTCGCCATCCGATTCCACCGAGCCGATGTCGGCCGCGGCGCCGACGACGCGCGCGTAGCCGCGCTGATCCGCGTTGAAACCGTGCGCATCGCCTATCCAGGCCGATTTCCGCCGCCTGCGCGCGGCTCTCGATCACGAGGGGCGAGGAGAAACCGCGCTTGCGAGCCGGCGAAGGAGATTCACCGGCCCGCATCCGTGCTTTCGTGGCACCTCGAATGGTCCTACGGCCCCTCGAAACCATTCGCGAAAATCCTGTCGTCGCCATCGACGCCGAGCGTGATGCCGTCGAACCAGGCGTTCGTCGATGCAGTGCCCGGGCCGAACTCCCGCGCGACCAGTGTCACCGCGATCGAACTGGTGTAGGTCCAGTCCTGTTCGGTCACCGTGATCGAGGCGGGCGTCGTCGGACGGCTCCAGTGGTTTCCGTTCGAAAGCGCCAGCGTACCGCTGGCGTTCGGCGCGCCGTCGGTGCAATTCTCGCCACCGCTCTTGCGGTATTCCCAATACAGCTGGGCGATGTCGCCTGCGGTGACGTTGGTACCGGTACCTCGGCCCCAGCCGTTGAGCGCGTAGGTGCCAGGACCGGGCAGGTGAACGCACTGCACGAGGCCGCCAACCGTCGAACCGGTGACCAGGTTCGTCGCCGAAACGTGTGCCGAGCCCGAACCCGGTGCGCCGGTCTTGTTCTGGGTGGAATCCCAGGTGGTGACGCCGAACGCCGTCAAGTTCCATAGACGCAGGTCCGCGTCGAAATCGGAATTGAGCACGATCGGTTGCAGCGTCTGGCGCTCGATCGCGCCGAGGTCGCGCAAGCCGAGGTTCGCAACGACCGGCAGGCCGACGTCGCGCGGCTTGCCGTACAGGTCCGCCGCATCGTTGGGCACGCTGGTCGTGTAGTCGATCGCGGGCGAGCCCGCACGCAGCGCGTAGTCGCCGTGCTCCGGGTCGACGAAACGCGGGTCCTGCACGGTCACGTTGGGCGAGTTGCCGCCGTCGACCGAGTCGCGCTCGCTGACCATGTCATCGAGCAGATCGTTGAGCACGTCGATCGGCGGACCCGCCGTGAGGTGCAGCGTCGTCTTGCCCGGCTGCCAGATGATCGAACGGTAAAACTGGTCGGCGCCTGCACCGGCATTTCCGATCCGCATCACCGTATCGGCCGCGATCGCGTTGCCGGCGATCGTCGTGTCGTACAACTTGACGAACCCACTGTCGCCGGTCGAGATCAGGTTGCTCGATGTCGTGTTGCCGGTGATCGCGACGTGATGGGTCTCGAAACCCTGTCCGCCGTTGCCATCGCCGCCATCGCCGTAGAACACGAACTTGCCGGTATTGCCTTCGAACGTCATGCGATGAAAACGTGTGAAGCCAAATTGGCCAGCCTGGACGATACCGCCGACCGGTGTCGATGCATCGTCGATCGCGGCATTGCCGGCGATGCTGCCGCAGGGTTTGCCGACCGGGCAGTCGATGGCGCCCGACGGGCGGTGGGCAGGATCGTTGAAGAAGACTCCGTGACCGATACCATTCGAATTGCGCACCGCAATCGCCGCGCCCGTGGGCGCGATGTTGTCTTCGATGTAGGCATACCAGGCCAACAGGTCTGCAGACACGGATGAGTCGGCCGCTCTTCCGAGGTAAACGCCGCCGCCTTCGACGCTGGCGGTATTGCCGTCGATGCGCATGGGCCGCGCCGGATCGGTCGAGAACGACTGCAACTGGGCAATGTCGTCGCTGCCCATGATCGCCACGCCGCCGCCGTATTTCGCGTCGTTGAAAAAGATCGCGCCCGAAGTGCCGAAGCCGGCGGTGCCGAGATAGGTATACGCACTTCTGTTGCCGCTTGTGACGAGCAGGCCGCCGCCGTACCCGTCCGGCGCGTGGTTGAACGCGATGGAACTGTCGGGTTGGATCATCGTCATCTCGGTGCCGTCGTTGACGATGCCGCCGCCATCGACGCGCGCGGTGTTGAGGCTGACCGCGACATCCGTGCCGATGACCAGCTCCGTGTTCGTGCCGGTGCCCTCGGCGTAGATGCCGCCGCCATAGCTGGCGATGTTGTTGGTGATCAGGCTGTGGTCGAGCTCGAGGATGCCGTCGCCCTTGAAGTAGATGCCGCCGCCCTTGCCGCTGCCGTCCTCGTCGCCGTGCTGGATGGTCAGGTACGTCATCCGCACCAGGCCGCCGGTGGCGATGGTGATGCGGAACACCGGCTCGGCCGCGCCGCCGGCGCCGTCGAAGATCGTGCGCGTGCCCGTGGTCGCCGCCTGCGAGCAGTCGGCGAAGCCGCCGATGATGTCGAGCTGCTCGTTGGCCGAAACCGACAACGCGATCGCCTGGTTGGTGTAGTCCGGGCTGCCCAAGTTGCTGGACGTGCCCACGACGTGGATCTCGTCCGCGCCGGGATGGGCGTCCGCGGCGGCCGCGGCGGAACCGATGCCCGCATGGGTGCATGCGGCGTCGGTGCCGACGGTGTAGACGGCCGCACTCGCCGTCGCGATCGACAGGAACGACGCGAAAAGGATGAAACCGAAGCGAAGGATCATGGCGATGTTTCCCGGAAGCCGTGTTGGCGGTCCCGGGTAACGACGTTTCGTCGCCGCGACTGCCACGCGCGGCCATCGAAGCGTGCGGACGCGGCTTCAGCCTCCGTGCAAGCCCCTGGCGAGGCGCTCCAGCTCCCCGGCGA
>DASTSE010000375.1:0-4738 GCA_035760865.1 Dokdonella sp.
ACAACCAGACGTCGAGTCGCACGCCCGCGCGCGAATCGACGGCCTCGGCGTCGCGCCGCACTGCCTGCCTCGTCACGCCTGGCCCGCTCCGCCGAGCCACTTGAGTCCGATCACCCCCGCAAGGATCAGCGCGATGCAGCCGAGCCGGGCGAGGTCACGCGATTCGTCGAACAGCACCATGCCAAGGACGACCGTGCCGACCGCGCCGATGCCCGTCCATACCGCGTACGCGGTACCGAGCGGTATCTGGCGCATCGCGAGCGCGAGGAACCAGAAGCTCACGATCATGCCCGCGACGGTCGCGAGCGTCGGCAACGGGCGCGAGAAGCCGTCGGTGTACTTCAAGCCGACCGCCCACGCGATCTCGGCCAGTCCCGCAAGCAGCAGATGGAGCCAGGGCAACGACATGGATGGGTAATCGCGCAGCGGGATACGATGCACGAGCCTAGGCCGGGCAGGATTCCGGGTCAACGCGGGAACGCCTCGTTGCGGACCGCGTCGCGTGCAGACTGGCCGAAACGAGGCGCTTCGTGTATCGTGCGCCGGGTCTGTTGCGCCGCTATGCGGTTTTCCCTCTGGAGCGCACCCGATCGCCGCCACCGGCAGCGATCCGCGTTCCGTACCGATCGGCTTCGTCGCCTCATTCCGGAATCGTCGGCCATGCCGGCCGCGATCCGCCCATCTTCGCACCTGCAGCGCGGTTTCTTTGGGAACGCTTGGGTGCTGCCTGGCCTTTCGGTCGCTTCGACGGAAACGCCGGCACGGCACATACCGTGTGCCGACCCTCACCAGGAGTTCGCAATGTCTTTCGAAACCCTCGGGCTCGCGCCCGCGCTGCTGCGTGCGCTCGCCGAGCAAGGCTACACCGACCCGACGCCGATCCAGGCCGCAGCGATTCCGCCTGCGCTGGAAGGCCGCGACCTGCTCGCCGGCGCGCAGACCGGCACCGGCAAGACCGCCGCATTCGCGCTGCCGCTGCTCGATCGCCTCTATGCGGGCGAGCGCAAGCCGGCCGTGCCGAAGACCCCGCGCGCGCTCGTGCTCACGCCGACGCGCGAACTCGCCGCGCAGGTGCACGAGAGCGTGCGCGCCTACGGCAAGCACCTTGGCGTACGCGCCGCGACGATCTTCGGCGGCGTCGGCATGCAGCCGCAGGTGGAAGCGCTGCGCCGCGGCGTCGAGATCCTCGTCGCCACGCCCGGCCGCCTGCTCGACCACATCCAGCAGCGCAGCGTGAACCTCTCGCACATCGAGGTGCTGATCCTCGACGAAGCGGACCGCATGCTCGACATGGGCTTCCTGCCGTCGATCAAGCGCATCCTCGGCCATCTGCCGAAGCAGAACCGCGTCACGTGGCTGTTCTCGGCGACGTTCGCGCCGGAGATCAAGGCACTCGCGGGCGAGTTCATGCGCGAGCCGGTGGAGATCCAGATCGCGAAGCCGAACAGCGTCGCCGCGACGGTCACGCACCGCGTGCATCCGGTCGACGCGTCGAGGAAGCGCGACCTGCTGCTGCACCTGTTGCGCGACGATGCACGCCAGACGCTCGTGTTCGGCCGCACCAAGCACGGCGCGGACAAGCTCGCACGCATGCTCGAGCAAGCCGGCCTGCGCGCAGCCGCGATCCACGGCAACAAGAGCCAGAACCAGCGCACGCGCGCACTCAAGGACTTCAAGGGCGGCAAGGTCTCCGTGCTCGTCGCGACCGACATCGCCGCCCGCGGCCTCGACATCGACCAGTTGCCGATGGTCATCAACTACGACCTGCCGATGGTCGCCGAGGATTACGTGCACCGCATCGGCCGCACCGGCCGCGCAGGCGCCGAAGGCCTCGCCGTCTCGCTCGTCTCGCACGAGGAAGACGGCCTGCTGCGCGACATCCGTCGCCTGCTCAAGCAGGACATCGCGGTCGAAGCGGTCGCCGGTTTCGAGCCGTCGCAGCCGCTGCGCCTCGACGATTCGGCGCGTTCGCGCCCGCAACAGAACCAGCGTCCGCCGCAGCGCCATGCACGTCGCCCGCACGTCGGCAACAACGGCGGCAACGCGCACCCGGGCGCTCGCAACCGCAAGCCGCAGCGCGGTGGCGGCCAGCGCAGTTCGCGCCCGGCCTGAGCGCGATCCAGGGCGCCGCGCGTTGCAACGCGCGGCGCAGCTGCTACGCTTGCGCACTCTGTAAGGGAGTATCCAAATGCGCACGAAGTGGCGGATCGCGGTCGCTGTCGCCTTCACCCTGCTCGCAGGGGCGGCGTTCGCCGCGCCGAAGACCGAGTACAGGCTTTCCCTGAACGGGGCGCTCGAAGTCGGCCCCGACGGCTCCGTTCGCAGCTATGCGATCGACGGCGATACCGACGCGGCAGCGAAGAAGATGGTCGAGGCCGCGGTCGCGAAGTGGCGCTTCCAGCCGATCGTGCGTGACGGCAAGCCGGTCATCGCACGCACGACGATGCGCCTGAGCCTCCGCGCGGTCCCGACCGAACACGATATGTATCAGTTACGCCTGACTTCGGCGTCGTTCGGCGAGGCGGTCAAACTCAACAACCGCAGGGCACCGAAGTATCCCGATGCCGCCGCACGCGCACACCTCGGCGCGCGCGTGCTGCTTGTCATGGACGTCGGCGCCGATGGCGTCCTGCGCAATGTGGGGGCGTACCAGACGAGCCTCGACAGCGAAGCGCCCAACGAGCATGTCGCCGAGAGATGGCGTCGCCTGTTCGAGCGCGCGAGCATTCTCGCGGCGCGCCATTGGACATTTGAACGTACCGACGGCAACTCGGCGCCGCTAGAACCGCACCAGTACATGGTGCCGGTCGAATTCAGGATCGTCAGGGAGCGCGAGGACGAAAACAAGCCGCGCTGGATGGCCACGGTACCCGGCCCGACGCGTGCGGAGCCGTGGATGCACCTCGCCTCATTGCGCGCGGACGCCGTCGATGGCCTTCCGGATGGTGCCGCCGTCGCGCTCGATTCGGACTTCACCCTGCTCAGCGACGTGATCGGCAAGACGCTCTGAGCGCCTTCGGCGGCGCTCAGCGGTGATGCACGACCGCGAAGCACTGCGACAGCGCGACGCCGAGCCGCGTCCGGTAGCCCTCCGGCATCGCGCGCACCTCGAGCCTCGCGCCGCCCTGTGGCGATTCGACGGTCAGCCACAGCTGCTGGCCGCCGTCGGCGACCCAGCGCCGCAGCAGGCGCGCGAGATCGGTTTCGTTGTTCGATCGTCGCGCGCTCGCTAGCAGGAACCCGTCGCCGTCGACGCCGCGCCAGCCCGAGATCGGGCTCGCCACGTCCATCGCGTTCGGTCCGAGCATCGACCATTTCGCGAGCGGCTTCGTCTCGCCGATGCCATCCGGCCCCTCGAAGGCCTCGAGCGGAAACCCCGCGACGGCTTCCGGCGCAGGCAGGATCGCGGCGACCTGCACCGTGCCGCCCTTGCCGGTCGTGCAGCTGAACTCGAGCTTCGCGTCGGCGAGCGGCGTGTCGCCGACACGCGCCTGCGCCGGCATGCGCAGCACGCCGCGCGCGGTCGAAGCCTTCGCGGCGGCCGGCGCATTCGGCGGTCCGTTCGCGACTGCGCTCGAGCACGCCAGCGACACCAGCAACGGAACGCAACGGACGAATCGCATGGTTGTCTCCGGCCAACGGACGCGTGCAAGGATACCAGCGCTCGTCGTGCCCGCCGCACGACGAAGATTCACGGCGGCGGCGAACCGTCGTCGGGCACGTCCGGGAAGCGGCGACGGAATGCACGCTCGATGCCGCCGCCGAACTGCACGGCGAGCGCAGCGAATACGCATGCGATCGCGACCGCGACGTACTGACCCGCGCCGCAGGCAACGCCGATGAGCGCGGTCAGCCATACCGTCGCCGCGGTCGTAAGCCCGCGCACGCGCCCCGCGTCGTGCAGGATCACGCCCGCGCCGAGGAAACCGATCCCGGTGAGCACGCCCTGGATCACGCGACTGAGCGCATCGATGCGCTCGACGAGTTCGCCGCCTGGCGGCAGGATCGCGATCACCATGAGCGCCGTGCCGAGGCTCACGAGCGCGTGAGTGCGCACGCCCGCGGGTTTGTGGTGCAGGTCGCGGTTGAGGCCGATCAGGCCGCCGACGACGACCGCGAGGCCGAGGCGGACCAGGATCGTGACGACGTTGTCGACGGTCATCGTGGGCTCCTGTCGCGTTGCCGCGACACGATGTTGCGCACTCCGCCGCCGCGCGGCAAGCGGCTACGGCCGCGTGCGCGAGGCCAACGCCGCGCGCAGCGGCACGCGCAACGCCGCGGGCTCGCAGCGGGCGAGACGCACGCGGGGCGTCGCATGCCAGTCGGCGCAGTCGACGATGGCGTCGGCCAGCGCGTCGACGAGGGGTTCGGTGGCCTGCACGCCCGTTTCGAGATGGAGCGCCTTGACCTCGAACACGCCCTCCGCGCGGTGCGCCTTCGCATCGAGGCGACCGACGAGGCGGCCGCGATGCAGGATCGGAAGTACGTAATAGCCATAGCGCCGCTTCGGCGCCGGTACGTAGCACTCGATGCGGTAGTCGAAACCGAACATCGTCGACGCGCGCTCGCGATCCCATACGACGGGGTCGAACGGCGACAGCAGCACGCTGCGCGTCGCGCGCAGCCGCCCCCGTGCGGCCTGCGCGAGCAGGTCCGCGTGCGCCGCGTGCACGTAGCCGGGCTTGTGCCAGCCTTCGACGTCGACGCGCAGCAGTTCGCCCGAGTCGACCCAGCGATC
>DASTSE010000376.1:0-10138 GCA_035760865.1 Dokdonella sp.
GGAGTCGCTGTCATGTTGAAGGAATTGAATGCCCTCGCGGAAGCCCTGCTCGGTCTCGAGGGCTATCCCACGAAACCGTTGCGGCCGATCGAAGCGCTGCGCCGGGAACCGGACGCCGACCGCGATCCGGCCACCGCGGCATGCGCGCGCGCGCTCCCCGCCGACGCCGCTGCCGACGGCCGTTCCACCGCACGTTGCTGAGGTTCGCCATGGATATCCGTTCCCGTCCTGCCATCGCCGCGCTGCCGCTGCTCGCGGCCGGCGCAACGATCTTCATCTGGTCGTCGGCATTCCCGGCGATCTCGTACGGCCTGCAGGCGTTCGCGCCGGCGGAACTCGCGCTGCTGCGCTTCCTCGTCGCTTCGGCGATCTTCGCGGTGCCGGTCGCGTGCGGCTGGATCGCGCTGCCGCCGCGGCGCGACTGGGCCGCGGTCGTCGTGCTCGCGCTGCTCGGCATGACCGTCTACCAGCTCTCGCTCGGCTACGCGATGACGCGCGTGCCGGCCGGCTCCGCGGCGGTGATCGTCTCGATCGCCCCCGGCGTGGTCGCGGCGCTCGCCGCGCTGCGCCTCGGCGAGGTGCTCGGCGCACGCGTGCTCGTCGGACTGGCGATCGCATTCGTCGGCGCCGTGTTCGTCACGTTCGGTTCGGGCCGCGTGGTCCGCTTCGAGCCGATGGCACTGCTCGTGCTCGTGGCCGTGCTCGCGACGAGCGTCTACTTCGTGTTCCAGAAGCCGCTGCTGCAGCGGACGACGCCGCTCGGCTTCACCGCAGCGAGCATCTTCGTCGGTACCGTGGGCCTGCTGCCGTTCGGCCTGCACCTGCCGCAGAAGCTCGCGATCGCCTCGGGCGCGCAGTTCGCCAGCGCGATCTGGCTCGGCGTCGGTCCGACCGTGCTCGGCTACATCGCATGGAGCTTCGCGCTTTCGCGTGCGCCGGTGTCGATCGTTTCGAGTTTCCTGTATGCGCAGCCGCTCATCGCCGGCGTGCTCGCGTGGCTCTGGCTCGGGCAGACGATGGGCGCGCTCGCGATCGCGGGCGGTGCGCTCACGCTCGTCGGCGTCGTGTTGTCCGTGCGTGGCGCCCCCGCGAGCCCGCGCGCAGCCGCGCCGCAGCGTGCGTCGGCGCTCGTGCGCACGTGCACGGCGTTGTGGCACGGCGTGCAGGTGCAGATCCGCTGACGAGGGTGGCGGCGACGCGCGCGCAGGCGTCGATCAGTCGTCGAACAGCCCGGCCTGGCCGGGCGTATCGTCCGGATCGTAGAAATTGCCGAGGCCGACGCCGACGAGCCGATACAACGTCGTCGTCGGCAAGCCGACCGCGTCGCGCAGGGACAGCGCGATCGCGGTCAGTTCGCCGGCCGAGCGCGGCGGCGCCTCCGGCGTGCGGCTGCGCGTAAGGATGCGGAACTCGCGCGTCTTGAGCTTGAGCACGACCGTGCGGCCGACGCGATCGGTGCGTCCGCTCGCGGCCCAGGTGCGGGCGGCGAGGTCGCGGATCGTCGGTTCGGTCGCGTCGAGCGGCACGTCGGTCGCGAACGTGTCTTCGCTCGAGATCGACTGCGTCGGCCGGTCGGGCCGCACCTCGCCATGGTCGACCCCGTGCGCGAGGCCGGACAGCCGGCGACCGTAGCGCCCGAAGCGCGCCTCGAGCGCGTGCGCGTCGAACGCGCGCAGTTCGCCCACGGTGCGGATGCCGAGCGCGGCGAGCTTGCCCTCCATGACCTTGCCCACGCCGTGGATGCGCGCGACCGGCAGCGGCGCGAGGAAGTCGTGCACCTCGTGCGGGCGGATCACGAACAGGCCATCGGGCTTGCGCCAGTCGGACGCGATCTTGGCGAGGAACTTCGCGGGCGCGACCCCGGCCGACGCGGTCAGCGCGGTCTCCTCGCGGATCTCGGCGCGGATCGAGCGCGCGATCGCGGTCGCGCTCGGCAACGCCGACTTCGGAGCGGTCACGTCGAGGTAGGCCTCGTCGAGCGACAGCGGCTCGACCAGGTCGGTATGGCGCAGGAGGATCGCGCGCACCTGTTGCGACACGGCCTTGTAGCGCGCGAAGTCGGGCGGCACGAACACCGCATCGGGGCACAGCCGCTCGGCGCGCACGGCCGGCATCGCCGAACGCACGCCGAACGCTCGCGCTTCGTAGCTCGCCGCGCACACGACCGAGCGCGCGCCGCGCCACGCGACCACGACGGGCCGCCCGCGCAGCGACGGGTCGTCGCGCTGCTCGACCGATGCGTAGAACGCGTCCATGTCGATGTGGATGAACTTGCGCACCGCGTCGGACTGCTGCATCGAAGCGCGCGATGCTACTACCGCGCATCGCTCTTCGCGCGGGCCGTTCGCACGCGTGCGATCGGAGCCATCGTGCGCCCGCGCGCGCCGCGTTCGCACGCAACCGCGCGCGTCGCGGCCATCGTCGTGCATGCGTGCGTGCAGCAGCATCCGCACCATCATGGGAACGGGGGAAGGCCATGCGGGAACGACGTTCATGCCGGCGACGCGCGCGCCGGTGCGCCGCCGTACTGCTGCTGCTCGCCGCGGTGGCGCACGCGGACTCCGTCTACCGTTGCCGCAACGCGCGCGGCGATGTCGCCTACCAGGACCACGCCTGCGCAGCGGGCGAAAAGCAGGCCAAAGTCGTCCTGGATCCGCTGCCCGCGCCTGCGCCCGCCGCTGCGCACGAGCACGCGCACCCGCGTGACACGCACGCGCGCCGTCGCGCGCAGCCCATCGCGCGAACGGGCCGGCGATCGCGCGGCGCGGCGGCTGCGCGCATCACGATGTCGTGGGAATGCCGTGCGGCCGACGGCGAGGTGTTCTATCGGCACGGCGCGTGCCCGAAGTCGATCGCGCCGTCGCACGGCGTGAGCGTCGGCGGGCGCCGGGGCGGCAGCAAGGGCGCGGGAGCGATCGGCGTGACGGCTTCGCCGTTGCCACGCGCGGAAGCATGCCGGCGGCTCGAGCATCCCGGCGGGCGCGACGGGCGCGAGCATGACGAGACCGTGTCGACCTACGAGCGCAACGCGGGGCGGGATCCCTGCCGGCGCTACTGAGGCGACGCGTCGCTGCGCCGCGCATGCAGGTAGGATGGACGCTTAGTCCGCCACGGAGCATCGACGATGCGTCGCCACCTTCCCGCCCTCGTCCTCGCCGCGACGATCGTCGCCGCCTGCTCGCCGTCGCAGCCGCCGCCGAATGCGGGCACGCCTGCGGCGCCGGCCGCCGCGCCGGCGTCATCCGCCGCGGACGCGCAACAAGCCAAGTCGCTGGAGCTTTACCGCACGCTGCGCAAGGAGCAGCAATGGGAGCTTGCCGCACCGATCGGCAAGGAGGTCGTCGACAAGTGGCCCGGCAGCGCAGCGGCGAAGGAAGTGCAGGAGACGCTCGCCGATGCGACCGCAAAGGCGAGCGAACTCGTGTCGCGCCGGCGCCTCGCCGCGCTGTGGAGTTACCAGTCGGGCAAGGAATCGGGCGGCGACCAGCTCACCGCGTCGATCTACAGCAGCGATTTCGCCGCGGACAAGCGCGTGCGTCTCATCCTGCGCCGTCACTCGGCCTGGGGCCAGAGCGTCTACCTGTTCGGCGGTGGCAAGGGGTTCGAGTGCAAGGGCACCTGCAGCCTGTCCGCGCGCTTCGACGACAAGCCGCAGAAGATCGCGGCGTATCTGCCCGATACCGGTGAGCCGGCGCTGTTCATCAAGGACGACAAAGGCTTCATCGCGAAACTCCCGGGCACGCAGAAGCTCGCCATCGACGTCACCGAGAAGGGCAAGCCGCCGCGCACGCTCACGTTCGAGGTAGGCGGATACGACGCCGCGAAGTTCCCGCAGCTCGCGAAGAACGCGAAGAAGTAGCGGCATCGCAACGACGAGGAGGCGCCGGTTCGCCGGTGCCGGCGGCTGGAGCAGCGCGAGGTCCGCCGTCCTGCGGATGCGATCGTCACGCGGAGATCGACGCTGGCGCGCGGAATCCCTTCCTGCGGCGCCTCGCCGTCGCGCGCCGATGCGAGCGGCGCATGCCGCGATGCCGTCCCGCAGCTCTTCGGAGCGGCATGGCCGCGAGCGTCAGACCGCCTGCGGATCATGTGCCTCGAGCGTGACCCCGCTCGCGACGATCCGGTAGTGTCGCCTCGACACCACCTCGAGCTCGCCGCCGTCGGCGAGGCAGACCCTCGCGAGGCGTTCGATGTGTGCGTTTTCGCGGCTCGCGGGCTCGACGTAGACGTGCACCTCGTAGTCGTTCCCGTCGCTGCCGCGCGCGTGGTAGAGATGCTTGAGGACCATGCCTGCCATGCCGTCGCTTCCATCCGCCTCGACGTTCGAAATACCGTATCCATTCTGAATGAAAGTGCAGCGATAACCGGTCTTCCGTGCGCGGCGGCGTAGACTGGCCGCCCGACATCGTCCCCCATCGCCGGAGTTCCCGCCATGAATCGCTTCGCCTGCCTGCTCGGTTTCGCCCTCGCGCTCGTCGCCGCGCCGTCGTTCGCCGACGAAGCGCCACCGGCCGGTCCCGCGGTCGGCGATGCTGCGCCCGATTTCCGCTTGCAGGACCAGAAGGGCGACTGGCACACGCTCGCGCAGGAGCACGGCAAATGGACCGTGCTTTATTTCTATCCGAAGGACTTCACGCCCGGGTGCACCACCGAGGTGTGCACGTTTCGCGACGACATCGTCGCCTTGCGCAAGGCCGGCGCCGACGTGTTCGGCGTCAGCCTCGACGACGTGAAGTCGCACGCGGAGTTCGCCGAGAAGTACCATGTGCCGTTCCGCCTCCTTTCCGACGCCGACCAGTCGACCGCGAAGGCGTACGGCGTGCTCACATCGAAGCTCGGCATGAGCTATGCGCGCCGCGAAACCTTCCTCATCGATCCGCAAGGCAAGGTCGCCAGGCGCTACAAGGACGTCGATCCGAAGGAGAACTCCAAGCAGGTGCTCGCCGACCTTGCCGAACTCAAGAAGAAGGCCGGCTGACCCGGCCGGCGGGGGCGTCGCCGACCGCGCGACGCCCCGCGTCGAAAGCTTCCCGCCACAGCTCGGCGCCGCATGTCGCGCGCTCGTGCTCGGCACGGTGCCGAGCCACGCCTCGCTCGCGCAGCGCCAGTCGTACGCGCACCCCCAGAACCTGTTCTGGCCGTTCATGGGCGAGCTGTTCGATGCCGGTCCCGAACTTCCGTACCGCGAGCGCGTCGCGCGCCTGCACGCGCGCGGCCTCGGCATCTGGGACGTGCTCGAGCGCTGCGAGCGACGTGGCAGCCTCGACAGCGACATCGTCGTCGCAACCGAAGTCGCCAACGACATCCCGGGCCTGCTCGCGCGCGAGGCCACGATCGTCGCGGTCGCGCTCAATGGCGCGAAAGCCTTGCAGGTGTATCGGCGGCGCATCGAGCCCGCGATCGATCCCGCGCGGCGCGAACGCCTTGCGGTGCTCGCGCTGCCGTCGACGAGCCCCGCGAACGCATCGATCTCCCGCGCCGACAAGCTCGCGCGCTGGCGCGAATTGCTTGCATGGACGCGCAGCGCGACGGATTGACGACGGTCCCGTGCCATTCAGCTTGGCAGCGCGAGACTGCGCCCGGCCCAACACAGGAGGTTGTCATGAAGCAACGTACGCTTTCGGTGCTTGCCGCCGGCCTCGCGCTGGCGCTGTTCGGTTCGGCGCAGGCGCACGCGGAGTCGGCGAACCTGGACTGCAAGCTCAAGTTCTCGCTGACCGGCTGGTCGCTCATCTTCAAGCACGCTGAAGGCCATGGCGTCGTCAGCTGCGAGAACGGCGAATCGATGAACGTGAAGATCTCGGCCAAGGGCGGCGGCCTCACCGTCGGCAAGTCGCACATCGACAACGGCACGGGCCGCTTCACCGACGTGCACACCATCAACGACGTGCTCGGCACCTATGCGCAAGGCGATGCGAGTGCGGGCGCGGTCAAGTCGGGCACCGCCCAGGTACTGACCAAGGGAACCGTCTCGCTCGCGCTCGCCGGTTCCGGCGAGGGCGTGGAACTGGGCGTGAGCGTGGGCGCCTTCACGCTCGAAAAGGCGGGCGCGATCCACAAGTAACGCGCGCGCTCGTGCATGCGACGGGCCGCCGCGCGGCGGCCCGTCGCGTCGGCTGCCTCGGGGCAGGCGCACCGCATCCGCAGCACGACGACGCGGCGGGCATCCCGGCTTCGCACGCGGGTGCGTCGAAGACAGGGACTCGCGACCCATCGCACGGGGGCACCGTCGCGAACACGGCGCGCGTATGATCGACGCCATTGCGTCGGCCAAAGGGGAGTCAAGCATGGTCCGTGTCATCCTGGCCGCGATCGTCGGCGGCTTGCTCATGTTCGTCTGGGGCGCGGTCGCGCACACGCTGCTGCCGTTCGAACGCGAAGCGTTCAAGCCATTGCCGAACGAGGCCGCCGTGGTCGCGAGCCTCGAGGGCCAGGCGGCCCAGCCCGGCCTGTACTCGTTCCCGTGGCTGGATTTCTCCCGCGCCACGACGGAACAGCAGGACGCGTGGAAGCAGCGCATCGCGAGCGGTCCATCCGGGCTCATCGTCTATCGGCCGAGCGGCGCCGAGGCGATGTCGCCGCGTCAGCTCGTCAGCGAGTTCGTATCCAACATGCTCGCGGCCTTGTTCGGCGCGTTGCTGCTGGTGCAGCTCGGTGGCGGCGTCGCCCGTCGCGTACTGTCGATGGCCGCGATCGGGATCGCCGCCTGGCTGTCGGTCTCGGTGTCGCAGTGGATCTGGTACGGGTTCCCGACGTCGTTTCTCATCGGCGATCTCGCCGATCAGTTCGGCGGCTGGCTGCTCGCCGGCATCGGCATGTCGCTGCTGCTCAAACCGCGGCGGGTGCGCAGTTTCTGAGGTCGCGCGCCGCGGCCGCGGCCGCGCGTCCACGGCGCATCGACGCCCCCCATCGTTCCATCGGCTCGGCGCGCGGCGCGGGTCCGCGCTGCCGCGGCGATGATGGCGCTCGCTCGCGCATGCGCGCCGGCATCGGGCTAGGATGCGCCGTCGGCGCGAGGCTCGGTTCGCACCACGCCTCCTTCGCGTCCGGCGCACTTCGCACGACTCACCCAGGGAGAAGGTCATGTCGATAGGCAAGCGCATGGCGGCCGAGTTCTTCGGCACGTTCTGGCTCGTGCTCGGCGGTTGCGGCAGCGCGGTTCTCGCCGCAGCGTTCCCGTCGCTCGGCATCGGATTCAGTGGCGTCGCTCTCGCGTTCGGCCTGACCGTGCTCACGATGGCGTACGCGGTAGGCCACGTGTCCGGCGGCCATTTCAATCCGGCCGTGTCGGTCGGACTCGCGGCGGGCGGTCGCTTCCCCGTCGCCGAACTCGTGCCGTACGTCGTCGCGCAGGTGCTCGGCGCCGTCGCCGCGGCCGCGGTGCTCTACTTCATCGCGAGCGGCAAGGCCGGATTCGAGCCCGGCGGATTCGCGACGAACGGCTACGGCGATCTCTCGCCGGGACACTATTCGATGCAGGCGGCGCTTGCCTGCGAACTCGTGATGACGTTCTTCTTCGTGTTCGTGATCATGGGTTCCACCCATGGCGCCGCGCCCACGGGTTTCGCGCCGATCGCGATCGGCTTCGCGCTGACGCTGATCCACCTCGTCAGCATCCCGGTCACGAACACGTCGGTGAACCCGGCGCGCTCGACCGGGGTCGCATTGTTCGCGAGCACCGCGGCGATGACGCAGCTGTGGCTGTTCTGGGTCGCGCCGCTGGTCGGCGGGGCGCTCGGCGGTTTCGCCTATCGTGCGCTGTTCGGCGACGGGCGGCGCTGAACGACCCGGGCACGCGGCCGCATTGCGATCGGCGATGCCGCCGCGTGCGAACCGGGCGGCCTACCGCTGCGCGACCCGCGGCTGTCCGGCGGATTTCTTGCGCGCGGCCCACTCGGCCTTCCGCTCGGGCTTGTTCCAGGCCTCGTACAGTTCGATGTAGCTGTCGACGACTTCCTGCGCACGCGGGTGGTCCGCGCCGTAGCCGGCGGCGTTCGCGAACACGGCCCAGGCGCGGTCGAGTTCGCGCTCGGCCTCGGCATAGCGCCCCATCGCGGTCAGCACCGTCGCGTGGCCGCGGTACATCGCGGCACGGTATGGGTTGTCGCCGAACGCCTTGTCCGCATTGTCGGCGACGAAGCGCGCATGGCGTTCGGCGCTTTCGAGGTCGCCCGCGTCGCGCAGCATCAGCGACAGGTTGCCTTCGGCCATCAGTGTGCGCGGCGCGGTATCGCCGTACAGCTTGCGCGCGAGATCGAGCGCGCGCAGGTAGTACGGGCGCGCCTCGTCGTAGTGCTTGCCGTAGCGCAGCGCGCTGCCGAGATTCATGACCACGACGAGCGTGCGCGGATGGTCGGGTCCGTAAACCTTCTCGACCACCGGCAGCAGCGGCGCGAGCAGCTTCGCCGCTTCGGCCGGATGTTCGTCCTCGTTCTCGAGCACGGCGAGGCTCACCTGCGCGCCGACGGTCCTGACGTCCTCGGCGCCGCGCCGCGCACGGTACGTGGCGACGAGGCGTTGCAGCAGCGGGCGCGCGGCGTCGAAATGCCCGGCGAGGAACTCGGCGATCGCGAGGCCCTGCTCGCTTTCGAGCGTCGCGTCGTCGTCTTCGCCGAGGATCGCCTTCTGCCGCTCGATCACGCGCGCGTAGCGTGCGCGCGATGCATCGAGCTTGCCCGCGTCGCGCTCGATCGAGGCGAGGCGGCCTTCCACGACCAGACGACCGGGATCGTCGTCGGGAAGGTGCTGCACGAGCGCGAACGCCGCCTCGGCGGCCGCGAGCGCGTCCTGCGGGTGGCCGGCGGCATTGAGCCCGAGCGCGCGCTGGCTCGCGATGTCGGCGCTCGCGGCGGGCGACAGGCCCGCCTCGCGCGCCGCGGCGAGCGCGGCGTCGAAATGGCTGCCCGCGAGCGCGAACTCGCCGAGCGAGGAATAGCTGCTCGCGATCGTGCGCTCGATGTCCGCGCGCGCGTCGGGCTGCGCGGCGAGTTCCCGGCTCGCGCGCTCGGCGGCGGAATCGAGGATCGAGCGCAAGAGGCGATTGTCCATGCCTCGCGCGCGGTCCGGATCGATGCCGGCGAGCATGTTGCGCACGAACGCCGACACGCGTTCCGCCTTGGCCGCTTCGTGGCGTGCGACCGCGAGTCCGCGCAATGCGAGCAGCGTGCCCGCGACGAGCGCGAGCGCGACCAGCGCCGCCGCGCCGAGCCCGAGCCGGTGGCGCGCGACGAACGTGCGCGTGAGGTACCAGCGCGATGCCGGCAACGCCTTGACCGGGCGCCGCTCGCGAAAACGCTCGAGGTCGTCGGCGAGCGCGGCGGCCGAGTCGTAACGCTGTCCGCGCTCCTGCGCGAGCGCCTTGCGCAGGATCGCGCGCAGCTCGTGCGGCAGGCGGCGCGCGGCGGCGAGCAACGCGGACGAATCGGGCGATGCGTCGACGTCGGCGTCGCTGTCGATCGCCGCGAGCAGGGTCTGCTGCGGTGCGCGCGTCGAGTGGTGGGCGAGCGAGCCGAGCGCGGCCACGTCGGTGCCGGTGAGCACTTCGTAGAGCATGACGCCGAGCGAGTAGACGTCGCTGCGCGTATCGATGCCGCGCATCGGCTGCAGCGCCTGTTCGGGACTCATGTAGAGCGTGGTGCCGGCGCGATCGGAATTCGTCGTCGCGGCAGCGACGCCGTCGGTGGCGCTGCCGCCGACGGCGATGCCGAAGTCGATGATCTTCGGCATCGGCGTGCCGTCGACGCGACGCACGAGCACGTTGGCGGGCTTGAGGTCGCGATGGATGATGCCTTTCTGGTGCGCGTGCTGCACGCCGTGGCAGACGCGCGCGAACAGTGCGAGGCGCGCGTCGCGACCGAGCTGCTGCTCGCGGCAGAAGCGCGTGATCGGCACGCCCTCGACGACTTCCATCGCGAGGTAGGGGTAGCCCTGTTCGGTGGTGCCGGCATCGAACACCTGGGCGATCGCCGGGTGCTGCATCTGCGCGAGCGCCTGGCGCTCGACGTCGAAGTAGGCGCGCGCGAGCGGGCTGGCGACCTGCTCGCGGATGAGCTTGAGGGCGACCTCGCGGTGCACGGGGCGCAGCTGTTCGGCGAGGTAGACGCGGCCCATGCCGCCTTCGCCGAGCACGGAGCGGATC
>DASTSE010000377.1:0-2834 GCA_035760865.1 Dokdonella sp.
GGGGCGAGCGCGACGCCGGCGAATAAGCACGGGCCTCTCGCGGACGGGAGCGTGTCGAGGTTCGCGACGAGCGCGCGAACCTCGACGAATCCGATCGACGCTACGAGCGGACGCGCTGCAGGCGGCGCGCCCGCGACGCCGCGACCAGGGCGAGTGCCGCGCCGAGCAGCAGGATCGCCCACGTCGACAGCGTCGGTGCCGGGTGCGGCGCCGTGCCGCCCGTCGCCTGCAGCGCGAGCGGGCTGCTGGTGCCGTCGCCGAAGACCGCCGTCACGCCGAGCGGTTGCTGCGACCCGTCGCCGACCGCGAACAACGTCGCGACCGTGCCTGCGGCGAGCGTCACCGGCGCAGGATCGATGAGCCGGGTCGCGCCGTCCGGCGTGTCGATCTCGAGATCGACGGTGCCGGCGGGGATCTCGAAGTAGCCCGACGCCTGGCCGAACTGCACGCTCGAAAGGCCCGCCACCACGGTGCCGTCCTGGGTCCGGATCGAGACTGCGGTCGCGGGCAGGCTCGACGCGAACGGTGCCGCGTGGACGACGCGGAGCTTGACGTTGCCGGGTGCGGGCGCGGCGTTGTCGTCGACGAGCGGCAGCAACGCCAGCGGCTGATTGACCACATCGCCGATCGCGGCAATCGTGTAGTCGGTGTCGGCGGCGAGGTCGGCGGTGAGCGAGATCGCCGGCGGCGGCGTCGCGGGCGGCGCATAGACGTCGACCTGCGTACTGCCGGGCGCGACGCCGGGCCCGCTCAACGGCAGGTAGCCCGACACCTGGTTGAACTGGACGCCGGTCAACACTTCACTGCCGTTGACGTTGATCGAGACGGCCGTGCCGGGCAGCGACGGCGAGAACGGCGCGAAATGCGCCGCGAGTACGCGGGTATCGGCATGGGTCGCGGAACTCGCCGCGAGCGCCGCGACGGCGAGCGCCGATGACAAAACGGTCTTCATTGCAACCTCCGGGGTCGAGAGCACACGCGCGGCCCTGCCAGGACGACAGGCCACGCGCATTCCTACGCGCGGCGCATGCATCCGGATGCAGCGACCCTCGGCGCGCGTCGTCGACGCGCGATGACGCCGCGCGGCTGCATCCGATCGCCTCGATCGCGCGTAGGGGCAGTGATGCTTCGGTCGGCCGCTGCGCCGGGAGGACCACTGCGGATGACGACGCTGCGACTGCTGCTCGGCGACCAGCTTCACGACGGCCATTCGTGGTTCGCCGACGTCGACGACCGCGTCGTTTACGTGATGATGGAGATGCGGCAGGAGACCGACTACGTCCTGCACCACGCGCAGAAGGTGATCGCGGTGTTCGCCGCGATGCGCGCATTCGCCGATCGCCTGCGCGCACGTGGACACCGGGTCCACTACCTGCGCATCGGCGATCGTCGCAACACGCAGGACCTCGAAGGCAACCTGCGCGCATTGTTCGCGTTCCACCTCGCCCGTCGCTTCGAATACCAGGCTCCCGACGAGTGGCGCCTCGACGACCAGCTCGATCGATTCGCGCGTACGCTGCCGATCCCCGTGCAGCGCGTCGACACCGAGCACTTCCTCTGCGCGCGCGAAGACGCCCAGACGTTCTTCGGCGAAGGACGCTGGTTGCTCGAACGCTTCTACCGCTGGATGCGGCAGCGGCATCGAGTGCTCGTCGACGCACGCGGACGGCCCGTCGGCGGACGCTGGAACTACGACGAGGAGAACCGCTCGGCGTGGAAAGGCGTTCCGCCCGAGCCGCCCGACGCGCGCGTCCGGCACGACCACACGGCCCTGTGGCAGGAGATCCGTGCCGCTGGCGTGCGTACGTTCGGCGAACCGTGCGCCGCACGATTGCCGTGGCCGCGTGACCGCGACGAAGCGCTCGCCGACCTGCGCGACTTCGTGGCGAACCGCCTGCCGTTCTTCGGCACGTTCCAGGACGCGATGCACGGCGACGCGACCCGACTGTTCCACTCCCTGCTCTCGTTCGCGCTCAACGTCAAGCTGCTCTCGCCGCGCGAGGTGATCGATGCGGCCGTGCAAGCCTTCGCCGACGGTCGCGTGGGAATCGCCGCGTGCGAGGGCTTCGTCCGGCAGATCCTCGGTTGGCGCGAGTACGTACGCGGCTACTACTGGAGCGTCATGCCCGGCTACGCGGATCGCAACGCGTTCGGGCACGCGACGCCGTTGCCGGCATGGTTCTGGACCGGCGATACGCGCATGCAGTGCCTGCGCTCGTCGCTGCGGCAGTCACTCGATCATGCGCACGCGCACCACATCCAGCGACTCATGGTGATCGGCAACTTCGCCTTGCTCGCCGGGATCGATCCGCATGCGCTGCACCAGTGGTATCTCGGCGTCTACATCGATGCGTTCGAATGGGTGGAACTGCCCAACACGCTCGGGCTGAGCCAGTATGCGGACGGCGGCCGACTCGCCTCGAAGCCTTACGTGAGTTCGTCCGGCTACATGCATCGCATGAGCGACTACTGCGGCCGGTGCGCTTATGACCGCCGCAAGCATTCGACCGCCGACGCGTGCCCGTTCAACGCGCTGTACTGGGACTTCTTCGCACGCCACCGCGCCGCCCTCGCCGCCAATCCGCGCCTGCGGCCGACGTACCGCCAGCTCGACCACAAGCAGCCCGACATGCCGGCGATCCGCGCGCGCGCGGCCGATCTCGTCGCGCGGCTCGAGGACCTGTGAACGCCGCACCGTCGCCAGCGCCCGCGCGAGCGACCCTCCGCATGCATCCGACCGGCGCCTGGCCACGTATACCGTGCTGATGCGGCCCACTTCGGCCCGCCTTTGCACTAGCATGAAGACGACGCCGCGCGTGACGCCCCTTCGGCCG
>DASTSE010000378.1:0-36463 GCA_035760865.1 Dokdonella sp.
CACGTGTCGCTTCTGTAACGTTACATGTCCCCAATTATGTCCCCGACGCAAAGAAAAAGGGCCTAGCATTTCTGCTAAGCCCTTGATCTTATTGGCTGGGGGACTAGGATTCGAACCTAGATAAACGGAGTCAGAGTCCGTTGTCCTACCGTTAGACGATCCCCCAATGAGGGCGGGATGTTGCGGGAACCGCGGCGTCGCCGTCTGAACCGGTTCCCATCCCCGGGCCCGCAGGCCCGTCGCTGCCGCCATCGGCGGCAGCGGTGCGATCGATCAGCGCTTGGAGTACTGCGTCGCGCGGCGGGCCTTGTGCAGGCCGACTTTCTTGCGCTCGACTTCGCGCGCGTCGCGGGTCATGAACCCGGCCTTGCGCAGCGGCGACTTCAGCGTCTCGTCGTACTCGACCAGCGCGCGCGCGATGCCGAGGCGGATCGCACCGGCCTGGCCGGTCATGCCGCCGCCTTCGACGGTGACGAGCACGTCGAACTTGTCCTGGTTCTGGGTCAGCTCGAGCGGCTGGCGCACGATCATGCGCGAGGTCTCGCGACCGAAGAACTCGTCGAGCGCCTTGCCGTTGACCGTGATCGCGCCGCTGCCCTTGCGCAGGAACACGCGCGCTGCGGAGGACTTGCGACGGCCGGTGCCGTAGTTCTGCTGGATCGCCATAGTTCGTATTTCGCTGCTGATATTGAAAAGTCCGCGCCGGAATGCGCGGGCTCTTGCGAGGGAATCGCGTTTAGGCCTTGACCTCGAGCACCTGCGGCTGCTGCGCCGTGTGCGGGTGGTTCGGGCCGGCATAGACCTTGAGCTTGCGGTACATCGCGCGGCCGAGCGGGTTCTTCGGCAGCATGCCCTTGACGCCGATCTCGATCACGCGCTCGGGATGACGCGCGAGCATGTCCTTCAGCGACGTCGTCTTGAGGTTGCCGATATGGCCGGTGAAGCGATGGTAGTTCTTGTCTTCCATCTTCTTGCCGGTGACGGCGATCTTCTCCGCATTGATGACGACGAGGTAGTCGCCGGTATCGACGTGCGGGGTGTAGATGGTCTTGTGCTTGCCGCGCAGGCGATGCGCGAGTTCCGTGCACAGGCGGCCGAGGGTCTTGCCGGCGGCGTCGACCACGTACCAGTCGCGTTTGACGGTTTCAGCCTTGGCGCTGATCGTTTTCATATCGGTAAGACTCTGGCTGGGCCCTTGAAACCGGGCCGTCGTAAATGAGGGCGCGGGAGGATAGCGGAAGTGCTGTCGGCCCGCAAGCCGGCAAGCCCTCCAGCGCAAGCGGCGGATGATAGCATGAACCGCATGTCCGTACCCGCATCCGGCGACCCACGCGCCGCACCCGGCGTGGCGGCGCTGGCCGACCAGTGCGTGATGTGCGGCCTGTGCCTGCCCCACTGCCCCACCTACCGCCTCGAGCGGACCGAGGCCGAGTCGCCGCGCGGGCGCATCGCGCTCGCGCGCGCGCTGGCCGAGGGGCGGCTCGCCCCGGATGCGGCCGCGGTCGCCCACCTCGACCACTGCCTCGGCTGCCTTTCGTGCCAGAAAGTCTGCCCGTCGCACGTGCGCTACGACGACCTGCTCGTGCAGACCCGCGCCGCGCTCCTGGCGGCCAGGCCGCCCGGGCTCCTGCGCCGCTGGCTGCATGCGCCGCGCACGCTGCGCACTCTGGCGCGCCTCGGCGCTGGGGTCCGTGCGTCGCACTGGCTGCCGCCGCTCGCGCGCTGGCTGCCGCACGGTTCGCGCTGGCGGCGTGTCGGCGAGATGCTGCCCGCTGCACCGCCGCCGCTGCGCATCGCGGCGCGACGCCCGGCACCGCCGACCGGCCGCACGATCGCGTTGTTCCGCGGCTGCGTCGGCAGCGTCTACGAGGCCGACACGCTCGCGGCCGCGCGCATCCTGCTCGAAGCCGCCGGGCACCGCGTCACCGAGGTCGACGGTTACTGCTGCGGCGCGCTGCCGCGCCATGGCGGCTTCGTCGATGCCGCGTCGCGCGAGGCCACGGCCGCGCGCGATGCGCTGCTGCGTACGCACGCGGACGTCGTGCTCGGCTGCAGCAGCGGTTGCCACGCCGACCTGCGCGACGAGGTCGCTGCAGGTACCGCGCTCGATGTGCGCGACGTCCATGCGTTCCTCGCGGCCGACGCAGGCTTCGCCCGGCTGGCCTTCCGGCCGCTCGCGCTGCGCGCCGCGCTGCACCTGCCGTGCACGCAGGTCAACGTCGTCGGCGAGGTCGCTTCGATTCGCGCCCTGCTCGCACGCGTACCGCAGCTCGTCGTGATCGAGCTGCCCGAGCAACCACGCTGCTGCGGCGCCGCCGGCAGCTATTTCCTCGAGCAGCCGTCGTTCGCCGACCGCCTGCAGGCGGAGAAACTCGCGCAGGCCGCGGCGCTCGCGCCCGACCTGCTGCTGACGACGAACATCGGCTGCCGCATCCACCTCGGCAATGGCCTTCGCGCGCGCGACAGCGCGCTGCCGCTGCGACACCCGCTTGCGCTGCTCGCCGGGCAACTCGCCGGCGCATGACGCGGCCGCGATGGCGCGTGCCGGCGTTTCGCCCGACAATGGCGCCATGACCGAACGCTCGCTGTCGCCATTGGATCGCCTGCTGGTCGAGATCGGCCGCGCGCTCGAAACCGTGAGCGTGCCGAAGCCGGCCGCCTCCGAGCCTTCGCCCGCGGGCGACCTCGCCGACGCCGCGCTCGACGAGCCTGCGCGCCGCCATGCGGCGGGCCTCATGCGCGTCAACCACGTCGGCGAAGTCTGCGCACAGGCGCTCTACTTCGGCCAGGCCGCGGTCGCGCGAGAAGCGACGCTGCGGCGGCAGATGCTCGCGGCCGCAGCCGAGGAAACCGACCATCTCGCCTGGTGCGGCGAGCGCCTCGAAGAGCTCGGCAGCCGGCCGAGCCTGCTCAATCCGCTCTGGTATGCGGGCGCCTGGGCAATCGGCGCGGGCGCGGGCCTCGTCGGCGATCGCGTCAGCCTCGGTTTCGTCGTCGAAACCGAGCGCCAGGTCGAAGCGCACCTCGGCGAACACCTGACGACGTTGCCCGCGGGCGACGAACGCAGCCGCGCGATCGTGCGCCGCATGAAGGACGACGAGGCGCGCCACGCGGAGCACGCAATCGCCGCAGGCGCGATCACGCTGCCCGCGCCGATCCCGGGGCTGATGCGATTCGCCTCGAACGTGATGAAGGCGGTCGCGTACCGCTGGTGAGGCCAGGAATCGGGAATTGGAGGCCAGGGAATCGTCAGAAGCCGAAGCGGCGGCTGGGTCCGAGGCGGCGGGTCGAGGCAGGCGGGATCCGCCTATTTCGCGAATCCCGATTCCCGATTCCCCAATTCCGGCTTCACATCAGGTTGCGCCCGTGGAACAGTTCCTCGATCTCGCGCTTGAGCAGTTGCTCGATGCGCTGGCGCTCCTTGAACGAGAGATCGTCTGCGGTCGCCTCGAACAGGTAGGTGTCGAGGTCGAAGTCCTTGACGTGCATCTTCGTGTGGAAGATGTTTTCCTGGTACACGTTGACGTCGAACATCTCGTACTTCTGGCGGATGTGCTTGGCCAGGTAGTCCTGGATCGAGTTGATCTTGTGGTCGATGTAGTGCTTGCGGCCCTTCACGTCGCGCGTGAAGCCGCGCACGCGGTAGTCCATCGTGACGATGTCGGACTCGAAGCTGTCGATGAGGTAGTTCAACGCGCGCAGCGGCGAGATGACGCCGCAGGTCGCGACGTCGATGTCGGCGCGGAACGTCGCGATGCCGTTGTGCGGGTGCGTTTCCGGGTAGGTGTGCACCGTGATGTGGCTCTTGTCGAGGTGCGCGACCACGGCGTCGGAGATGACGTCCTTGCCGAGCTTGTCGACCACCGGGTGCTCGGAGATCAGGATCGTCACCGACGCACCCTGCGGGTCGTAATCCTGGCGCGCGATGTTGAGGATGTTCGCGCCGATGATCTCCGCGACGTCCGTGAGGATCTGCGTGAGGCGATCGGAGTCGTACTGCTCGTCGATGTACTCGATGTAGCGCCGGCGCTGTTCTTCCGACACCGCATAGCAGATGTCGTAGATGTTGAAGCTGAGCGCCTTGGTCAGGTTGTTGAAACCCTGCAGCTGCAGGCGCGGGATCGGTTTGACCACGGCGGACTACCTCGAAACGGCGAAAACGAACGAAGGGGCCGCCGCGGAGTCCGCGGCGCCCCGCCAAGGGGGCGGATTATGGGCCAAGCGTCAGCACGATGAAACCGGATTCGCGCCGCGGTCCAGCGGCGATTCCACCCGGCGAATCCTCCTCATGTCGCCACGCGCGAGACAATTTGCAATAAGATGAATCATCCGGCCCCCGGCGGGCTCGCAAACGCATGGAACCTCCGTGCGTTCCGCCATGGCCAGCACGACCGCCGCGGGCCCCATCCGCGCGGGAGGGGACCTAATGGAAGCGCCTGGCAAGATCGCTGATTTTCGTTACACCCTGCAGCGCGAGGTCAATCGCGTGCAGGCCCCGCCCATGCTCACGCCCGACCGCGCCGCGATGGAGCGGTTCCTCGGCGCCTGCCATCGCCGCCGCTACGCGAGCAAGACCGCGATCATCCGCCCCGGCGACTCGGCCAACATCCTCTACTACGTGATCGACGGCTCGCTGACCGTCTCGTCGGAGGACGAGGAAGGCCGCGAACTCATCCTCGCCTATCTCAACCGCGGCGAGTTCATCGGCGAGATGGGGCTGTTCGTCGAGACGCCGAGGCGCGAGGTCATGGTGCGCACGCGTACGCCGTGCGAACTCGCCGAGATCGGCTATGAGCGCATGTTCAACCTGTTCGAGGGCCCGCTGCGCGACGAGTGCCCGAAGATCCTGTTCGCGATCGGCTCGCAGTTGACCAACCGCCTGCTGCACACCTCGCGCAAGGTGAGCCGGCTCGCGTTCATGGACGTCACCGGTCGCGTCGCCAAGACGCTGCTCGACCTCATCGACGAGCCCGACGCGATGACCCATCCGAAGGGCAAGCAGATCCGCATCTCGCGCCAGGAGATCAGCCGCATCGTCGGCTGTTCGCGCGAGATGGTCGGGCGCGTGCTCAAGCAGCTCGAGGAGCAGGGGATGATCGAGGTGTCGGGCAAGACGATCGTCGTCGTCGGTACGCACTGAGGCGGCGTGGCTTCGGCAGGTACGCCTGCCGAATGGCGAGCGCCCTGGGCGAAAACACCGACGCCGCGCGCGCGTGCGGCCGCGTATGATGCGCGCATGCACATGAAGCCTCGTATCCTGTCGCTGCTGCTCGGCGCGACGTCGTCCGCCGGCGGCGCCGGCGCGGTCGAGATCATCGACGTCAACGGCCATGCCGTCGCCGTCGATGCGCAGACCCAGGTCATGATCGACGACGTACCGCTGTCCCCGGGAAGCGCACTGCCCGACAAGCCCGGCGTGCGGGTCGAGGCGCGTTACGCCACGGGCGCCGCACCGCTCGGCGTGCCCGCAGCGGCGGCCGTCGTGTTTTCCTACGCCGTGCGTGGTCCCGTTACGTCGATCGTCCCGCTGCGCGTGCTCGGCCAGGAGGTCACGGTGACGGCCGACACGCAACTCACCGGCGTGCCCGGCGGTGCGATCGGCAATGTCGCGCTCGGCGACCATCTCGACGTCAGCGGCTACGTCGATGGCAACGCGAGCCTGCTTGCATCGTTCATCGAGTATCTGCCCGCGCCCACGACCCGCTGGCTCCTGTCGGGGTACGTGAGCGCCGTGAATGGCGATGAGGCATCGATCGGCCCGCAGCGCGTGAGTCTCGCGGGCGTCTCGCCGATCGACTGCGGCAGCGGCGTCGCAGCCGGCCAGTACGTCGAGATCCGCGCCGACGCGATCGCGGGCTTCGACGCCACGAGCGTGCTCGACAGCGTGACGCGACTCAGCTGCGTCACGCCGATGCCGGTCGGCACGCCGGGTGCTCTCGGCGCGCTCACGGGAATCGTCGGCGTCGTCGGCGGCAACAGCTTCACGTTCGGGCCGTACACGGTCGGCTACGACGCGAGCACCGAGTTCCGCTACGGCAGCGCGGACGATCTCGTCGAAGGCGCCGCACTGGAAGTCGATGGCGTGTTCGGCGACGGCGGCACGTTCGCCGCGCAGGGGATCCAGTTCGACGCGCCGATGATACGGCTCGAGGGCCCGGTCGATCCCGGCGACGTGCAGGCCGGCGCCGACGGCACGGTCACGCTGCTCGGCAACTCCGTGCATCGCGCGGCGCAGCTGCGCGACGAGGACGCGATCTACGCGAACGGCATCGCGCAGCCGCAGCAGGTCGAACTGCGCGGCTACCTCGATCGCCTCGGCCAGCGCTGGGCGACGCGTGCACGCGTGCGCGGCGCACCAGACCCTGCCGACGCGCGCGCAGGTGGGCCGGTCGAGAGCGTCGCCCGACCGCTGCTGACCGTGCTCGGCCTTTCGCTCGACACCACCGGCGCGACCTTCGAAGATCCTGCCGGCAACGCAATCGATGCCGACGCGTTTTTCGCCGGCGCGGTTCCCGGGGCACTGGTCGAGCAGACCGGCGCGTGGAACGGCGCCGACGTGCTCGGCGGTGGCGTGGTCGCGCTGGTCGCGCCGCTCGACCCGCCTCCGGCCGATGCGCCGCGCATGCTCATCGTCGGCACGCTGCGCGGCGGCGACGCCCTTTTCGCGAACGGATTCGACTGAACGCCGGTGGCCGCGCGTACAGCCGGCACGTGCGAGACTGCCGCGCACGACCGCCCGCCGGACATGAGCCCGATGAGCCGCCACCTTCCCGCACGCCGCGTCGACGCGGCGAACGACAGCCTCGGCGAGCGCCTCACGCGCGCGGTACTCGACATCGCAGGCTACGTCCCCGACACCGAGGAGCACGCGAGCCGCACGCCCGACGATCGCGCTCGCGCGATCGCCTCGGCCGCGGCGAGCAAGGCGGCACTCGCCGCCGGTTCGCTCGCGCTGCCACCCGGCCCGCTCGGCTGGCTCACCCTCGTACCGGAACTCGTCGCCATCTGGCGCATCCAGCGCCAGATGGTCGCCGATATCGCCGGCGTCTACGGCGTCGGCGCCAGCCTCACGCGTTCGCACATGCTGTACTGCCTGTTCCGCCATGCGGCCGCGCAGGCCCTGCGCGACGTCGGCGTCCAGGTCGGCGCGCGCCTGCTGATCCAGGACCTGCCCTTGCGCCTGGTCGAGAAGATCGCCGCGAAGATCGGCCTCAGCCTGTCGAAGCGATTGGTCGGTCGCGGCATCACGCGCTGGCTGCCCGTGGTTGGCGCGCTCGGCGTGGGTGCATATGCCTATTACGACACCGGTCAGGTGGCGCGCACCGCGATCGCGCTGTTCTCGGGCGAAGCGCCGACGGCGCCGCGCCGCGCGCGGCATCTGCGCCCGATGTCGGCGGGCTGAGCCGCGCGGACGCCGGGGCCTTCGCCGCTCGGAGTCGCACCCGACGGTGACTTGGATCACACTTTGCCGCGTCCTCGGCGCGCTCCACCCGCCCTTTCGCGCCGGCCAAGGTGCGGTGCAGCATGATTCCGGGCGTCGGCCCGCCCCTGTCGGTTAAAGTAGTCGCCATGTATCTTGAGTATTACGGCCTGCGCGAGCCGCCGTTCTCGATCACCCCGGATCCCCGCTATGTCTTCCTGTCCGAACGGCATCGGGACGCGCTCGCGCACCTGCTCTACGGCATCGGCAAGGGCGGCAGCGGCGGCTTCGTCCAGCTGACCGGCGAAGTCGGCACCGGCAAGACCACGCTGTGCCGGCTGCTGCTCGAGCAGCTGCCCGAGAACACGCGCATGGCGCTCGTGCTCAATCCGAAGCTGTCGCCTGTCGAGCTCGTCGAGACGGTCTGCGAGGAGCTCAAGCTGCCGATCGACGGCCAGCGCGGCAGCCTGAAGGCGCTCACCGACACGCTCAATGCGTTCCTGCTCGACGCCTATGCGCAGGGCCTGCGCGTCGTGCTCATCGTCGACGAAGCGCAGAACCTTTCGACCGAGTCGCTGGAGCAGGTGCGCCTGCTCACCAACCTCGAGACGCCGACGCAGAAGCTGCTGCAGATCATCCTGCTCGGCCAGCCGGAGCTGCGCGAGATCCTCGAGCGGCCGGAGCTGCGCCAGCTCGCGCAGCGAATCACCGCGCGCTACCACCTCACGCCGCTCGATGCGGCCGAGACCGAAGCCTACGTGCGGCATCGCCTGGCGGTCGCCGGCTGCATGCGCATCCCGTTCTCGCGACTCGGCATGAAGGCGCTCTACCGTCGTTCGGGCGGCATACCGCGCCTCGTGAACATCATCGCCGACCGCGCGCTCATGGCCGGCTACGCGCGCGAACAGGACAGCATCGGCGAACGCCTCGTCGATCGCGCCGCCGACGAGACCCTGCCCGGCCACGCACGCTACTGGCTGCGTCGCTACGGCATCGCGGCAGTCGCAGTGGTGCTCCTGCTCGCCGCCGGCGCGGGCGCATGGTGGTGGATGCAGCGGCCGCAGCCGTCCGCGTTCGTGCCGGCCGCACCCGCGGTCGCCGCACCCGCTGCGGACGACGCGGAAGCGGCGCGGCTCGAGGCGCGCCTGGCCGAGAAGCCCGAAACCGAGCTGACGGCGTTCACCCAGTTGCTCGCACGCTGGCAGGTCGATGCCGACGCGGTGTCGGTGCGCGAAGCGAGCCGCTGCGCCGCGATCGTCGCCCCCGGCGTCGCCTGCCTGCGCGGACGCGCTTCGCTCGAGCAGCTCGTGCGCTTCGATCGGCCGCTGATCCTGCTGCTCGGCAAGGGAGACCACCCTGCGCATGCGCTGCTGCAGGGGGTCGGCAGGCAGCATGTCCGACTCGACCTCGCCGGCGCACGCTACGAACTCGCGCGCGAATCGCTGTCCAAGTTCTGGAACGGCGATTTCGTGGTGCTGTGGCAGCTGCCGGCGGACATTCCCGCGACGCTCGAACGCGGCGCGAGCGGCAGTGGCGTGGCGTGGGCGATCGAGCGCATGAAGACGTTCGACGGCGGAGCCGGTGCGGCCACGCCGGCGACGTTCGATGCGGCGTTCGAGGATCGCGTGCGCAAGCTGCAGCAAGCCTATGGCATCAAGGCCGACGGCATCATCGGCCCGGAAACCCTGTTCGCGCTGTCGGCGCTGGACGACGCCGGGCCGCACCTGGCCCGCACCGTGGAATGAACCTGCAACGCGAACGCAGCCGGAACCCCTATGTCGTTGATTCTCGAAGCCCTGAAGAAATCCGAACAGCAGCGCCGGCTCGGTGAGATGCCAACGCTCGGTACGCCGGCCCTGCCGAGCCGTCGGCGACGCAGCTGGCTGCCGCTCGCGATCGGCCTCGTCGCCGTCGCGCTCGCGGTCGGCGGGTGGCTCATGATGCGTCGCCCGCCCCGATCCACCGACGAGGTCGCGCCTGCGGCGCCGCGGTCGGCCGCTGCCGGCACGGCGGCCGTGAAGCCACCTGCCGCACCGGCCCGCCCCGCGCGCGCCGAGACGAAGCCCGCGAGCGCGAAACCGGCCGCGGGCGGCGCGATCGTCGCGGCGCCGGTCGTGCCGATGCCGACGACGGATCGTCCCGGCGCGGTCGCGCTACCGCCGAATGCCGCACTCGTCGGCACGCCCGGCGCAACCAAGCCCGGCGGCCCGTCGCGCACGCCGGCCGCTGCTCCGCCGCAACCGAAGCCGACGGCGACCGCGCCGGCGACCGCCGCGACGAAAGCGCCTGCGATGTCCGAGACGAAGGCTGCCGCCGCACCGGGCGCCAAGCCGGGCGTGCCGAACGTCGCGGCGGCAGCGCCGGGCGCAAAGCCCGATGCACGAGCGGGATCGAACGCGGCCACACCGAAGCCGGCTCCGGCGCAGCCGCGGCAACCGGTGCTGCCGAGCGTCTGGGATCTGCCCTACGGCACGCGCAAGGAGCTGCCCGACCTCAAGCTCACGATGCACGTCTTTTCGAATGACGCCGCCGAACGCTTCATCGTCATCGAAGGCGAGCGCCACGTCGAAGGCGACGATCTGGGCAACGGCGTCGTGCTGCGCGAGATCCGCGCCGACGGCATGGTGCTCGACTTCAAGGGCCAGCGCTTCCTCTACCCGCGCGACGGACGCTGACGCGCGCGGCGGCCGGCATGTTCGTCTACCTGCCGAGTTCGCGCCGCACCGGTCCGCCCTGGGCGACGCTGCTCATCGTCGCCGCATGCGTGGCGACGTTCCTCTGGCTCGTGACGCTGCCGCCGGCCGAGCGCCTGGCGACCCTCACGCGCTGGGGTACGGTGCCATCGACCCTGCTCGATCCGCGCGCGCCCTGGTGGCAGCAATTGCTCGAGCTGCGTGCGGCCCGCCTCGTCACCGCGATCTTCATCCATGCGGACTGGTTGCACCTGACCGGCAACCTGTTGTTCCTGATCGTGTTCGGCGTGTCGGCCGAGCGCGCGCTCGGCTCGCCGCGCTTCCTCGCGATGTTCGTCACCGGCGGCGCGCTCGCCAATCTCGTCGGCGCGCTCACGCTCGCCGGCACGAACGCGCCGATCGTCGGTTCGAGCGGCGCCGTGTCCGCGGTCGTCGGCGCCTACCTCGCACTGTTCCCGCGCGCGCGCCTCGGCCTCGTGCTGCCGCTCGGCGTGTTCCTCGAGTTCGTGCGCATCCCCGCGCCGCTGCTGATCGGCTTCTGGGCCGCCCTGCAACTGCTTTTCACCTACGTCGGTCCGGCATTCGGTGCGGTCGCATGGTGGACGCACATCGCCGGCTTCGTGATCGGCATCCTGCTCGCCCTGCTGTCCCGCCCGGCGATCGCGCGGCGCCTGAGGAACTAAGCTGGTGGCGCGGCAATGCCCGGCCCGGTCCCTCCGTGCCGCGCACGTCGGTGCCGTGGTCACACCGGGTCGAGGCCGTCGCGGCGCTACAATCGCCGCATGCGCCCGGCCAAACTCTACAAGGTCACCTTCCTCTCGCAGGGCAAGAGCCTCGAGCTGTACGCGCGGCACGTGAGCTCGAGCCACCTGTGGGGATTCACCGAGATCGGCGACCTCGTGTTCGCGACGCCCGGCGAAGGCCTCGTCGTCGATCCGACCGAAGAGCGCCTGCGCGAAGAGTTCCAGCACACGACGATGCTGCACGTGCCGATGCACGCGATCGTGCGCATCGAGGAAGTCGCCCGCCGCGGCGTCGCGGCGATCCGAGACGCCGCGAGCGGCGACAAGATCATGCCGTTCCCGCTCGCGCCGCCGCGCTCGAAGTAGGCCCGCGCACGGCGCCGCACCGGCGCCGTCGCGTCATTCGGACGACGCGAGCGCGCCGAAGCTGCGCAGGTTCTCGCGGAACATCGCCTCGTATTCGGCGCGGAACGCGATCGTCGCTTCGTCCGGGGTCTGCTGCAGCAGCTGGCTGCGGTTGACCCACTGGAATGCGTTGAAACGCGCCGCGGCGAACAGGATCGCCGCGCTCACGCGCGATTGCGGGAAGCGCTGGCCGAACTCGTTGGCCTGCGCGACGAAGCGGTCGACGAGTTCGAAGAACTGGTCTTCGGTGATGTCCTGCGGGGTGTTCATCGCAACTCCGATGGATGTCCCGACGACGGGCTCCTTGCCCTTCCGTCAGATCGGCGCGCCCGTGGGTACCGGGCCGCCTGCATGATCGAGCGCTCGCGCTCCTCGCGGACGGCACGTCCGGTGCCGCGGAACGCCGATCCGTCGCGGCGTTCCCGATGCGCGAAACCGCGTATGGTCGGTCGCCGGCGGCGTCAATGCAATGCCGCGCCGAAGCGCGCGAACCGCGGCTGCCAGTGGTCGGTGATGTCGGCGGAGACGAGGATGCGCTCGGCGCGCGCGATGAGCCTGTCGCGCGGCACGAAGCCGATGTAGCGCGAGTCCTCGCTGTTGTCGCGGTTGTCGCCGAGCATGAGGTACTGGTCGGACGGCACGAGGACCGGGCCGAAACTCGAGCGCGCGGCGCTGCCGGGCAACCACTGCACGACGCGCTCGGAGCCGGCGACGGCCTCGCGCTCGCGTTCGGCCGCGATGCCGTGCTGGCCGACGTGTGCGGGCGACTCGCGGCCCATCGGCTCGTAGCGCGCTTCATCGCCGTTGACGAGCAGGCGGTTGTCGCGCATCTCGACCGTGTCGCCCGGCAGCGCGACGACGCGCTTGATCAGGCGCGTGCCGTCCTTCGGCGACGAGAATGTCACGATGTCGCCGCGACGCGGATCGCCGACGTGCGCGAGCACCGTGTCGGAAAACGGCAGGCGCACGTCGTAGGCGAGCCGGTTCACGAGCACGACGTCGCCTTCGAGGATGGTCGGGCGCATCGATGCGGTCGGCACCGGGTTCCAGTCGGCGACTGCGCCGCGGAACACGCCGAGCAGGAGCAGGAACGCGATGATGCGACGATTCGCGCGCAGCCAGTTCTTCATCGGACATCCTCTCGACGGGTTTTCGACGCCCGCTGGGGTCGGCGGGTACCACGCGGATCACGGACGGCGGCGACGCGCCGCCGTCCGCGATCGTCAGCCTTTCGCGGGCGCGCTCGTCGCACGAGGCGTCCGCAGCGCGAGCGCCTTGAGCGCATTGAGCGCTTCGTTGAGCGCGTAGTCCTGCTGCAGGTCGCGGTTCGCGGCCGGCGGCGTCTCGACCGCGTTGCCTTCGTTCGCACCCTTGAGATGGTTGCGCAGGTCGCGCTCGCCGAGGATCGGCGACGGTTCGCGGTCGCGCTGGCTCAACGCGAGGTCGGCGAGCGCGATGTCGGGCTCGATGCCCGCCGCCTGGATCGATACGCCGCTCGGCGTGTAGTAGCGCGCGGTGGTGAGCTTCACCGCGTGGTCGGCGTCGAGCGGCAGCACGGTCTGCACGGAGCCCTTGCCGAACGTGCGCCGGCCCATCAGCAGCGCGCGATGATTGTCCTTCAGCGCCCCGGCGACGATCTCGGCCGCCGACGCGGTGCCGTTGTCGACGAGCACGACCATCGGTGCGCCCGCGAGCAGGTCGCCCGGCGTCGCGCGGAACGTCATCTCCGAATCGTGGACGCGGCCGCGCGTGCTGACGATGACGCCGCCGTCGAGGAATTCGTCGCCGACTTCGATCGCGGCCGTGAGCAGGCCACCCGGGTTGCTGCGCAGGTCGAGCACGGCGCCGCGCAGGGGCGCCTTGTTCTCGGCCGCGAGGCGCTCGATTCGCCGGCGCAGCTGCGCGCCGGTCTCGGCCTGGAACTGGCTGATGCGCAGGTACGCATAACCGGGCTCGAGCACGCGCCCGTTCGCGCTTGCGAGGCGGATCACCTCGCGCTTGAGCGGAATGTCGATCGGCAGGGTCTGCTTCTCGTGCAGCACGCTGAGCGTGATCGGCGAGCCGGGCTTGCCGCGCAATTGCGCGACCGCGCCGTCGAGGTCGTCGGACTGTACCGGCTTGCCGTCGATGCGCACGATCGTGTCGCCGGCCTTGATGCCCGCGCGCTCGGCGGGCGAATCGTCGATCGGGGCGATCACCTTGAGGCTACCGTCGACCTGCACGACCTCGATGCCGAGGCCGGCGTAGCTGCCGGTCGTGTCCTCGGCGAGATCTTCCATCTGCTCCTTGCCGAGATACTCGCTGTGCGGATCGAGCCCGCCGAGGAGGCCGCGGATGGCCGCCTGCATGAGGCGGTGGTCGTCGACGTCGTCGACGTAGGCCTGCTTGACGAGGCTGTATACGGCCGTGAACGCGCGAATGTCCGCGAGGTCGAGCGGCGCGTTCTTGCTCGGCGCGGCGGCCGCTGCGGGCGCCTTCGCATCGACCGCGCCCGCGCCCGTGGCGGGCGGTTCGTCCGCGTAGGCCGGCGCGCATGCGAAGACGAAAAGGAACGTGGACAACAGGTGCTTGGACATCGGGCCGAACCTCACGCGTGAACGACGAGCGGCCGACCGGCCGCTCCACCACGAAGACGTGCCGCCGCAGGCGCTCGAATGCAAGCAGCGACGGGCGCTGCGGCGTGCACGGGTTGCAGTGTAGACCCGCTGCGCCACGCGCGCGTTGCCATGGACCGCATTTCCCGCCGAACGTTCCGTTCAGCGCAGCCAGGCGCGAGGATCGACCGCACGGCCGTTCGACCGCAGCTCGAAATAGAGACCGGGCACCTTCTGGCCGCCGCTCGCGCCGCTGGTCGCGATCGTCTCGCCCGCGTCGACCCAGTCGCCGACGTCCTTGAGCAGCGTCTCGTTGCAGCCGTACAGGCTCAGGTAGCCGTCGCCGTGGTCGACGATGAGCATGAGGCCGTATCCACGCAGCCAGTCGGCGAACGCGACGCGGCCATGCGAGATCGCGTGCACGGGACTGCCGCTCTTCGCCGCGAGCAGCAGGCCGCTGCTGCGCCGACCCGAATCGTCGGCGGCGCCGAACGCGGTCACGATCTTGCCTTGCAGCGGCCAGGCGAGCCGGCCGCGCAGCGTCGCGAACGATGCCGCGCCGGCGAGCTGGCTCGGGATGTCCGCGAACACGTCGCGCAGGCGCTCGATCAGGCTGCCGAGCTCGGCCTCGTCGCGACCGAGCGCGGCGATCCGCGCGGCCTGGTCCTTCAGCGTCGCCTCGAGCCGAGCGACGAGCTCCTCGCGCGCCGCGCGCTCGCCGTCGAGCTTCGTGCCCTCGGCGCTGCGCGCGTCGCGCGTCGCGGCGAGTGCCGCGCGGGCAGCGCGGATCTGCTCCTGCACGTCGGCGAGCCGGCGCAGGTCGCCGAGCAGGCGGTCGATCTGCTCGACCTGGGCGCGCTGGAAATAGCGATGGTAGGCGAGCACGCGCGAAATCGCGGCGACGTCGTCCTGCTGCAGCAGCAGCTTGAGTTCCTCGCCGTGACCGAGCGCGTAGGCCGATCGCAGCAGGCCACCGAGCGCCTCGCGCTGCGTCGCCAGCGTGCGATCGAGCTTCGTCTTCTCGGCGTCGAGTTGGTCCAGGCGGGCCTGCTGCGCGGCGATGTCGCCATCGAGCGCACGCACGTCGCGGGCGACGGCGGCGAGCGCGAGTTCCTTCTCGCGCAGCGCGCGCGCGGCCGCATCGCGTTCGCCGCCTGCCGCGCGCTGCTGCTCGGCGAGGGCCCTGAGTTCGGCGCGCACGGCGTCGAGCTTCTTCTTCGCTTCCTGTTCCTGTGCCGCGCGCTGCGGGTCGGGGGTTTCCTGTGCAGGCGCGTGCGGCGCCGCGACGAGCGCCGCCGCGAGGCAGCCGAGCGCGAATGCGTGCAGGCGCGTCGCCACTCAGGCGAATTCGACCAGGCTGCGTCCGCTCATCTCGGCCGGCTGCGGCAGGCCCATCAGCGCGAGCACGGTCGGCGCGAGGTCGCGCAACGCGCCATGGTGCAGGCGCGCGTCGCGACCGACGTAGACGAGCGGCACCGGCCCGACCGTATGCTGCGTGTGCGGCACGCCGTCCTCGTCGACCATCTGCTCGAGATTGCCGTGATCGGCGCTGACCAGCATCTCGCCGCCGGCCGCGCGGATCGCCGCGACGAGACGGCCGAGCGCGACGTCGACCGCTTCGGCGGCCTTGATCGCAGCCGCTTCGACGCCGGTGTGACCGACCATGTCGGGATTGGCGATGTTGCAGACGATGAAGTCGAAGCGGCCGGAACCGATCGCCTCGACGAGGCGGTCGGTGAGTTCGGGGCAGCTCATTTCCGGCTTGAGATCGTACGTGGCGACCTTCGGGCTCGGCACCAGGATGCGTTCCTCGCCCGGGAACGGCTCCTCGCGCCCGCCGGAAAAGAAGAACGTCACGTGCGCGTACTTCTCGGTTTCGGCGATGCGCAGCTGGGTCAGGCCGCGCGCGGCGAGGACTTCGCCGAGCGTGTTGCGCATCGATTGCGGCGGCCACGCGACCGCGGTCGCGGCGAGGCCCTGCTCGTACTCGGTCAAGGTCACGAATGCGGACAGGCGCGGGGCGTGCACGCGCGGGAAGCCGTCGAACTGCGCGTCGACGAACGCGTGCGAGAGTTCGCGTGCGCGATCGGCGCGGAAATTCATGAATACGACCGCATCGCCGTCGGCCATGCGCGCGCCGCCGTCGACGACGGTCGGCTTGACGAACTCGTCGTTCTCGCCGCGCGCGTAGGCGTCGCGCAGCGCGGTCGCGGCGTCGATCGCGTGGTACTCGGCGACCGCCTCGGCGATCGCGCTCCAGGCGAGCCGAACGCGCTCCCAGCGGTGGTCGCGATCCATCGCGAAGTAGCGGCCGCTCACGCTCGCCACGCGCGCGTTGCCGAGGTCGGCGCACTTGGCCGCGAGCGCCTCGATGCTCGGCCCGGCGCTGCGCGGCGGCGTGTCGCGTCCGTCGAGGAACGCATGCACGGCGACGCGCGCGACGCCGCGGCGTGCGGCAAGATCGAGCATCGCGAAGATGTGGCGCTCGTGGCTGTGCACGCCGCCCGGCGACAGCAGTCCCAGCACGTGCAACGTGCCGCCGCCGAGGCGCGCGGCGTCGCAGGCGCCGACCAGCGCGGGATTCTCGTCGAACGAGCCGTCGGCGATCGCCGCGTCGATGCGCGTGAGGTCCTGGTAGACGATCCGGCCCGAACCGATGTTCATGTGCCCGACTTCGGAATTGCCCATCTGTCCGTCCGGCAGGCCGACGTACTCGCCGTGCGTTTCGACGAGCGTGTGCGGGCATTCGGCGAGCAGGCGCCGCCAGTTCGGACAGTCCGCCATAGCGATCGCGTTGTGCGCGGTCTCGGCGCGGTAACCCCACCCGTCGAGGATCAGCAGCAGGATCGGCTTGGGTCGTGACACGTGGCACTGTCCATGACGTTGGCTGGCGCCAATGCTAGTGGGGTGCCGGGCAAATATCACCCACGAATCGATGCAGGTGCCGGTCGCGGCGCGCCTGCACGCCACCGCCCGTGGATGCGTTTCAACCTTTGCGCGCGTCCATGCATCCAAGCTCCCGACTGCACCCACAGGAGGCCGCCATGCACTGCAAGACCGCGCTGTCCCTCGCTCTCGCCTCGCTGTTCGTCGCCGCCGGCGCCTCGGCGCGCGGCATCGACGTCGACAAGGTGAACGGCTCGATCCACATCGAAAGCGACCAGCAAGCCGGCTCGTTGAGCACGGTCAACGGATCGATCCGCATCGACGGCGGCGGCAGCGCCACCAAGGTGTCGACCGTCAACGGCGGCATCGAACTCGGCGATCGCGCGACGGCCGAGTCGCTCGAAACCGTCAACGGCGGCATCGAGCTCGGCGCCGGCGCGCGCATCAGCGGCACGGTCGAGGCCGTCAACGGCGGCGTTCGCCTCGGCAAGGGCGCCGACATCGCCGGGCATGCCTCGAACGTCAATGGCCGCTACGTGCTCGACGCGGCGCACATCGGCGGCGGCATCGAGACGGTCAGCGGCGACATCGAGATCGGCGCCGACTCGCGCGTCGAGGGCGGCATCCTCGTCGACAAGCCGCACGGCTGGTCGTGGGGCAAGCAGCGCAACCCGCGCATCGTGATCGGTCCGCACGCGATCGTCGAGGGTACGCTCGAATTCCGCCGCGAAGTCGAGCTCTACGTGAGCGACAGCGCGAAGATCGGCGAGATCAAGGGCGCGAAGGCGACGAAGTTCTCCGGCGACCAGCCGTGAGTTCCGACGTGTCCTGCGCTCGATGAATGGCGCGGCCGGGGATGGCCGCTGCGGCCCAGCCGAAGCCGCGCCTCGCGAGCGCATCCGGACCGATCGGACAGCCGCGATCGCGGACGATCGCGCAAAAAAAGGCCCCGCACCGCTGACGACGGTACGGGGCGAGGACGTGCCAAGGAGGGGATCGCGCCATCCATGGGGCGAAATACGGCATCCACTGCGGTGAAGAGGTTGTCGCGAAGCCGTCGCAGATCCTGCGACTCGGTGGCTTGCGCGGCCGCGGCGGAATGCGCAGGATGCGCCGTTTTCACCCGGTCGCGCCCGCCATGCCGCTGCTCCTGCTCGCTTCGTTCGCGCTCACGATCCTGTGCGCCATCCACGTCGTGCGCAGCGGCAGGCCGCTGTACTGGATCTGGCTGCTGCTGATCGGCTCCTATCTCGCCGTCGCGGTCTACGTGTTCATCGCGGTGCTGCCGGACCTGCGCAACGACCCGCGCAGCCGCACGGCGGCCCGGCGCGTGCTCGAGACGATCGACCCCGAGCGCCGTCGCCGCGCGATCCGCGAACGGCTCGAACTCGCCGACACGACCGACAATCGCCGCGCGCTCGCCGAGGAATGCCTGCGCCTCGGCGACTGCGGCAACGCCGCCGAACTGTACGCGTCGGTCCTCGAGGGCATGTACGCGACCGAGCCGCAGTTCATGCTCGGGCTTGCGCAGGCGCAAGCCGGCGCCGGCGACTTCGCCGCTGCTCGTGCGACGCTCGATGCGCTGATCGCGGCGAACCCCGCGTTCCGCTCGGCCGACGGCCACCTGCTCTACGCGCGCTGCCTCGAGGAGCTCGGCGAGCACGATGCCGCGCTCGCCGAGTACGAGGTGCTCGCGCGCAGCTATCCGGGCGAGCAGGCGCGCTACCGCTACGCAAACCTGCTGCGCCGGCGCGACCGCGCCGCCGACGCCCGCACGGTGCTGCAGGACATGCTCAAGCGAGCGCGCCTCGCGCCTCGCTATTACCGGCGCAAGGAGCGCGAATGGCTCGATGCGGCGAAGCGCGATCTCGGCGCGCTCGAGTCGGGCTGAACCGCTTCGCCGGTCAACCCTTCGTCTTCTTCGCGAGCGCCTTCTCGACACCCGCGCGTGTGAGCGGGTGGTAGCCCGGCTTCGCCTTCGCGTAGACGCCGCGCGCGAACGCGAGGCCGTCCGGCGTCTTCGCGAGTTCCTCGTACAGCGGCAGGACCAGGTAGCGCCGGCCGATGCGCGACATGTAGGCGGCCATCTGCTCGCGCGCGGGGCGATAGTCGGCGCGGATCGCGGCCAGGTACCAGCGCCGTGCGATCTCCGCGTTGGCGGCCCCGGTGAGGTGCCAGGCCGCGTCGAACTCGGCGAGCTGCGCCGTCTTCAGCGGCCGCGGCAGGCCGTCGAGGAAGTACATCCATTCCTGGGTGTTCCAACCCTTCGCGTCGAGGTCGGCCGCCTTGCGCGTGCCGGCGAGCCATTCGGCGCGCTGCCGCGCGATCGATGCGAAGCGCTCCGACGTCGGCACGTTCGCGTCGGCCGGTATGCCCGGCTGTTCGATCCACGCCTTGACCTCGGCGAGGCTCATCTTACCCGGATACTTCGCCAGCAGGTTCGGTTCGAGGTACGCGAGCATCTGCTCGGTCGTGATGCTCTGGAACGCGAAATGGTCGAAGTAGCCGCGCAGGTAGGCGTCGAACGCGTCGCGGCCGAACTTCGCCTCGAGCGTGCGCAGCAACCACGCGCCCTTCGTGTAGGCGACGTCGGAACCGGCGTCGTCGGCATCGCGCGTGTCGAAGTCGGGCACGAGGCGCTGGTCCGGCTTCGGCATTTCGGCGAGTTCGCCGCGCAGTTCGTCGGCGGACAGGATGAACTCCTCGTCGGCCTGCGCCTTGCCGTAGACGGCCTCGACGATGCGGTTCTCGACATAGGTGGTGAAGCCTTCGTTGAGCCACATGTGCTTCCAGGCCGCGTTCGTGACGAGGTTGCCGGACCAGGAATGCGCGAGCTCGTGCGCGACCAGCGAGACGAGGCTCTTGTCGCCGACCAGCACGGTCGGCGTCGCGAACGTGAGGCGCGGGTTCTCCATGCCGCCGAACGGGAAACTCGGCGGCAGCACGAGGATGTCGTAGCGGCCCCAGCGGTACGGGCCGTACAGCTTCTCGGTCGTCTCGATCATCTTCTCCGTGTCGGCGAACTCGTTCGCCGCCGATTCGACCACCGACGGCTCCGCGTACACCGCACTGCGCGGGCCGGTCTCGCGCACGGCGATGTCGCCGACCGCGATCGCGAGCAGGTACGACGGGATCGGCTTGTCCATGGTGAAGCGGAAGTCGCCGTCGAGCGCGTGCTTTGCGTCGTTGTCGGCGCTCATGACGACGCGCAGCGCCTTCGGCGCGCGCACGTGCGCGGTGTAGGTGAAGCGCACCGACGGCGTGTCCTGCAACGGAACCCAGCTGCGTGCGTGGATCGATTCCGACTGTGAGAACATGAACGGGTGCCGCTTGCCCGCGGTCTGCGCCGGCGTCATCCACTGCAGCCCCGACGCCTGCGGCGAGCTGTGGTACGCGATGCGCACGCTCGCGGCCGGCCGGTCGAGGCGGATGCGCAGGGCCGAGCCGCGGATCGGATCGCGCCGGTCGAGCGCGAAACCGAGCACATGCACGGGGCCGCCGACCGCCTTCGCCTCGACGCCTTCGATCGTGAGGTCGCGCGTGTCGAGCACGAGCGTGCGCGCGGCGGGATCGTGCCAGTCGAGCTGCAGCTCGGCCGTGCCCGCTAGTTCGCGCTTGTCGAAGTCGACATCGAGGTCGAGTGCGACCGCGCTCACCGTCACCGCGTCGGTGTTCGCGTAGCTGTGCGGATCGGTCGCCGCGGCGGCGTCGGCCGCGAGCGGCAGCAGGGACAAAAGGAGCAGGCGCGAAAGGGCGGACACGGCGGTACCTCGACGGCTGGGCGATGGCGGCGGAACTTGGATTGTCGCCCAATCAAGCGGTTCGCGCTGCGGCGCGCGAACCCGGGCGTCGCGTGCGGCGCCACGGACGCGTCGCGAACGACGCGTCCCGGCGCGCACTCAGTGCGCAGCCGCGGCGAGCGCGTGATCGTAGAAGCGGTCGAGGTCGGCCTTGAACTGCTTCAGTGCGTCGACGTTGAGATACACCATGTGCCCGGAGGGGTAATAGGTGAGCGTCACGTTGCCGCGCAGCGACGCATCGAGCTGCATGTGCGAGAGGTCGTATTCGGTCGCGAAGAAGGGCGTCGCGAGGTCGAACCAGCCGTTCGCCGACAGCACCTGCAGTTTCGGGTTCTCGCGCATCGCTCGCGCGAGGTCGGCCGCGACGTACGGCACGCGCTGCGGGAAGCGCGAGCCGGGCTGCTCGTGCTTCCAGTCCCATTCGCGGATGATGTCGGGGCCGGTACGCACGTACGGCGTATCGCTGCTCCACTTCAGCGTGTCTTCGGCGTAGTGGTTGAACGCGGCGATGTAGGCGCCCGTGATCGCGGTCGAGGACGGATCGAACTCGGGGTTCTCGCCCGCGGCATCGAGGTCGATGCCTTCGTAACGGCCGTCGTAGCGGCCGACCGTGCGGCGTTCGTCGCGCAGCAGCTCCTTGCGGAAACGGCTCTGGTTCACGCGCAGGTTCGCCTCCTTGAGATACTGCGGCGACAGCCCGGTGTAGCGCGACAGCTTCGCCGCGATCGCGTCGAGTTCGGCCGGCGACAGGTTCTGCCCCTTGGCGAGCGCGGTCGCGTATTCGCCCGCGGCGAACGCACGCGCGCCGGCGAGGAACGCGTCGAGGTCGGCCGGTTTGTCCGCCACCTTGTCGTGGTACCACGCGATCGCCGCGAGCGTCGGCAGCGCGCCGACGTAGGTCTGGTCGAGGCCGGGCGCGTTGGCGCCGTAGTTGAGGATCGACGACAGCAGCACGACGCCGTTGAAGGCCATGCCGTCGTTCTGCAGTTTGTCGACGAGCGCGGCCGATCGGGTCGTGCCGTACGACTCGCCGAACAGGAACTTCGGCGCGTTCCAACGGTGGTTGATCGTCACGTAGCGCGTGATCGCCTTCGCGAACGCGTCGACGTCCTGGTCGACGCCCCAGAAATCCTTGCCCTTGCCCTTGCCGACGGGTACCGAGAATCCGGTACCGACCGCGTCGATGAAGACGAGGTCGCTGCGGTCGATGAGGCTGTACGCGTTCGGCACGAGCCGGTACGGCGGCGGTGCGGTCGCTGCCGCACTCGCCGATTCGACGCGCACGGGCGCGACCGAACCCATGTGCAGCCATACGCTCGGCGAACCCGGGCCGCCGTTGTAGAAAAACGTCACCGGCCGCTCGCCCGCGCCACGGGCGGTATCGGCACCCGCGCGACGCGCGGTATCGGCAGTGTAGGCGACGTAGAACACGCTCGCGTTCGGCCGGTTCTCCTTGTCGTGGATGAGCACGTTGCCCGCGGTCGCGGTGTAACGCACCGTGCGGCCGCCGACGTCGACGCTGCCGTGCGACACCGCGCTCCTTTCGGGCGGCACCGGTTTCTCGTCCTTCTTCGCCGACATGGCGTCCTTGCCGGCCGAATCGGCGTCCTTGTCGTCCTGCGCCGCCTGCACGGCGAGCGGGAACGCGAGCAGCAGCGAGGCGAGCAGCGCCCCGAACGGTTTGCGACGCATCACGGAAACCCCCTGGCTGGTCGACACGAAGCGTGCAGACTGCTCCCGCGCCCGCCGCGCCGCCCGTGACGAAAGTGCGGGTCCGATGTAAACGCGGTGCAAAGACCGCAGCGGGCCGTTCGCGCCGCCGCGCGACTCAGACGCGGTAGCCGCGATGGATCGCGACGATGCCCGCGGACAGGTTGCGCACGTCCACGCGCGCGAGGCCGGCGGCCTCCATCATCGCCTTGAGCGTGTCCTGGTCCGGGTGCTTGCGGATCGACTCGGCGAGGTAGCGGTAGCTCGCGGCGTCGCCGGCGATGAGCGCGCCGATGCGCGGCAGAACATGGAACGAATGGAAGTCGTACAGCGGCTTGAGGAACTCGGCCCGCACGGCGGAGAACTCGAGCACGAGCGCGCGGCCACCGATCTTGAGCACGCGGTGGATCTCGGCGAGCGCGTCCTGCTTGCGCGTGACATTGCGCAGGCCGAACGCCATCGTCACGCAGTCGAAGCTGCGGTCGGGGAACGGCAGCGCTTCGGCGTCCATGCGCGACCAGTCCAGTCCGTGCACGAGGCCACGGTCGAGCAGGCGGTCGCGACCGACGCGCAGCATGTCGCCGTTGATGTCGCCGACGACGACGCGGCCCGAACCGGTCGCGCCCGGCCGCACCTTCGGCAGCAGCAGCGCGGCGATGTCGCCGGTGCCGCCGGCGAGGTCGAGCACGACGTCGCCTTCGCGCACGCCGCTGGTCGCGACGAAGTAGCGCTTCCAGAGCCGGTGCACGCCGAACGACATGAGGTCGTTCATGATGTCGTACTTGCGCGCGACGGACGTGAATACTTCGCCGACGAGGCGCGCCTTGTCGGCCTCGGGCACGTCGCGATAGCCGAAATGGGTGGTGCCTGGCTTGCCGGTCGTTTCGCTCATGGCGTGCATGGTACCGCAGGCGCGGTGCGGCCCGCGTTGCGCCGGCGCCCGCGATTCGCATAATGCGCGGGGCGCTCCGCCGGGAGCGGCCGCACGCGGCGTCGCGCCGCAGGGGCGGGGAGCATCGACATGCTGGTCTGGTGGCTCGGCGCGATCGCGCTGTTCGTGGTGGCGGCCGCGATCGTGCTGTTCAACGATCTCGTCGCCGCGCGCAACCAGGTGCGATCGGCATGGAGCGACATCGACGTGCAGCTCACGCGCCGCCACGACCTCGTGCCGCAGCTCGTCGCCGCCGTGCAGGGCTACGCCGGGCACGAGCGCGCGACGCTGAGCCTCGTCACCGAGCTGCGCGCGCGCGCGATGGCCGCGTCGACGTTGCACGACAAGGCGCAACGGGAGGGCGAACTCGCTGCGCAGGTGCAGCGCATCCTCGCGCTGCAGGAGAGCTACCCCGACCTCAAGGCGAGCGACAACTTCCTCGCCCTGCAGCGCGACCTCGTCGCGATCGAGGACCACCTGCAGTATGCGAGGCGCTTCTACAATGGCGCCGTGCGCGACCTCAACACCAGGATCGAGTCGTTCCCGTCGCTGCTCGTCGCGCGCGCGGCGCGTTTCCGCGCAGCCGAATTCTTCCGCCAGGGCGAAGCCCAGGAGGCGCCGCAGTGAGTCGATTGCGCTGCATCGCGTGGCTGCTCGCCACGGCGTTCGCATGGCCGGCGGGCGCGGCCGCCGACGAGCGCATCCTGTCGTTCCAGAGCGCGATCGAAGTCGCGCCCGACGGCGGCATGGACGTCACGGAGACGATCCGCGTGCGCGCGGAGGGCGAGAGCATCCGCCATGGCATCTACCGCGACTTCCCGACCGACTACAAGGATCGCTGGCACAACGCGGTGCACGTCGCGTTCGAGCCGCGCGCATTGACCCGCGACGGCCAGACCGAGCCGTTCCATACGGAGCGAAAAGGCAACGGCGTGCGCGTCTACTTCGGTTCGAAGGAGACGACGCTCGCACCCGGCGTGTACACCTACGCGTTCGACTACCACACGAGCCGCCAGCTCGGCTTCTTCGCCGACCATGACGAGCTCTACTGGAACGTGACCGGCAACGGCTGGGATTTCCCGATCGACGAGGCGACCGCGACCGTCGGCTTGCCCGGGTCGATCGCCGAGTCGGACCTGCGCCTCGACGCCTACACGGGGCCTGAAGGGGCACAAGGCAAGGACTGGAGCGCGCATGCGGTCGGTGCCTCGCGCGTGGCGTTCGCGACGACGCGCACGCTCGCGCCGCGCGAGGGGCTCACGGTCGCGGTCGGTTTTCCGAAAGGCATCATCGCCGCACCCAGCGGGCGCCAGCGCATCGCTTGGTTCCTCGGCGACAACGCAGGCGTGCTCGCGTCGGTCGCCGGACTGCTGCTCGTGCTCGCCTACTACGTCGTGCAATGGTCGCGCGTCGGGCGCGATCCGAAGCCGGGCACGATCATTCCGCTGTATGAGCCTCCGGCCGGCCACACGCCCGGCGCGCTCCGCTACGTCGAGCGCATGGGCTGGGACGACCGCTGCGTCGCCGCCGACATCGTCGACGCCGCCGTGCGCGGCGCGATCCGCATCGCCGACGACGGCGGCGACTACCGCATCGAGCGCAACGGGAAGGTCGAGCTGCCGCCGACTGAATCGCGCCTCGTCGCCGACCTGCTCGCCGGCGATGACGCCTTCACGTTCAAGCAGTCCTCCCATTCGCGCATCTCGAAGGCGCTCGACGCGCACAAGAAGGCGCTGAAGGCGGGCTACGCCGACAGCCACTTCCGCAAGAACGGCGGCCTCGTCGTGATCGGCGTGCTCGTCACCGCCGCGACGGTGATCGGCGCCGCCCTGCTCCTGGGCGACGCGGGCCGCACCGCAGGCGCCGCCTTCATGCTGGTCTGGCTCAGCGGCTGGAGCGTCGGCGTGTTCGCGCTGTGCGCGAAGGTGGTGAGCGCGTGGCGCATGGTCGGGCGCGGATCGCTCGGCAAGCGAACCGCGGCGACGGTCGCGGCGATCTTCCTCAGCGTGTTCGCCTTGCCGTTCGTCGCGGGCGAGCTGTTCGGGCTCGGCGCGCTCGTCATGCTGGCCGGCGTCGCGTTCGCGATCGCGATCGTCGCATTGATCGCGACCAATGTCGTGTTCGCCTGGCTCATGAAGGCGCCGACGACGACCGGTCGCCGCCTGCTCGACCAGATCGACGGCCTGCGCCTCTACCTCGGCGTCGCCGAGCGCGACGAGCTCGCTGCGCAGAAGGCGCCGCCGATGAGTGCGGACCAGTTCCACCGCATGCTGCCGTACGCGCTCGCGCTCGGCGTCGAGGAGAACTGGACGAACCTGTTCGCCGCGGCGGTCGGGCCGGCCGCCGCGGCGGCCGCAGTCGCAGGCGCCGGCTGGTACCACGGCGCGTCGATCGGCAACGTCAGCGGCTTTGCGAGCGACCTCGGTTCGTCGTTCGGCAGCGCGATCTCGTCCTCGTCGAGCGCACCCGGCTCGTCGTCGGGCGGTGGCGGTGGCGGCTCGTCGGGTGGTGGTGGCGGAGGCGGCGGGGGCGGCGGCTGGTAGGCCGTTCAGCGCGCGAGTCCGTTCGCGGCGAGTGCGTCGAGATACGCCTGCCAGTTGCGCGCATGGTCGCGGCCGAGGTCGTGCAGCACGCCCCACGAGAACAGCCCGCTCGCATGGCCGTCGGAGAACCGCAGCAGCACCGCGTAGTTGCCGACGGGCTCGACCGCGTCGATCGCGACGTCGCGCTTGCCCGCGACGAGTACCTTCTGCCCCGGACCGTGGCCCTGCACCTCCGCGCTCGGCGAGTGCACGCGCAGGTACTCGGCGGGCAGGCGGTAGCTCGCGCCGTCGTCGAACTCGACCTCGAGCGCATGCGAGGCGCGATGCAACACGATGCGTGTAGGTATCGGTGCGCTCATCGTCGTCCATGGCCGGGCACGTGCGGGATCGACGACGCTCCGCACGCGAAACGGCTGTTCGTGAAAAGTGCGGCCGTGGATGGCCACTCCGGACCCGCCGGGCTCGTGCCGCGCCGACGACCGCAACGTCGCCGGCGAGCCGCGGTCACCGACGATCGCAAGGCTCAATGCACCTGCTGCGGAGCACGCGGCTGCTGCGGATCGCCGGGCAGGCCGGCCACTTGCCACAGCGCGTCGAGGTAGCCGGATCCGAAGCCGATCGAACCGAGCCCGTCCAGTTCGTAGGCGCCCGTGTCGGGATACCAGCGCGCGTTCGGATCGAGTTCGCGCAGCACGAGCGCATTCGGCTCGACCTCGGTGAGCTGGCCGACGTAGCTGATCTCACCCTCGTCGTCCTCGACCATGTTGAGCGAGATCAGCGGCGCATACGCCATCGCCGAGCGCGCGATCGCCGCCCAGTCGTCGAGCTCGAATTCGTCGGGCACCTTGAGCGCCTCGCCGCGCAACGCGAGCGCCTTCTCGACGAACTCGCGCGACGGATCCTCTTCGATCGCACTGATGTCGGCGATCGCAATCGCGATGTAGCCGTCGAAGCGCATCGCGTCGCCGACTTCGGCGACGAGGCAGAAATCGCGCGACAGCGCGACGACGTAGCCGTGGATCACGCCCGCGTGCAGGCGCTCGCGCAGGATGCGCAAGGGAAGGCGTTGCTCGAACGCCTCGCGAAGGTCGGCGCGCACGCCGCGCGCCTTGAACGGGACTACAGTGGTCATGTGCGTATGGTCCGGCACTCGGGCCCGTGGCGCAACCGCGGCCTGCCCCCGGCGCTCGATCCATCCTGAACATCCGTACAGGTACGCGGCCGGTCCCCAGCCCTAGAGTATGTAGCGCGACAGGTCCTCATCGCGCACGAGGCCGCCAAGCCGCGCGTCGACGTACGCTGCATCGATGCGGTAGTGGTGGCCGCCACGATCGGAGGCCTCGTACGAGATTTCGTCGAGCAGCCGCTCGAGCACCGTGTGCAGGCGGCGCGCGCCGATGTTCTCGGTGCGCTCGTTGACCTGGAACGCGATTTCGGCGAGCCGCGCGATGCCGTCCTCGACGAACTCGATCGTCACGCCCTCGGTCGCGAGCAGCGCCGCGTACTGCTTCGTCAACGCGTGCTGCGGCTCGGCGAGGATGCGCCGGAAGTCGTTCGGGCCGAGCGCGGTGAGCTCGACCCGGATCGGGAACCGACCCTGCAGCTCCGGCACGAGGTCGGACGGCTTGGCGAGCGAGAACGCGCCCGAGGCGATGAACAGGATGTGGTCGGTTCGCACGATGCCGTACTTGGTCGACACGGCCGAGCCTTCGACGAGCGGCAGCAGGTCGCGCTGCACGCCTTCGCGCGATACGCCCGCGCCGCTGAATTCGCCGCGCTGCGCGACCTTGTCGATCTCGTCGATGAAGACGATGCCGTTCTGTTCCGCGCTCGCGATCGCCTGCGCCTTGATCTCCTCGTCGTTGACGAGCTTGCCCGCCTCCTCTTCGACGAGCATCGGCCGCGCCTGCGCGATCGGCAGCTTGCGCGACTGCGTCTTTTGCCCCTGCAGGGACTGGAACATGCCGCGCAGCTGGCTCGTCATCTCTTCCATGCCAGGCGGCGCCATGATCTCGACACCGATGTTCTGCGCGAACTCGAGCTCGATCTCGCGCGCATCGAGCGCGCCTTCGCGCAGCTGCTTGCGCAGCTTCTGGCGCGTGTCGGAATCGGCCGGATCGGCCTGGGCGTCGCCGTATCCGTGCAATTGCCGTCGCGGCAGCAGCGCGTCGAGGATGCGTTCTTCGGCGCGATCCTCGGCCTGCGACCGCACGCGCGCCTTCGCCTGCTCGCGCGCCATCTTCACCGCGGCGTCGGCGAGGTCGCGCACGATCTGCTCGACATCCTTGCCGACATAGCCGACCTCGGTGAACTTGGTCGCCTCGACCTTGATGAACGGCGCATTCGCGAGCGCGGCGAGCCGGCGCGCGATCTCGGTCTTGCCGACGCCGGTCGGGCCGATCATGAGGATGTTCTTCGGCGTCACTTCCTCGCGCAGCCCCGGCTCGAGCTGCATGCGGAGCCAGCGGTTGCGCAGCGCGATCGCGACCGCGCGCTTGGCCGCAGTCTGCCCGATGATGTAGCGGTCCAGTTCGTCGACGATTTCGCGGGGAGTGAGTTCGCTCATGGAGAAGCCGGGATTCGGGATTGGGGATTCGGGATTGGGGATCGTTCTTCGTCGACGATCGAACGAAGGCGCGGCGTTGTCGATAGCGACCGCTGCAATCACCCATCCGGAATTACCGATCACAACTCTTCGATCGAAACGTTGTGGTTCGTGTAGATGCAGATGTCGCCGGCGATGCCGAGCGACTTCTCGACGATCGTGCGCGCATCGAGGCTGCTGTTCTCGAGCAGCGCCTTCGCCGCGGCGAGCGCGTACGGGCCGCCGGAGCCGATCGCGATGATGCCGAGCTCCGGCTCGAGCACGTCGCCGTTGCCCGATATCAGCAGCGAGGTGTCCTTGTCGGCGACCGCGAGCATCGCCTCGAGGCGGCCGAGGCGGCGGTCGGTGCGCCAGTCCTTGGCGAGTTCGACCGCGGCGCGCGTGAGATTCGCGCCGTGCTTGTCGAGCTTGGCTTCGAACAACTCGAACAGGGTGAACGCGTCGGCGGTCGCCCCTGCGAACCCCGCGAGCACGTCGCCCTTGCCGAGACGGCGGATCTTGCGCGCGTTCGCCTTCATCACGGTGTTGCCGAGCGTGACCTGGCCGTCGCCGCCGATCACGACCTTGCCGTCGCGGCGCACGGAGACGATGGTTGTCGCGTGGAAGCTTTCCATGGCGGTTCCTGCTGCGGAACGGTGCAGATGGGGCCTCGTGACAGCCCTTGCAAGCCGGGCAGCGCACGGGATTGAACCACGAAGGACACGAAGAAGACGCTCTGAAAATCACCGCCCGTCCGGGCCATGCGAGCGCAAACCCCGAAGATCGTCTTCCCTTCGTGTCCTTCGTGTCCTTCGTGTCCTTCGTGGTTCAAGCTCTCGCTTCGTTCGGCCTCAACCGCCGCCTCGCCGCTTGGCGCGCGGGTGGGCCGCGTCGTAGACCTTCGCGAGATGCTGGAAATCGAGGTGGGTGTAGATCTGTGTCGTGCCGATGTCGGCATGGCCGAGCAGTTCCTGCACCGCGCGCAGGTCGCCCGAGGATTCGAGCAGGTGGCTCGCGCACGAATGGCGCAGCAGGTGCGGATACACGCGCTTCCAGACGCCTTGCTCCTGCGCGCGCTTCCTGAGCCGCGCGCGCACGCCGTTCGGCGTCAGCGGCGCGCCGCGCCGGCCGCGCACGAGCGGATCGTCGTCGCCGCATCCGTCCTGCTCGCGCAGCGCGGCGAGCGCAGCGAGCGCCTTCGCGCCGACCGGCACGATGCGCGTCTTGTTGCCCTTGCCGGTGACGCGCAGCGACCCGTCGTGCGCATCGAGATCGCGCCAGCGCACGCCGCAGAGTTCGGCGACGCGCAAGCCGCTCGAGTACAGCAGTTCGAGCAGCGCGCGGTCGCGCACGGATTCGGGGTCGTCGCCGGAAAGCTCGACGAGCGCATTCATCTCGTCGGTGTCGAGCACCTCGGGCAGCTTGCGCTTGACCTTCGGCGAGCGCAGGCCGGTCGCGGGATTGATCGCGATTTCGCCTTCGCGCGCGAGCCAGCGGAAGAAGCTGCGCCACGCCGATGCGATGCCGCGCAGCGTCGACGGCGAATAGCCGCGGCTGCGATGCCGCTCGGCCAGCAGCGCCTGCGCCTGGTCCGGCTTGAGGTCGCGCCAGCGCGAGAGGCCTCGCGCCTCGGCGTGCCCTGCCAGCTGCGCGATCGCGTGCGCGTAGTGCTCGACCGTGCTCGCCGAATAGCGCCGCTCGTCGCGCAGGTAGTGCAGGAAACGGTCGACCGCCGCGCCGAGGTCGCTGTCGCCCGCGGCGACCGCGTCCATCACGCCGGATGGCGCGCGATCGCGGTCGAGATCGCTTCGCCGATGAGCTTGAGGAACACCGTTCCCATGCCCGGATGGAAGCGGTTCGCGTCGCGGCTGCCGATCGCGAGCATGCCGGTCGAACCGATCGGCAGCAGCACGGCCGACTGCACTTCGCCCGCGCGCGCCGCGAACAGCGCATCGAGCTTGTCCTGCTGCAGGCGCCCGCACAGCGGCTCGGCGCGCTTGAAGAATTCGGAGAACGCCGGGAACGCGACCGCGCCCGCCGGCTCGACGATGAGCCACTCGGCGACCGGCAGGTCCGGGTCCGAGCGGAACAGCACGAGACGCACGAGATCGGTGTGGAAGTCCTCGGTCAGCGCCGCGACGACGGCGTTGGTCGTTTCCGCGAGGCTGCGCGCGCGCATGAGCGCGAGCGTGAGCGTGTGCACGCGCACCATCAGCGCCTCGTTCTCGTGCGCGATCTCGACGAGGTCGTGCAGGCGACGGCCGAGTTCGCGGTTCTTGTCGCGCAGCACGTCGAGCTGATAGCTCGCGAGCGACGCGGCCTGGCCCTGTTCGCGCGGCAACACGAGTGCCATCGCGATGTCGGGGAACTCGCGCAGGAATTCCGGATGACGGCGCAGGTAGCTCGCGACTTCCATCGCGTCCAGGCCTTCCTTGATGCTGAGTTCGCTCATGGTTTCCTCGTGGCTTCCGGGGCGACGGCGCCCTTCGCGGGCTCGGCGATCTCGCCGTCGAACACGAACGCTGCAGGCCCGCGCATCAGGACCGGGTGGCCGGGGCCGTCCCAGCGCACCTCGAGTTCGCCGCCGGGCAAGGCGACGCGCACGTCGGCGTCGACTTTAGCGCGTCGGCGCAGCACCGCAACCGCGGCGCAGGCGCCGCTGCCGCAGGCGAGCGTTTCGCCGACGCCGCGCTCCCACACGCGCAGGCGGATCGCGCCTCGCGAAACGACTTCGGCGAAACCGACGTTGCAGCGCTGCGGAAACGCGGACGCGTATTCGATCTGCGGACCGAGCACGGCGACCGGTGCCGCCGTGACGTCGTCGACCTCGACCAGCGCGTGCGGATTGCCCATCGACACGGCACCGACCTCGACCTCGCGACCGACGACGTCGATCGCATACGCATCGCTTTCGGCATCGGCCGCGAGCGGTATCGCCACGGGCGCGAAGCGCGGCTCGCCCATGTCGACGCGCACGCTGCCGTCGCCGAGCAGCTCGACCGCGACCGCACCCGATGGGCTCTCGAGTCGCGTCATGCCCGTGCCGAGCGCACCCTCGCGCGCGAGCCAGGCGGCGACGCAGCGCACGCCGTTGCCGCACTGGCCCGCGTTCGAACCGTCGGTGTTCCAGATGCCGTAGGCGAAACTGCAGGACGGATCGCGCGCGCGCTCGATCGTGAGCAACTGGTCGAAACCGATGCCGAAATGGCGATCGCCGAGCCAGCGGATCGCCTTCGCGTCGAGCGCAAAGGGCGTCGCGCGGCAATCGACGACGACGAAGTCGTTGCCGAGGCCGTGCATCTTGCTGAAACGCAGCGGCATGAGGGTCAGGGCGTCGCGGTCGGCGTGCCCTGCGGCGGCGTGCCCGGCTTCACGAGCGGGCCCTTGTTGCCGCAGGACGCGAGCAGCAGCAGCGCGAACAGCAGCGCGGCGCGGGGAAGGTGACGAATCGGCATGGCGGCATCCGGCGTGTGGCCTGGAGCCGGAGTATAGCGGCGGTTCACCCACGGGGCCGGTATGCTAGCCACCGGATCCTGCGGAGCCGCCCGACGATGTCGCTGACACCGTTCCTCGTCGCACTGTTCGCGATCGCCGCGCTCTGCCTGCTGTTCGCGACCGGTCACGGCGTGCACGCGCGCCGCCGCTGGCGCGAGCGCCGCCGATTCGCGGCGACCCTGCGACTCGCCTGGTGCCTGGTGTTCCTCGCGCTCGCGCTGCTCGGCGCGTTCGCCGGCACGGCGCTGCTCGGCTATCGCCGCCTTGCCGCGGAGGTTCCGGTCGCGCATGTCGAGGCGCGCTCGCTCGGCGCGCAGCGCTATCTCGTCGACATCGCGACCCCGGACGGCGAGCATCGCCAGGTCGAGCTCGCTGGCGACGACTGGCAGCTCGATGCGCGCGTGATCAAATGGACGCCCCGCGCGGTCATGCTCGGCGCGCAGCCGCTGTACCGGCTCGACCGCGTCGGCGGCCGCTACCGCGACGTCGCACAGGAGCGCGGCGCGACGAGGACCGTCGTCGCGCTCGACGACGCGCGCTGGCCCGACCTGTGGACGCTCAAGCGCGCGTTCCCGCAGTGGATTCCCTGGGTCGATGCCGACTACGGCAGCGCGGCCTACCTGCCGCTCGTCGACGGCGGCCGCTACGACGTCACGCTCGCCGCCGCGGGCGGCCTCGTCGCCCGGCCCGCCGATGCGGCGACCGCGGAGAAACTGCGCGCCGACCGCGGCTAGCCGCTCGCGACGAGCGCCTTTTCATATCGGCGTGCGTCGGCGCCGTCCTCGTAGTACGCCGCGTGCGCGCCGAACGCACGGTAGCCGGCGCGCTCGTACAAGGCTTGCGCGGCGAGGTTGTCGCTCCGTACCTCGAGGCGCAGGCGCCGACTGCCGCGTGCGCGCGCGGCCTGCTCGGCGGCGTCGAGCAACGCGCGGCCGATTCCGCCGCCGCGCTCGCTCGCCGATACGGCGATCGAATACAGCCGCGCCACGTCGGTACCGCGACGATGGAACACGACCGCCGCGCCGACCGGCCGGTCGGCGCGCTCGGCGACGAGGACTTCGGCGCTGGCGCTGCACAGGTGCCGCCGCCACTGCCGCGCGCTCATGCGATCGAGTGCGAACGTCTCCCGCTCGAGCGCGACCAGCGCGTCGAGGTCTTCGAGGCGCGCACGGCGGACCTGTACCGGCATGGCAGCGACGGGTGAAGGACCGGTTTCGACGTTCGCGGGCACGGCGCGCAGCCTAGTGCGCGAACGCTGCGGCCCGCAACCGCGCACGCGCCGCCAAGCGCGGCCTGCCGCCCGCTGAATCGCGCGTCCGCCGCCCTGCACGCCGGTGCGCGGCTGTGTCAAACTCCGCGCCCGTCATGCCGCTGCAGCCCTCGCCCATCCCGTCGTCACCGCGGCCCCCTGCAGCGGACCCTGGCGCCCGCCCCCTCGAACCCGCACCCAGGCCTCGCGCATGAGCCGGCTCGTCATCGTCGTGGAAAAGGCCTCGGACTGGGGGTCGTACTACCCGTCCGACAACGTCGTGACCGCACAGGACTACCTCAAGGAGCCGATCGGCACGGACGATGAGCGCACCCAGGTCATCAACCTGTGCCGGAGCTACAAGTACCTCGGTACCGGCTACTACGTATCGTTGCTGGCGGAGGCGCGCGGCCACAAGGTGATCCCGTCGGTGCGCACGATCAACGACCTGCGCCGGCGTTCGCTGTACGGGCTCGACATCGACGACCTCAACCAGAAGCTCGCCAAGTTCCTTCCCGATGGCGGCCGCGATACGACCGACTTCGGCGTGCTCGTCTATTTCGGCGAAACCTCGTCGGAAAGCCTCGAAGACATCGTGCGGCAGGTGTTCGAGGCGTTTCCGTGCCCGATCCTGCGCATCGAGTTCGAGCGCGAGCGCGTCTGGCAGATCGCCGCGATCAAGCCGACCGGTCTGCACACGCTGTCCGATCCGCAGGAGGACGCGTTCGCCCAGTCGCTCGACAAGTTCTCGAAGAAGCTCTGGCGCAAGCCCCGCGCGCGCAGGAAGTTCCGCTTCGATCTCGCGATGCTCGCCGATCCCGGCGATCCGATGCCGCCGTCGAACAAGCGCGCGCTGAAGTCGTTCGTCGAAGCGGGTGCCGAACTCGGCATCGAGGTCGATACGCTGACGAAGAACGACTACACGCGTCTCGCCGAGTACGACGGCCTGTTCATCCGCGAGACGACCGCGCTCGACAACCATACCTACCGCTTCGCGAACAAGGCGGAGAAGGAGGACATGGTCGTCATCGACGATCCGAGCTCGATCCTCAAGTGCACGAACAAGATCTACCTGCACGACCTGCTGCGGTCGCGCAAGCTCGCCACGCCGCGCACCGAGATCCTCTACCGCGACGACCCGAAGAAGCTCGCGGAGCTGCCAGACCTGCTCGGTTTCCCGATCGTGCTCAAGATTCCGGACGGATCGTTCTCGCGCGGCATCGTCAAGGTCGAGAACCCGGCGCAGCTCAAGGCCGCGGTGGACGACCTGTTCCAGCACACCGCTCTCGTGCTCGCGCAGGAGTTCATGTTCACCGAGTTCGACTGGCGCATCGGCATCCTCAATCGCGAGCCGTTGTACGCGTGCAAGTACTACATGTCGCGCGGGCACTGGCAGATCTACAACCACGGCGCGAAGGGCACGGCGAAATCGGGCGGGTTCGAGACGCTGCCGGTGCGATCGGCGCCTGCCGACGTGCTCAAGCTCGCGCTCAAGGCGACCGCGCCGATCGGCGACGGCCTGTACGGCGTCGACCTCAAGCAGGCCGCCGATCGGCTCGTCGTCATCGAAGTGAACGACAATCCCTCGATCGACGCCGGCGTCGAGGACGCGTACCTCGGCGACGACCTGTATCGGCGCATCATGGACGAGTTCCTGCGCCGGATGGAGCGCAAGCGTCTCGGCCAGCGCGGCTGATCGCCGCCACGTGCAACTTTAGCGTTGTGCAAATCGTCTAGAATCTGCCGGCCGCCGGCGTCGCGCGGCGCAAGTGCCTTAGTACATGCAGATCGGTTCGCGCTCCACCATCCCCCTCGCCACCCTCGCCTGCCTGCTCGCCACCGCGTTCGTCATGGTTCCGGCGTGGCAGCTGATCGGCCCCGGGCCGTTCAAGTGGCACATCGCACAGCCGGCCTACTGGCAAGGCGGACTCGAAGGCCTCGTGCTCGTCGCGCTGACCGCAAGTGCATTCGCGCTGTCGTCGCGAAGCGCGCTCCTGCTCGCGACCGCTGCGCTCGCATTGTTCCTGCGCCGGCATGCGGTCGACGTGCCGCTGCTCATCGACGTGCTCTACCTCGAGATCGTCGTCGGTACCGGCATGGCCGTCCGTCGCCTCTGCGGCGCGCCGGGCGCGCGCGAGACCGCGGACTACCTGCATGCGTTCGTGCTCGGCTTCGTCGCATGGAGCATGCTCGCATGGACCGCATCGGCGTTCGCATTCGGCTCGATCCGCGAGCTGCGCGCACTCACGCTCGCGCTGGGGCTCGTCGCATCGTTCGGCCGAACGCCGCCGCTGCTCGTGTTCCTCTGGCGCAGCCTGCGCACGCAGCCCCGGGCGGCGAGCGCCTGGAGCGGCGCGCTCGTCGCGTGGATGGCCGTGCTGTACGCGCGCACGAACGTCGTCTTCGGCTACGACTCGCTGTGGTACGGATTGCGCGGGGAGTACGTGCTCGACCCCGGCCATTCGGTATTCGAGCCGCTCGGCCTCGTTTCGCCGGTGCACTACTTCCCGAAGCTCCACGAAGTCTTCCTGCTGCCGGTCAGCGCACTCGGCGACAGCAGCGTGATCAGCGGCATGTCGATCTGGGTGCTCGTGCTCGTCCTGCTCGCGTGCGCGCGCATCGCCGCGCGCATCGGCCTCGATCCGGCTGCGCGCATGCCGGTGCTCGCGCTGGTCGCGACCCTGCCCGCGCTCACGGCTACCGCGATCGAGCCCAAGCCCGATGCGCTCGCGCTGCTGTTCGCGCTGGTCGCGGCCGACGCCGCGCTCGCATTCACGCGCACGCGCTCGCTGTCGGACCTCTGTTGGGTCGTTGCCGGCGCAGCGCTTGCTTGCATGGCCAAGCTGACCGCGATCCCGTACGTAGGCATGCTCGCGCTGGGCTGCGGCTGGCTTGCCTGGCGCGCCCGCCCGCTGGCCGAGGGCGGGAATACGACGTCGGACGCGCGCTTCGCAGCGGCCGGCGCGCTGGTCGTCACGGCGTTCGTGACGGCGCGCACCTGGCTTCTCACCGGCATGCCGACAGTCGGTCCCGATCCGCTGTTCCGCGCCTGGAGCGCGCTCGGCCTGCGGTTGCGCGAACCGGTCGGCACGCTCGAATGGACGTCGCCGCAGGACTGGTCGACCGTGCCGGGACTGCTCGTCGACTGGTTGTTCCGCCCGCAGACGATGCCGCACATCGTGATCGCCTGGGTCGGCAACGTCTGGTTCTGGTTCATGCTGCTGGCCGCCATGGGCATGCTGGCTGGCCGGCGCGCCCGCCACGAGGGCACCGCCGCGTGGCCGCTGTACGCGCTGGTCGGGACCGGTGCCGCGCTCGCGCTCGCGATCCGCTACCAAGTGCGCGGCAGCGATGGCAACTACTTCCTCGCGGCGTTGCTGCCGGGCCTCCTGCTCGCCGCGAATGCCGCG
>DASTSE010000379.1:0-3418 GCA_035760865.1 Dokdonella sp.
GAGGCCGCGGCCGTGCGCGCTGCGGACTCGCTCGCGTTCGAGCGCGCCGCGGAGTGGCTCGCGATGGCGCTGCGGCTCGGCACGCACGACGCCGCACGCCGGCGCGGCCTGCTGGTCGCGCGCGCCGACGCGCTGACGCACGCGGGACACCCGCACGATGCCGGCCTCGCGTTCCTCGAGGCATCGCGCACCGGCGACCCCGATTCGTTCGAGCAGCGCGACCTGCGCCGGCGCGCCGCCGAGCGCTTGCTCGCGGGCGGCTACACCGTCGAGGGGATGGAGGTCGCGCGCGCGCTGCTCGCCGAGGTCGGCTTGCACTGGCCAGAGAGCGGTGGCGCCGCGCTGCGCTCGCTGTTCTGGCTGCACGTGCGGACCGGCGCGAGCTGGCTGCGCTGGCGCCCGCGCAGCGAGGCCGAGCTGTCCGCCGAGCAGAAGCTGCGCCTCGACACGTGCTGGTCCGCCGCGATCGGCCTGTCGATGGTCGACTCGATGCGCGCGAGCGTGTTCGCGTTCCGCGCGCTGCTGATGACGCTCGCCGCCGGCGATCCGCGCCGGATCGCATGCGCGCTGTCCGGAGGCGCGTTCGCCGCCGCCGGCATGAACCAGCACAGGCGCCTGCGCCGGCTGACCGCGGCGATCGCCCGCGCGGCCGCCGACACCGATGCGCCCGAGGCGCACTGCTACGTCGCGCTCGCCGACGCGGCCCGCGCGTACTTCGTCGACAACGACTGGCCGGCGACGTGTGACATCTCGCAACGCGGTCTCGAGACCTGGACCGCCGCGGGCCGCGGCCACACGTGGGAGGTCGACCTGTTCGAGCAGTTCGTGGGCTGGGGGCACTCGACCGCCGGCGACTATCGCGAGGCCGCCGATCATGCCGAGCGCGTGCAGCGCGGCGCGCGCCGCCGCGGTGACCGTTTCATCGAGGTCGGCTTCCGCGTCCAGTTCCCGCAGCGCTACATGCTCGACCATTGCGCCGAGGACGGCATCCGCGACGTCGACGACGCGCTCGCCAGCTGGCCGGCGGCCGACGGCGTCGAGCAGATCTCGAACCCGTTCTACTGGGGCTGGCGCTCGCGCACCATGCTCGCGCTCTACACCGGCCGCGCCGAAGCGGATGCGGAGTACATCGAGGAGGGCCGCCGCCGCATCGAGCACAGCCTGCTCTGGCGCGTGCCGGCGATCCGGCTCGACGTCTCGGTGTGGGCCGGCGCGTGGTCGCTGACGCGTGCCGCGGAGGCACGTCGCGCCGGCACGAGCGCGGTGCGCACGCACCTCGGTGAAGCGCGCCGCCGCCTCGCGGTGATCGCCGCGTCTCCGCTGCCCGCGCGCGTGTCGTCGATCCATAGCTTCCGCGCCGTGATCGCGCACCTCGAAGACAGGCCCGACAAGGCGGTCGCGGAGCTGCGCGAGGCGATCGACGCGTTCGAGGCGCTGCACATGATCGGTCCCGCGATGGCGGCGCGCTGGCGGCTCGGCGCGCTGCTCGGCGGCGACGAGGGAGCGGCGCTGCTAGAGCGTGCGCGCGGGTGGCTGCGCGGCATCCGTGCCGCACGCCCCGAACAGATCGTGGCCGTCGCGATGCCCGGAATCGGCAGCTGAGCGCCCGCGCGCTCGGTGCGGGTCGCGATTCCTGCGTGCGAGTACGGAGCGCACCTGGCTTGCATGCGGACTCCCCGAACGGATCGAAGGAGCTCGCATGCAGTGGAGAACAGTGCTCGGTGTCACGTGTCTGGTTGCGGCGGTGGCATGTGGCGACGACGACGACAGGCCGGCCATCCAGGACGGCAGCGTGGTGCTGATCGACGCAGCGAGCGTGCCGCCGCGGCCCGGCGATCCCGTGAAGGACCAGGCAGGCCGGATGATCGACGAGGGCCGCCAGACGTTTCGCTTCGACACGTTCGGCGACGAGGCGTTCTGGGGCGGCTCGCTCGGGCTGAATCGCGCGATCGCCGGCGAGGCGAACGGCGGCGTCGGCGCCGGCCTCAGCCCGAATGCCGCACTCGCGCTCGGGCTCAAGGTCGACGTCAGCGCGTTGCCCGCCGATCTGGTCTCCGCGCTTGGGGCCGGTACGGTGAACCTCGACGATCCCGCGACGACGCTGGCGCTACTCGAGCGCAACGCCGTCGTCGGCGTGACGGGGTTCTTCGAGGGCGGCAGGCTGAGCTCGATCGGCATCCAGTGCGCGCTCTGCCACTCCACCGTCGACGACTCGCTCGCGCCTGGCATCGGCAACCGGCTCGACGGCTGGCCGAACCGCGACCTCGACGTCGGCGCGATCGTCGCGCTCGCGCCCGACCTCACGGCGTTCGCGGACCTGCTCGGGGTCTCGCAGGACACCGTCCGCACCGTGCTGAACAGCTGGGGCCCCGGGAAGTTCGATGCCGAGCTGATCCTCGACGGCAAGGCGTTCCGCCCCGACGGCAAGACCGCCGCCACGTTGCTTCCACCCGCGTTCGGGCAAGCCGGCGTGTCGCTGCACACGTACACGGGCTGGGGCTCGACCCCGCACTGGAACGCGCTCGTCGCGAACCTCGAGATGCACGGCCAGGGCAACTTCTTCGACCCGAGGCTCGACGACGCCGCACGGTTCCCGATCGCCGCGCGCAACCGGCTCGGCCACATCCAGAGCGACGTGGACCGCATCACGGCGAAGCTCCCGGCGCTGCACTTCTATCAGCTGGCGCTGGCTCCACCCACGCCGCCCGCGGGGAGCTTCGACGCCAGCGCGGCGGCGCGCGGAGCCACCCTGTTCACGGGCAAGGCGAGGTGCGCCAGCTGTCACTTCGAAGGGCTGTTCACCGAGGCCGGCTGGCCCATGCACACGGCGGACGAGATCGGGATCGACGACTTCCAGGCGCAGCGCTCGCCCGACGGGCGCTACCGCACGACGCCTCTGCGCGGGCTGTGGACGCACATGAAGGGCGGCTTCTATCACGACGGCCGCTTCGCGACGCTCGCCGAGGTCATCGACCACTACGACGCGTTCCTCGGGCTCGGGCTCGCGCCGCGCGAGAAGACCGACCTCGCCGAGTACCTGAAGTCGCTCTGATGCGCTTGACAGCGCCGGGCTTCGTTGAGTACTCACTCACTGAGTGAACACTCAACGAAAGCGAACGCGCGACGAGCAGCGAGCCGAGAGCCGGCAGCGCATCGTCGAGGCGATGATGCAGGTCGCCCGCCGCGACGGCTTCCGCGAGGCGAGCACGCTCGACGTCGCCCGGCGCGCGCGCGTCTCGCACGGCCTGGTGTTCGCGCACTTCTCGACCCGCGACGCGCTGCTCGTCGAGGCGGTCAGCGATCTCGGGCTACGGATGACGAACGCGATGCACGCGCTCGTCCACGACGGTGCGCACCTGCGCGAGGTCCTGCGCGCGCACCTGCGCTGCATCCAGGAACACGAGGAGCTGTACGCGCG
>DASTSE010000380.1:0-3216 GCA_035760865.1 Dokdonella sp.
GCCTGCGCAACACGCTGCCCGCGCTCGGCGGCGACGCACCCCTTCCTTCCCACATCGCACGGGCTTGACATGCAGTCTTCGCAGCATCGCCGGACCTGGGACCTCATCCCGTGGCTCATCAACGGCACGGCGTCAGCGACCGACCGCGCGCTGGCCGAATCGCATCTCGCCGTGTGCGCGGATTGCCGCGACGAGTATGCGTTCCAGTCGCGCGTGCATGCGGGCATCGACGTCGACGCCGACGTCGCCGACGAGGCGAAGCCCGCCTTCGATCGCCTTCTCGCACGCATCGACGCCGAACAGGCGCACGAGACCGGCGGCGCCCGACCGCGGCGCCTGTTGCGCGCGCTCGCCGCAACCGTTGCGATCCAGGCGATCGGGCTTGCCGCGCTCGCGACCTGGGCGATCGAGCGCCATCGCGCGGACGACCTACCTGCCTACCGTACGCTGAGCGCCCCCGAGGCGCTGCCGGTCGGTGCGAGCCTGCGCTTCGTGCCGTCGCCCGAGCTCAACGTGGGACAGCTGCAGCGGCTGCTCGGCGAACATGGCTTGCACATCGTCGGCACCAACGACGTCGGCACCATCTACACGCTCGCGCCGGTCGCGCCGGGGCGCATCGATCCGGACGCCCTCGCCCGCCTGCGCGCGGCTCCCGGGGTTCTGCTGGTCGAACCGATCGCCGACACGACGAACAGGTAACGGCACGATGCGCCCACGCTCCCGCCGTTCGAACTGCATGCCGCGATGGGCTGCCGCTTTCGCGTTCGCCTGTGCCTCCGCGCTCGCGGAGCCGACGCTGCATGCGAGCGAGCAAACGCCCATCGACGCCGGCACCTCGCGCATGATCGTCGTCGCGATCGCCGACAAGGCCGACCCCGCGGCACCGGCGGGGGCGACGCCGCGGGGCTACGCGGGCCTGCCCGACTACGCGGGCGGCAGCGAACGCACGCGTGCGCTGGCGCGCCGCATCGCGAACGACTACGCGCTGCGCGAGGTGTCCGCATGGACGATCGAAGCGTTGCGCCTGCGCTGCATGCTCTACGAGCTTCCGGCGGGCATCGATCGTTCGAACGCGCTCGCGCGCCTGCGCGACGACCGGCGCGTGAGCCTGGCGCAGCCGCTGCAGGAGTTCCACACCTATGCGCAGGCGCACGAGGCGAACGCGCCGCTGCCGCCGGCGACGCCTGCGGACGGCCACGACGCCTCCGGCTACAACGATCCGTACGTCGGCCTGCAACAGGGGTTTTCACGCATCGGCGCTGCTGCCGCGCAGCGTTGGGCCAGCGGCGCACGCATCGAGGTCGCGGTGGTCGACGCGGGCATCGATGCCTCGCACCCGGACCTCGCCGGCCGCGTCGTCGCCCAGCGCGACTTCACGACCGCGGCCGCCGAACCCGCGGCTCGCGATCGCCATGGCACCGAGGTCGCCGGCGTGATCGCGGCAGTCGCGAACAACGGCGTCGGCATCGTCGGCGTCGCCCCGGCCACGCACATCCGCGCGCTGCGCGCCTGCTGGTCCGTGCAAGCGGACGGCGCCGCCGCGCGCTGCGACACGTTCACGCTCGCGCAAGCGCTCGGCGCCGCGATCGCATCCCATGCGCGCCTGATCAATCTCAGCCTCGGCGGCCCTTCCGACCCGTTGCTCGAACAGCTCGTCGCCAAGGCGGTGGAGCGCGGCACGGTCGTCGTCGGCGCAGTCCCTCCCGATGGGCGCATGGACGGCTTTCCGGTCGACGTCGCGGGCGTGATCGCCGTGCGCAGCAGCGATTCGCCCGTGACGACGCGCCCGGCGCTCGCCGCGCCCGGCCGCGACATCCTCACCCTCGAGCCCGGCGGCCACTACGACTACGCGTCGGGCAGTTCGCTCGCGACCGCGCACGTGACCGGTGCGATCGCGCTGCTGCTCGAACTCGAACCGCGCCTCGACGCGAAGGCGCTGTTCGCGCTGCTCGAGCGCACGAGCCGCGGCTCGGACGCCTCGATCGATGCCTGCGCGGCCGTACGCACGCTCGCGCGGACGACCGAAGGCTGTGGCACCGCCGCCGTTGCAACGGGGCTCGCGCATGCGAGGCGATGACGCGATGACGCGCCTGCTCGCGCTCGTTCTCGGATGCGCGATGCTCACACCGGCGCTGGCGCAGCAGAGCCGCGAGGAGCTTTCGAAGTCGCTGCCCTCGACCGGCCTGACCGGCGGCGACGTGCAGGCCGGCGCCGCGATGATGAGCGTCGCGCCGGGTTTCGCGAAGGCGAGGGTCGCCGACAATCCGGACGCTGCGGGCGCGAGCGCGGTCGGCGAACGCACCTGCATCGCCTGCCACCAGCTCGAGAGCGAACACTTCACGCACACGTTCCATGCGCTCGGCCTGCATGCGGCGAACAAGGCCGACGCGTCGATCCCCGTGTGCGAAACATGCCACGGGCCGGGATCGGCGCACGCGAAGGAGCCGGGCACGAAGGGCCTCATCATCGGCTACACGAAGGATTCGGGCACGCCGATCGAGACGCAGACGCGGACCTGCCTCGCCTGCCATGAAGGCGGCGCACGCGACCACTGGCTCGGATCGGTCCACCAGCGCAACGGGCTTTCCTGCAGCGATTGCCACAACCCGATGGCGAAGTTCTCGGCCGAAGGCCTGATGGCGAAGGCGTCGATCAACGACACCTGCGCGCAATGCCATCGCGACGTGCGCCTGCAGTTCAACCGGCGCTCGCACATGCCGTTGCCGGAAGGCCAGATGAGCTGCGACGACTGCCACAACCCGCACGGTTCGATCACGAGCCCGTTGCTCAAGACGAACTCGGTCAACGAGACCTGCTACCAGTGCCACGCGGAGAAGCGCGGCCCGTTCCTGTTCGAACACGCGCCCGTGCGCGAAAGCTGCCTCAACTGCCACACGCCGCACGGATCCAACCAGCAGACGTTGCTCGTGACGCCGCTGCCGTTCCTCTGCCAGCAGTGCCATTCGGGCCTGCGCCATCCGAACGACCTGCACACGCCCGGGTCGCTCGGCAATGGACCGCATCCGGACGAACGCGCGATGGGACGCGCATGCGTGACCTGCCACGCGAACATCCACGGCTCGAACGCGCCGTCGGGTCCGAAATTCCACGAATAGGCCGCCGGAGGAACGATGCACGCGTCTCGCCTGCTCCGCCCGCTGCCGCTCGCCGTCGCGATCGCGGCCGTCGCGGCCAACGCCAATGCCGACAGCGGTG
>DASTSE010000381.1:0-3044 GCA_035760865.1 Dokdonella sp.
TGCGTCGCTGCACGCGACGATCAAGGGCGAGAACGTCCTCGCCGCGGACATCCCCGCGGCGAAGGTCGTGATCTCCCCCGACCTCGTGATCGAGCGCACGAGCGAGAACCTCAGCGTCGGCGGCAGCGTGACGATTCCGAAGACCGACGTCGACCTCGCCAAGCTCCCGGGCGGCGGCACCGCGAAGACCTCGCCCGACGTCGTCGTCGTCGACGCCGAGCAGCCCGCGCCGGGCCAGCCGCTGCCGGTCGTCGTCGGCGTCGAGATCCGCCTCGGCGACGACGTCAAGCTCGCCGGCCTCGGCCTCGACGGCACCATCCGCGGCCAGCTGCGCATCGACCAGCGCCCCGGCAAGCTCGCGACCGGTACCGGTACCTTGAACGTCGGCGGCACCTATCGCGCGTACGGCCAGGACCTCAGGATCGAAAGCGGTCGCCTGCTGTTCGCGGGTACTGCGCTCGACAACCCCGGCCTCGACATCCGCGCCGCGCGCACGATTCTCGGCGCGTCCGGCGGCCAGAGCGACGACACGATCGTCGCCGGCCTGCAGGTGCGTGGCACGGCGCAGGTGCCCGTGCTCACCGTGTATTCGCAGCCTGCGATGGAACAGTCCGAAGCGCTGTCCTACCTCATCACCGGCAAGCCCCTTTCCGGACTCAAGAGCGGCGAAGGCGACATGCTCGGCACGGCCGCGCGCGCGCTCGGCAGCGCGACCGGCGACCTGCTCGCGAAGGGCATCGGCGCGCGCATGGGCGTCGAGGCCGGCGTGTCCGACAACGCCGCGGTCGGCGGCGCCGCGTTCACGGTCGGCAAGTACCTCTCGCCGAAGCTCTACCTCAGCTACGGCGTCGGCCTGTTCACGCCCGGCGAAGTCGTCAGCCTCAAGTACATCTTCAACAAGCGCTGGAACTTCGAGGCGCAGAACGCGACGAGCGGCAACCGCGCCGGCATCAACTACCGCTGGGAGCATTGAGCATGCGCCGCCTGCGACGCGAGGACGACGTCGCGCGCATTCGCGAACGCCTGCTGCGCTTCGGTTTCCCGCGCGCGCGCATGCTGCTCGCACGATGACGGCACCGTCCGGCGACGACGCGACCGCGCGCCTGCAGCGTAGCTGGCAGGCGAACGCGCAGGCGTGGACGCGCGCGGTGCGCGAAGGCCGCATCGCGAGCCGTCGAGCGGGCACCGACGCCGCGATCGTCGACGCGCTGCTCGCGAGCGGCGCGCGGCGCGTCTTCGACCTCGGCTGCGGCGAAGGCTGGCTCGCGCGCGCACTCGCGGCGCACGGGTGCGACGTCGTCGGGGTCGACGCGAGCGCTGCGCTCGTCGAAGCGGCGCGCGGGCTCGGTGGCGTCCGTTACGCGTGTGCGAGCTACGCCGGCCTGGTCGCGAATCCGGGCGCCTTCGGCATCTTCGACGCGGTCGTGTTCAACTTCGCGCTGCTCGACGCCGACCTCGTCGCGCCGCTCGCCGCGGCCCGCGCGTGCCTGCAGCCGCACGGCCGGCTGTTCGTTCAGACGCTGCATCCGCTGAACGACGCGGGTCCCTATGCGGATGGCTGGCGCCTCGAGGCATTCGGCGGCCTCGACGGCTTCACCGAACCGATGCCGTGGTACTTCCGCACGCTGTCGAGCTGGTTCGCCGGCCTCGGCGCGGCCGGCTTCGTCGTCGACGGGATCGACGAGCCGTTCGATGCCGACGCGCGCAGACCGCTGTCGCTGCTGCTGCGCGCATCGCTGCCGGCGCCGGCCGATCCGCGCTGAACTCGGCGCCTCGCTGCCGGGTCAGACACCGCATGCCGCCCCTGCGCACGCGACGCCCTTCGCCGCCCGACCCCGACCGCACGCTCGAGGCGGACCTGTGCATCCACATCTTCACCGCGTCGGCCGCGCTCGTCGGCGTCTGCCTCACGGTGATCGGCCTCATCCGCATCGTCGTGACGACGACCAAGGTCGGCACGGTCGCCGACGACCTGCTCGCCGGCGACGCGACGCTGTTCATGGTGTCGTGCGTGCTGTCCTACTGGGCGCTGCGAGCGCGCAGCGCGCGGCGCATGCACCGCATCGAACAGGCGGCCGACGCGATCTTCCTCGTCGGCCTGCTGCTCATGACGATCGCCTGCGCGGTCATCACGTTCGCGATGCTCTGATGCGCTGGCGCCGTCGCGCTCAGCGGCGCCCGGCGGCGATGTTCGAGAGCATCCCGCGCAACGGTGCGAAGCGGCCCGCGAATGCGAGCGCCGCGCCGCGCACCGCGGCGACGGGTTCGAACGCGGAACCGTACACGCGCTCGATCGCGTCGAAGCCGCGCGCGGCGAGCGTGGTGTCGCTGCGACGCTCGCGCTCGTAGCGGCGCAGCACATGTTCGGCGCCGAGGTCGCTGCCGCGTTCGCGCGCGTCGCGCAGCACGCGGCGCAGGCAGGCGACGTCACGCAGGCCGAGGTTCATGCCCTGGCCGGCGAGCGGGTGCACGACGTGCGCGGCGTCGCCCGCGAGCACGCAGCGTCCTCGCACATAGCGTGCGGCAAGGCGCAGGCGCAGCGGGAACGCGGCGCGCGGCGTCGTCGCGGTGATCGCGCCGAGGCGGAAGTCGAATGCGCAGCCGAGTTCGGCGCGGAACGCGTCGTCGTCGAGCGCGAGCACGCGCGCGGCTTCGGCGTCGGGCAGCGACCAGACGATCGAACAGCGGCCGTCGGCGAGCGGCAGGAACGCGAGCGGACCGCCGGGCTGGAAACGCTGCCATGCGGTGCCTGCGTGCGGCCGTTCGGTCGTGACGTGGGCGACGACCGCGCGCTGCCCGTAGTCTCGGCCTTCGAATGCGATGCCGAGGCGCGTGCGCACGGACGACTCGGCGCCTTCGGCCGCGACGAGCACGCGCGCGCGCAGGCGCGTGTCGTCGGCGAGCACGGCGGTCACGCCGCTGTCGCCGTCCTCGATGTCGGCGATCTCGCCCGGGCAGTACACGCGCGCTCGTGTGGGAGCGGCGGAAGCCGCGATGCTTTTCCTGAGGGCTGAGGGCTGAGGGCCGAGGGCCGCAAAGCCATC
>DASTSE010000382.1:0-18094 GCA_035760865.1 Dokdonella sp.
GAGGGCGACGCGCGCGCCGGCGACCGCGTCGCGTACGTGTTCACGTGCGGCGCCGTAGTCGAACGCGACGATCGGCACGCCGCTCGCGAGCGCCTCGAGCGTCACGTTGCCGAACGTCTCCGTGAGGCTCGGGAAAAGGAACAGGTCGCCGCTGGCGTAATGGCGTGCGAGGTCGTCGCCGCGCCGCAAGCCAGCGAAGTGGACGTGCGGGTGCTGCAGCGCTAGCGCCTCGCGCGCCGGACCGTCGCCGACGACGATGAAGCGCGCGTTCGGATGCTCGGCGCGAATCGCCGCGAACGCGCGCACGGCGAGCCCGAGGTTCTTCTCGGGCGCGATGCGTCCGACGTGCACGACCGCGAGATCGTCGGGCGTGAGGCCCCATTCCGCGCGCAACGCCGGATCGCGCCTTCGAGGATGGAACAGTTGCGTGTCGACCGCGCGGCGCAGCAGGCGCACGTTGCGGAAGCCGGTCGAGCCGAGGAACTCGACCAGCTCCGCGGTCGGCACGAGCGTCGCCGCGGCGCGATTGTGGAAGCGGCGCAGGTAGGCGAACACGACCGGCGTCAGCAGGCCGAGGCCGTAATGGTTCGCGAAATCGTCGAAGCGCGTATGGAAGCCCGTGCACGCGGGCAGGTCTAGGCGTCGCGCAACGCCGAGGGCGGACCAGCCGAGCGGCCCTTCGGTCGCGATGTAGAGCGCGTCGGGCCGCCGCGCCGTCCAGTGCCGGTGGAGGTGCCGATGCGCAGGCAGGCCGAAGCGCAGGCCGGGGTAGCGCGGCAGCGCCGCGCCGGGCAGCAGCACCTGCTCGAACTCCGCAGGCTCGTCGGCATCGGTGCGCTGGCGCGGTCGCACGAGCTCGACCTCGTGGCCGAGTCCCGCCAGGCCGCGCGCGAGTGACTGCACGGTCAACGCGACGCCGTTGATCTCGGGCGGCCATGTTTCGGTGACGAGGGCAACGCGCATGCAGGCATCCGCATCGGGGCATGCGCCAAGCCTCGCGCTCAGGCTTGAAGTGCGTGTTGCACGACGATGGCGAATCCATGACGGCCACCGCGTGCGTGTAACAAGCCTGTCACAATGACCCCCTAGCGTGAGTGAATGCCCCTGAATCCAGTGACTTGCGAATCGTTGTTCGCCTCGGACGCCATCCGTGCTTCGTCGCGCCGCCGTGCCCGGCGTGCGCGACTGCAGCGCCTGGCCGTCACCGCCGGGGCCGCATTCGTGCTCCTGGGCCTGCTTGCGATTCCGCTTTACCTGATCGCCGCCGTTGCCGCTTCGCGCGCGCCGGTCGGCGTCGACTGGCCCCGCCTCGGCGTGCTGTTCGCGGGCAGCCTGCGAGCGACCGCGTGCGCGATCGCGATCGCATTGCCGCTCGGGTTCGCGACCGCGATGTTCAGCGCGCACTTCTGCGCTCCCCGCCTGCGCGCCTGGCTCAAGCCCGCGCTCGAAATGCTGGAAGCGATCCCGACCGTCGTGCTCGGCCTGGTCGCCGCGACCTCGTTCGCGCCGTGGCTGAAGACGCACGTCGCGACCCTGCTCGCGCTCATGGTCGCGCTGCCTTCGCTGCTGCTTGCGGCCGGCTTCGCCTTCGGCCGGCCGTCGCGCCATGACGGCTGGCTGCCGTTGACCACGCTGCCGCTGCTGTGCGCGGCCGTCGCTGGCGGACTGTGGCTGTCGAACCGGTTGGACGCGACCCTGATCGTTCCCGCGAGTCCCTGGAATGCGACGCTGGTCGGGCTTGCACTCGGCATCGCGGCGCTGCCGCTCGTATTCTCGGTCGCCGAAGACGCCTTGTTCCTCGTACCACGCGACCAGATCCAGGCCGCGTTCGCGCTCGGCGCGACGCGCTGGCAGGCCCTCACGACCGTACTGCTCCCCGCCGCGGGTGCGGGCCTGTTCGCGGCGGCGGTGCTCGGCGTCGGCCGCTGTTTCGGCGAGACGATGATCGTGCTCATGGCGAGCGGCAATACCCCGGTCGGCGGAATGGACCCGCTGATCGGCCTGCGCGCTCTCGGCGCCGACATCGCGCTCGGCTTGCCCGACGCCGCGCCCGCGAGCGCCGTGTGGCGAGACCTGCTGGTCGCGACACTCGCGTTGCTCGCTTCGACCGTCCTGCTGAGCCTCGCCGCGCGTGCGGTGCGCGTGCGGCTGCGCCATCGGTTGCACGTGGCCGTGCCGGCATGAGCGGGGCGCGCGCCGCGAGCGCGGCGACCTGGATGCTCGGCGGGCTGGTCGGCCTGTGCATCGTCGCGATGCTCGGCCTGTTGCTGTTCACGCTCGGCAGCGGCCTCCGCTCGCTGTGGCCGGACACGGTCGAGCGCCTCGTGCTCGTCGACGGCTCGGTGCTTCTGGCCGAGATCGTCGACCAGGACGCCGACGCGTTGCTGCTGCGCTCGAGCGAAAGCGGGCGCATCGGCGAGGGTTACGAGCGCGTGCGGCGCGACGCGATACGAGCGCGCAGCGAGCCCGCCGACGCATTCGCGGTCGGCTTCGCCGACGGCCGTCGCGTTTTCGGCAGCGGCGACGAAGACGCGCTTGCGGCCGCGGTGCAGGCGGTCGATCCGCCCGCGCGCGTGACCGAGGTCGTGCGGCCGAACGCGCTCGACGTGGTCGCGCGTGCCGGCATGTTCGCGCGCCGGCTCGCGGCGTTCGTCGCGACGCCGCCGCACGCGTCGAACCTCGCCGGAGGCGTGCTTCCCGCGCTGGTCGGCACGGTGACCCTGGTGCTCCTCATGAGCGTGCTCGTGATGCCGTTCGGCGTCGCCACCGCGGTCTACCTGCACCAGCGCCGCGGTGTCGGCGCGCAGGTCGTTCGCACCGCGATCGATACCCTCGCCGGCGTTCCCGCGATCGTCTACGGCGTCCTCGGGCTCGGCCTGTTCGTGCACGGCATCGGTGCCGGCATCGATCGCTGGTTCTACGCCGCGCGCCTGCCGGTGCCGACGTTCGGAGGCGGCGGCCTGCTGTGGGCCGCCCTCACGCTCGCGTTGCTGACCCTGCCGGTCGTGGTCGTCAGCGTCGAGCAGGGCCTCGCCCGCATTCCCGCGGCCCTGCGCGACGGCTCGCTCGCGCTCGGCGCGACGCACGAGGAAACCGTCTGGCGCCTGCTGCTGCCGGCGGCGCGGCCCGCGGTGTTGACCGGCTTCGTGCTCGCGATCGCGCGCGCGGCAGGGTCGGTGGCGCCCCTGATGCTCGTCGGCATGGTCAAGCTCGCGCCGGCTTCGCCGATGGACGGCACGTTTCCGTACCTGCATCCGTCGCGCCAGTTCATGCACCTCGGCTTCGCCGTCTACGATGCGGCGCTCGCGAGTGCGGATGCGATCCGCGGCGTGCCGCGCGCGTACGCCTGTGCGATGCTGCTCGTGTGCGTCGTGATCGTGTTGAACCTCGCGGCGATCCTGTTGCGCAATCGCCTGCGCGATCGCTATCGCGCCTTCGGATCCTGACCATATGTCCAGCAGCATGACTTTCGCCGTCGGCGGCGGCGCCGGCGCGCCGCGCGACCCGTCCGCCGATGCGCCGGCGCTGCGTACGCGCGCGCTCAGCCTCTGGTACGGCGCACGCCGCACGCTGGATGCGATCGACCTCGACGTGCCCGCGCGGCGCATCACCGCGCTGATCGGCCCGAGCGGATGCGGCAAGTCGAGCCTGCTGCGCTGCCTCAACCGCCTCAACGACGAGCTCGAAGGCGCACGCGTCGAAGGCGAGGTGCGCCTCGGCGAAACGGACGTGTACGCGCCCGGCGCGGTCGTGCACGAGTTGCGTCGTCGCGTCGGCATCGTGTTCCAGCGGCCGAATCCGTTCCCGTTGTCGATCCACGACAACGTCGCCTACGGCCTGCGCCTGCTCGGCATCCGCAGCCGGCGCGAACTCGACGAGCGCGTCGAAGCGGCGCTGCGGGCGGCGGCGCTGTGGGACGAGGTCGCGAGCCGCCTCGACGATGCGGCGCTCGGGCTCTCGCTCGGCCAGCAGCAGCGCCTGGTGATCGCGCGCGCGATCGCGGTGGAACCGGACGTGCTGATGCTCGATGAACCCGCGTCCGCGCTCGACCCCGCGGCGACGCTGCGCTTCGAGGAGCTGCTGCACGAACTCGCGCGGCGGTATACGCTGCTGCTGGTCACGCACAACATGCAGCAGGCCGCGCGGGTCTCGGATTTCACCGCGTTCATGCACGCGGGCCGGTTGATCGAGTTCGGCGAAACCGACGCGCTGTTCACCAATCCGCGCGAGCGCCAGACCGAGGATTTCATCACCGGCCGCTACGGTTGAGCCACGACGAAACACCCTGCTTCGACGCTATCGCGTAACGGCGCGGTGGCTACAGTCCCCATCCCGCAACACGACGCCACCGAACTGCACCATGGATCGCCTCCACCTCTCCCAGCACATCTCCCGCCAGTTCAACAGCGAGATCGAGGACGTGCGGCGGCAAGTACTCGCGATGGGCGGCATCGTCGAGGAGCAGATCGCCGCTGCGGTGCGCGTGCTCGTCGCGCGCGAGGCCGGCGCTACCGGCGCGATCCGCGAGCGCGAGCAGCGCATCAACGCGGCCGAACTCGCGATCGACGAGCAATGTGCGTTCATCCTCGCGCGGCGCCAGCCGGCCGCATCGGACCTGCGCCTCGTGCTCTCGGTGATGAAGATGCTCGCCGACCTCGAGCGCATCGGCGACGAGGCCAAGCGCATCGCGCGGCTCGCCGAACACCTGCTCGCGGAGGAGGACGGTGCCGACGTGACCTCGGCGCTCGCCGAACTCGGCCACGTCGCACGCGACATGCTGCGCGGAGCGCTCGACGCGTTCGCGCGGCTCGACGAGCAGCTCGCGCTCGACGTCATGCATCGCGACCGTCGACTCGACGGCACGTTCCGCAGCGTTTCCGCGGCGCTCATCGCGCGCATGCAGCAGGTGCCCGAGCAGATTCCGATCGAGCTCGACCGCCTCTGGTGCGCGCGTTCGTTCGAGCGGATCGGGGATCGCTGCAAGAACCTGTGCGAGTTCGTGCTCTATCTGGTGCGCGGCAAGGATGTGCGCCACTCGGGCCTCGCCAAGGGCGACGCCCCAGGCGGTTGATCGGGAGCCGGGCCTTGCGCGGGCGGCATCGCGCCACCATACGGGCGGAGTGGAAACCGCCGTCGCCATCGGCCTTGCCCGCGCGGACGAAGCGCTCGCGATCGCGTTGCTGTCGCGCGAGTTGATCGAGCATGGACTGCGCTGGCGCTGGACGCCCGAGCGCCTGCGCCGCGCGATCGCTTCGAGGGACACCAATGTCGCGGTCGCCCGTCTCGACGGCCGCGTCGTCGGCTTCGGCGTCATGCAGTATCTCGACGAGGAGGCGCGGCTGTGCCTGCTCGCCGTGGCACCGGCCCGGCAACGCCAGGGAACCGGCACGAAACTCGTGCGCTGGCTCGAAGCAGCGGCGCTGGAAGCGGGCATCGGCGTGATCCGCCTCGAAGCGCGCCGGCGCAACACGGCGGCGCGCGCGTTCTATCGTCGCCTCGGCTACGAGGAGATCATGCTGTCGCTCGGCTACTATGCGGCGAACGAGGATGCGGTGCGCTTCGCCAAGGACCTCTGGCTCGCGCCGCCCGCGTTGCCGCCCGCATAGCGTCGCGCCGCGCCGATCAGCTGCGCAGCGCGGGCGAGTCCCAGCCGGGCCGCGGCGCGAAGCGTGCGCCGTACTTGCCGGCGAGCGTATCGAGCCGTGCCTCGAGCGCGTCCGCGCCGGTATCGCGCACGTGCTTGATGGGGCCGCCGCGGAACGGCGCGAAACCCGTGCCGAAGATGACGCCCGCATCGAGCAGGTCCGCGTCGTCGACGACGCGGTCGTGCAGGCAGGCGACCGCCTCGTTGAGCAGCGGCAGGATCAGCCGGTCTTCGAGGTCGTCCGGCGCGACGTAACCCGGATCGACCTCGGGCTTCTGCGGCTTGCCGTCCTTCCACGTGTAGAAGCCTTGGCCGTCCTTCTTGCCGCGCTTGCCGTCCTTGACGAGTTCGTCGAGACCCGGCGGGATGTCGAGGCCGAGGAACGGGCCGAGTTCGGCGCCGACCGACGCGGCCACGTCGAGGCCGACCGTGTCGATGAGTTCGATCGGTCCCATCGGCATGCCGAACTTCTTCGCGGCCTTGTCGATGACCGGGCCCGGGATGCCTTCGCTGTACGCGCGCGCGGCCTCGAGCATGTACGGCATGAGGATGCGGTTGACGAGGAAGCCAGGTGTCCCGGCGACGGGCACCGGCAGCTTGTCGAGCGCCTTGCAGAACGCGAGCGCGCGTTTTTCCGCAGCCGGGTCGAGCTGGTCGTGACGCACGATCTCCACGAGCGGCATCAGCGCGACCGGGTTGAAATAGTGCAGGCCGAGGAAACGCGACGGCGTCTGCACGGTCGTGCGCAGTTCGGCGAGCGGGATGCTCGACGTATTGGTGGCGAGCAGCGCATCCGGCTTCAGTTTCGGTTCGGTGGCGCGATACAGCGCTTCCTTCGCTTCGGCGTTCTCGTAGATCGCCTCGATCGCGAGGTCGGCGCCGGCGATGCCGTTGCCGTCGACGTCGGCCTTGAGGCGCGCGAGCACGGGGGCGACGCGTTCGGCGGTCTTCAGCTTCTTCGTGAACAACGCCTTCGCGCGATCGAGTGCGGGCTGCACGTATTTCATCTCGCGATCCTGCAGCGTCACCTCGAAACCGCGCAGCGCGCACCAGGCGGCGATGTCGCCGCCCATGACGCCGGCACCGACGACATGCACGTGCCGTATCCCGTGTTCGGCACCGCCCGCGAGCCCCTTCAGGCGTTCCTGCAGGAAGAACACGCGGATGAGGTTGTGCGCAGTCGGGGTCGCGGCGAGCTTGGCGACCGCGCGCGCCTCGAGTCTGAGGCGCTGCGCGAGGCTCGAACCGCCGCGACGCCAGGTTTCGATCAGCGCGAACGGTGCCGGGTAGTGCTCCTTGCGCACCTTCGCCGCGGTCTGCCTGACGAGGACGGGGGCGAGCACCTGGCGCACGGGCCAGACGTTGGTCGCCCACGCGGTCGCGCGCTGCACGAGCGGACGTGCGCGCGGATGCCGGATGAGTTCCTTCGCGGCCTCGACGAGCAGTTCGGGCGAGGTGAGCACGTCGACGAGCCCGATCGCCTTCGCGTTCTCGGCCGAGGCGCCGCGTCCGGTCAGCATGAGCTCGAGCGCCGCGGGCGCTCCGATCAGTCGCGGCAGGCGCGCCGACCCGCCCCATCCCGGGAAGATGCCGAGCTTGACCTCGGGCAGCGCGATGCGCGTCGACGGATCGCGCGAGGCGACGCGGTAGCGGCAGGCGAGCGCGAGCTCGGTGCCGCCGCCCATGCACACGCCGTGGATCGCGGCGACGGTCGGGCAGGGCAGCCGACCCAGGCGCACGAACAGGCGCTGGCCGTTCTCGAGCGCGTCCTGCACGGTGCCGTTCTTCTCGAAGCCCTCGAATTCCTTGATGTCGGCGCCGACGATGAAGCCCCTGGCCTTGCCCGAGCGGACGATCACGCCCTTCGGCGGCTCGAGCGCGAGCCGTTCCACGATCTCGGACAGTTCGTCGAGCACGGCGCGCGAAAGCGCATTCACCGGGCTGCCGGCGCGGTCCAGCGTCAGCACCACGATGCCGTCGGCGTCGCCGACCGTCTGCCAATGCTGGAAACGCAGGCCTTCGAACATGACCGGCTCCGGGAGCGTGCTGGGGGACGGCTATAATCCGGGCAAGCCGTGCGTCGGGTCAATGCAGCCCGGGCAAGGAGTTGCGGAACACACTTGCGGTACGATCGCAGCAGGGAGCCGCACGAATGCCGTCGGCCGGAACGCGTCGCGCGACGCGCCCGGCGAGCGCCCGCGCTTTGCCGCGTCGTCAGGGGTTGGTGTGATCGACAACAAAGCTGAATTGCAGGTCGTCCAGAAGATGCTCGACCGCATCGTGCAGTCGACGCAGCACATCGTGGCCCTGCAGACCTCGAGCGTCGCGGACACGGTGGCGCAGATGCGCGTGCTGGCGATGCGCGGCGGCGCTTCGATCTACGCCTGGGATCCCGACGTCGGCATCGCGTCGCTGCGCGAGAGCGGCATGCACGTGCCGGGTTCGAAGCGGATGTCCGATGCGTTGCGCTACGTGCTGCAGAGCATGCATTTCGGCATCTACCTGTTCGTCGACTACGAGTCGCACCTCAAGCCCGCGGACGTGCTCCTGCTGCGACGCATTTCCCGCACGCCGACGAGCAACGAGCGCAAGCTCGTGTTCGTCAGCACGCGCGGCGAACTGCCGGAGGAACTGGACGGGATGTACGACCGCCTCGCGGTGGAGAGCGAGATGCACCGCCAGCTGCGCCTGCGCGACGGGCGCTGGGTCACATGAGCGTCCCCGCCGCCGACGCGCGTGGCGCAGCGCTGATCGTCGCGGCCGACCGCGAGGATCGCCGCGTGTTGTTCGACGCGCTCGATGCGCAGGCGTTCGAGGAGATCTACTCGGCCAGGGACATCGAGCAGGCGCGCGGCTTCCTCGTGCCCGACCTCGACGTCGACCTCGTCCTGCTCGAGTTCGGCGAGGATCCGGCCGAAGCGCTGACCTTCTGCGACGAGCTGCGCAAGCATGCGCGCCACGACATGCCGGTGATCGGCATCCTCGGCAGCCGCGGCGGCAGCTGGCGCGACGGCCGCCTGCCGGCGGGCCTGATCGAGTGGATCGCCCGGCCGGTCAAGCCCGACGACGCGCTCGCGCGGATCAAGCTCGCGCTCGCTGCACGCAGCGCCGGCAACGTACGCAGCCAGCACGCATCCGGCGGCGAGCGCTACCAGTTCGCGTTTGACGGCAGCCTCGACGAGCTCGCGATCGTCGATCCGGCGAGCGGCCGCGTGCTCGAAGTGAATGCGACGTTCGTGCAGCGATCGGGCTATCCGCGAGCGCAGATCCTCGCGGGGCGAATCGACGGCTTCGACCTCGTCGTCACCGCGGAGCGACGCGAGGAGATCGCGCGCAAGCTCGAGCGCGACGGCAGCGTGCACGTGCGCGCGCGCAAGCCGCGCGCGGACGGCGGCAGCTACCCGGTCGACCTGCACGTGCGGCTCGCGGTGCAGGAGGGACGCGTCGTCCATTTCTACCTGTTCCGCGAGATCGAGGAACTGAGCCGGCACCAGGAGGCGCTCGTCGCATTGTTGCGCATGGCGCAGGGCGGCTCGCACGACCCGGCCGAAGCCACGTTGCGCTGCCTCGTTGACTGGCTCGCGCTCGACTATGCGGTGTTCGTCGAGGCGCCCGCCGAACAGGCGCCGGAACCGCAGGCGCTCGCGGTGTTCCGCCGACGCGAGGACAGCGAGGGGCCCGACCCGTTGCGCGAGGTGAACCTGCGCCACGTGCTCGACGGAAACGAGATCCTGCAGGCGTCCGGCGCCTGGCGCAGCCCCGGCGCGGACGCGTCCGTGCGCGAACACCGTTACGAATGCGTGATCGGCCTGCCGCTGTACGGCGAGCGGCAGACGTGCCTCGGCGCGCTCATGATGGCGCGCCACGAGCCGCTCCTGCTCGACGCCGCCGTGATCGCCGGGGTGCGCGTGATCGCGCACTCGCTCGCGAGCGAGCTCGACCTGCGCCACGCGCGCGCGCAAGGTCGCGCGATCGGCTTGCGAGACCCGCTGACCGGCTTGCCGAACCGCCTGCTGTTCAACGACCGCCTCAATTCGGCGATCAACGAAGCGCACCGGACGAGCGAGATGTTCGCGGTCGTGTTCGTCGACCTCGACCGCTTCAAGAACATCAACGACTCGCTCGGCCACGCGGTCGGCGACCAGGTGCTCGCGGCGGTCGCCAAGCGCCTGCGCGCGAGCGTGCGCAGCTCCGACACGGTCGCGCGCTACGCCGGCGACGAGTTCACGTTGATCCTGCGTCACATCGTGCAGCGCGAGGACGTGGTGCGCATCGCGGAGAAGATCGTGCGCGCGATGGAGGCGCCGCTGCAGCTCGCCGGCGGCCTCGAGCTGAGCATGACCGCGTCGCTCGGCCTGAGCTTCTATCCCGACGACGCGACCGACGCCGAGCGCCTGCTCAAGCATGCCGACGTCGCGATGTACTCGGCCAAGGGCATGGGCCGCAACAACTTCCAGGCCTACGTCGCAGTGCCCGAGGAGTCGCATCAGCAGCGCCTCGCGCTCGAGGCGAAGCTGCGCCAGGCCGAGCGCAACGGCGAGCTGCGCGTGTTCTACCAGCCGCAGCTGGACGGCCAGACCGAAGACATCGTCGGCATGGAGGCGCTGATCCGCTGGGAGCACCCCGAGCTCGGCATGATCAGTCCCGGTTTCTTCATTCCGCTCGCCGAGGAATCGGGCCTGATCATCCCGATCGGCGAGTGGATCCTGCGCGCGGCGTGCCGCGACACGCGGCGCTGGCAGGCGCAGTACGGCCTGCCGCTGCGCATCGGCGTCAACCTGTCGCCGCTGCAGCTGCGCCAGCCGAATCTCGTGCAGGTGGTCGCCGACGTGCTGCGCGAAACAGGCCTCGATCCGCACCTGCTCGACCTCGAGGTGACCGAAAGCATCAACGTGAAGTCGATTCCGAACCTGCTCGAGACGCTGCACGGCCTGCGCGGGCTCGGTTGCGGAATATCGATCGACGACTTCGGCACCGGCCAGTCCTCGCTCGACTACATCAAGCGCTTCCCGGCCGACCGGATCAAGATCGACCAGGCTTTCGTGCGCAACATCGGCGTCGATCCCGACGACGAGGCGATCGTGCGCGCGACGATCTCGATGGCGCACAATCTCAATCGCGAGGTCGTTGCCGAAGGCGTCGAGATCGAGCAGCATCTGGATTTCCTCCGCGCCGAAGGGTGCGAGGTACTGCAGGGCTTCCTGTTCTGCCGGCCGCTGCCCGCGACCAGCTTCGAAGCCTTGCTGCAGGAACGCGCCCGGCTGCTCGGACGGGTGCCCGTGCCGAGCGCGCGCGCCTGACGGTCGCCGCGGAGGCGGAACTATTCGCGCCGGACGCGGTCGAGGCTGTCATGCCCGAACGCGCCGGCAAACAGGGAGAATGGCCCGGATGGGCGAAAGCGACTTGGATCAGGCGCTGGTCGAACGCGTCCAGAATGGCGACAAACGCGCTTTCGACCTCCTGGTCAGGAAGTACCAGCACAAGCTGGTCAGCGTCATTTCACGCTACGTCAACGACTGGAGCGAGCGCCAGGACGTGGCGCAGGAGGCGTTCGTCCGCGCGTACCGGGCGATCGGCTCGTTCCGCGGCGATGCCCAGTTCTACACGTGGATCTATCGCATCGCGATCAATACCGCCAAGAACTGGCTCGTCTCGCAGGGACGGCGCCCGCCGACCGAGGACGTCGCGGTCGAGGACGCGGTGCAGTTCGACGGTGCGGCGCGCCTGCACGAGTCGGCCACGCCGGAACGCGAACTCATGCGGCAGGAGATTGAACGAACCGTGTTCGCCACGGTCGAACAATTGCCGGAAGAGCTCCGGACCGCGATCACCCTGCGGGAGGTCGACGGCTTGAGTTACGAGGAGATCGCGGAAGCGATGAATTGCCCGATCGGCACGGTCAGGTCGCGCATCTTTCGCGCCCGCGAGGCGATCGACGAACAGTTGCGTCCGTTGTTGTCGGAGGAAAACAGAGCCTCATGAACGAGCACATCGACGAACAACTCTCGGCCCTGATGGACGGCGAGCTCGAGCGCGACCAGACGCGCTTCGTGTTGCGTCGCGTCGCGACCGACCAGGCGCTGCCCCTGCGCTGGGAGCGGTACCACATCGCGCGCCAGACGCTGCGCCGGCAGGAGATCGTCACACTGCGAGACGGCTTCGCCGATGCCGTCATGGAGCGGCTCGATGCCGAGGCCGCGGTGCGCCCGCATGCGGGCAGGCCGTGGGCTCGCTGGGGCGCAGGCGGAGCGATCGCGGCTTCGGTCGCGGTCGCCGCGCTCGTCATGACGCGCCCGGCTTCGATTCCGGGCGACGCAGCGCCGCCTCTCGCGGCCGTGCGGCCCGCCGCTCCGGGACCGACCATCGCGGCGGCGCCCGCGGCGGCGAGTTCCGCGCCGGCCGTCAGCGGATTGCCCGACGTGCGCCCGCCCCTGCTGCTGCCGAATGGTCCGGCCGAGGCGTCGCCGGTGAGTTTCGGCGCCGAGGGCGGGCAGGTCGTCGTGCTCGATCCGCGCCTGCAGTCGTACCTCGTGCGCCACTATCAGTCGACCGGCACGACCGGAACGACCGGCTTCGTGCCGTACGTGCTGCTCGCGACGCCGCAGGATCCGGGCGAGGCCGCCCGGGCCGGCCAGCCGGGTGCGCGGAACCGCTGAGTGGGCGGTGCGGCTCGGAGCCGTGTGCGCGCAAGGCGCGATCGGCGCATGATCGCGACATCGCTGCGGCTGCTGTTCTTCCTCGCGGGCGGCATCACCGCGTTTCGTGCGTACGCCGACGACCCGACACCTGCCGATGAGCTCGCACGCATGTACGGCGCGGTTCGCCAGCTCGACTACCAAGGTACGTTCGTCTACACGCGCGGAGCACAGGTCGATGCGCTGCGCATCTTCCATGCGGGTGGCCCGGTCGACCGCGAGCGCCTGGTCGGCTTGAACGGCGCGCCCGCCGAAGTGGTGCGGGAGGGTTCCACCGTGACCTGCCTGCAGGGCGCCACGCCGACGATGCTGTTCCGCAACGCGGCTGCGCACCTCTTGCCGTTGCTGCCGACGCCGCGCGGCCTCGCCTCGGGCGATCTCTACGAGCTCTCCCCCGGCGGAACCGATCGCGTCGCCGGCTATCGCGCGACCCGGATCGACGTCGTGCCGCGCGACGGCTATCGCTACGGCTATCGCCTGTGGCTCGAGGACGCGAGCGGACTGCCGTTGCGATCGGCGGTCGTCGATGCGAGCCATCGGACGCTGGAAGAGTACATGTTCGTCACGCTCGACATCGGCGCCAAGCCGCGCGACGCCGATCTTGCAGCGGGCGCCGCGACGACGGGCGCCGCACCGATCGAGGAAGCAGCGGCGGGTGCGGCGCGCTGGCGCGTCGCGGATCCCCCGCCGGGCTTCGTGCTCGGAGGTGCGCACACGTCGGCCGACGGTGTGGAGCACCAGTTGTACAGCGATGGCGTCGCCAGCGTATCGATCTACATCGAGCCGCACGTTGCCGGCGAGCGCGCCGAACAGCGCCTCAGGCGTGGCATGCTCGGCATCTATTCGCACACGTCCGGCGGCACCCGCTTCACCGCGATCGGCGACGTGCCGCGCGTGACGCTCGAGCGCATGGTGCGCTCGTTGCAGCGGCTCGATCCGGCGCGCTGAAGCGCCACTGAAACGCGACCCGCCGGCGCGGAACTTTGCCCCGCCGCGCGCGTCAATAGCGGCAATCGGCCGCCCGGTCGTTCGGGCTGCGCCGGATTCGATCTCCAGGAGGCTAGTGAAACCATGACGATGATTTCAAGGAACGAATGGCGCTCCCTCACGCGCTGGGTGGCTGCGCCGCTGCTCGTGTTCGCGTTCGCCACGAACGTGCCGGCGGCGGACCTGCCCGACTTCTCCGCACTCGTGGAGCGCTACGGTCCGGCAGTGGTCAACGTCCAGGCAAGCGGCAACCCCGACCCGCAGGCACAGGACACGATCGACCAGCAGGACGTGCCGGAGATCTTCCGGCGCTTCTTCGGTCCGATGCCGCAACCGCGCGAGCGAGGCATGCGCGTGTCGATGGGCTCGGGTTTCATCATCTCGCCGGATGGCTACGTGCTGACCAACAACCACGTCGTCGACGGCGCGGACGAGGTCACCGTGCGCCTGTCCGACCGGCGCGAACTCGACGCGAAAGTGATCGGTACGGACGCGCAGTACGACATCGCGCTGCTCAAGCTCAACGCGACCAACCTCCCCGTGGTCAGCCTCGGCGATTCGAAGGTGGTCAAGGCCGGCCAGTGGGTCGTGGCGATCGGTTCGCCGTTCGGATTCGACCACTCCGTGACCGCAGGCATCGTCAGCGCGGTCGGGCGCAATTTCGGTGGCGCCGACCAGCAGTACGTGCCGTTCATCCAGACCGACGTGCCGATCAACCGCGGCAATTCGGGCGGTCCGCTGTTCAATCTCGACGGCCAGGTGGTCGGCATCAATTCGCAGATCTTCTCCAACACCGGCGGGTTCATGGGCGTTTCGTTCGCGATTCCGATCGACATCGCGATGAACGCGGTCGAGCAGATCAAGACGACCGGTCGGGTCAGCCGCGGCATGATCGGCGTGCAGATCCAGAACGTCGACCGCGAACAGGCGAAGGCGCTCGGCCTGCCGCGCAGCGGCGGCGCGCTCGTCAACAAGGTGACGCCGGGCAGCGCGGCGGACAAGGCCGGCGTCCAGGTCGGCGACGTCATCCTCCAGTTCGCCGGCCATGAGATCGCGATGTCGGCGGACCTGCCGCCGCTCGTGGGCTCGAGCAAGCCGGGCAGCAAGGCCGACCTGTCGGTCTGGCGCGAAGGCAAGACGCTGACCATTCCGGTCACGGTCGGTGAGCTGCCGGCGGACAAGGATGCGCTGGCGGGCGTTCGCGGCGGCGCGCCCGCCGCGGTTGCCGGCAATCCGCTCGGCATCGTCGTCGAGGACCTGACCGCCGACCAGCGCAAGCAGCTCGGCATCACGGACGGGCAGGGCGTCGTCGTCACGCGCATCACCGGCAGCGCCGCGCGCCGCGCGGCGCTCGCGCCCGGCGACGTGATCCTCATGGTCGGCCGCAAGCCGGTGAAGTCGGTGGCCGATTTCAATGCGGACCTCAAGGACGCCAAGCCGGGTGAATCGGTGATGCTGCTGGTCCGGCGCGACGAGCAGACGCAGTTCCTCGCCCTGACGGTGCCGCCGGCGGGCAAGGGCTGAGCCGGCAGCGGCCGGTTTCCGGCGATACCCTGCGGGCGGGGCCGCACGGCCCCGTCCGCATCCCGGGCGGGCGGCGCCGCGATGCGGGACGCGGAGGGCCGGTTTCTGCGATAATCCGGCGCTTGTGCCGATCGCTCGCCCACAGCCGCATTCCGAATGCAACACATCCGCAATTTCTCGATCATCGCCCATGTCGACCATGGCAAGTCCACGCTCGCCGACCGCATCATCCAGCTCTGCGGAGGATTGAGCGAGCGCGAGATGGAAGCGCAGGTGCTCGACAACAATCCGATCGAGCGCGAGCGCGGCATCACGATCAAGGCGCAGTCCGTCTCGCTGCCGTACAAGGCGAAGGACGGCAACACCTACCAGCTCAATTTCATCGACACGCCGGGCCACGTCGACTTCAGCTACGAAGTGAGCCGCTCGCTCGCCGCGTGCGAGGGAGCCCTGCTCGTCGTCGACGCGGCCCAGGGCGTCGAGGCGCAGTCGGTCGCCAACTGCTACACCGCGGTCGAGATGGGCCTCGAGGTGGTGCCGGTCCTCAACAAGATCGATCTGCCCACCGCCGACATCGAGAAGGTGAAGGAGGAGATCGAGGCCGTCATCGGCATCGACGCGACCGACGCGATCGCGATCAGCGCGAAGACCGGCCTCAACGTCGCCGACGTGCTCGAGGCGATCGTCGCGCGCATCCCCGCGCCGAGGCCGCGCGATACCGACCGGCTGCAGGCGCTCATCATCGACTCCTGGTTCGACAACTATCTCGGCGTGGTCTCGCTCGTTCGCGTCATGCAGGGCGAAATCCGGCCCGGCGACAAGCTGCTCGTGATGTCGACCGGGCGCAGCCACGAAGTCGACCAGGTCGGCGTGTTCACGCCCAAGCGCCTGGTCAAGGATGCGCTGCGCGCGGGCGAAGTGGGCTGGGTCACCGCGTCGATCAAGGACGTGCACGGCGCGCCGGTCGGCGACACCCTCACCCAGGCCGGCAAGCCGGCGGAGAAGCCGCTGCCGGGCTTCCGCGAGATGCAGCCGCGCGTCTTCGCCGGCCTGTTCCCCACCGCGGCCGACGATTACCCGAAGCTGCGCGAGGCGCTCGAGAAGCTCAAGCTCAACGACGCGGCCCTGCGATTCGAGCCGGAGAACTCCGAGGCGATGGGTTTCGGCTTCCGCTGCGGCTTCCTCGGCCTGCTGCACATGGAGATCATCCAGGAGCGGCTCGAGCGCGAATACGACCTCGATCTCGTCACGACCGCGCCGACGGTGATCTACGAGGTGTTGCGCACGGACGGCAGCGTGATGGCGCTCGACAACCCGGCCAAGCTGCCGGCGACGCAGTACGTCGAGGAGATTCGCGAGCCGATCATCGTCGCCAACATCCTCACGCCGCCCGATCACATCGGCAACGTGATCAAGCTGTGCGAGGAGAAGCGCGGCGTGCAACGCTCGATCCATTACATGGCGAGCCAGGTGCAGATCAGCTATGAATTGCCGCTGGCGGAAGTCGTATTGGACTTCTTCGACAAACTGAAGTCGGTATCGCGCGGCTACGCTTCGATGGAGTACCACTTCGAGCGCTTCCAGGCCGGCCCGCTCGTGCGCGTGGACGTGCTCATCAACGGCGACCGCGTCGACGCGCTGAGCCTGATCCTGCATCGTTCCAGCGCCGATCGGCGCGGACGCGAGCTGGTCGAGAAGATGAAGGAGCTGATCCCGCGCCAGCAATTCGACGTGGCGATCCAGGCGGCCATCGGCGCACAGGTCATCGCGCGGTCGACGGTCAAGGCGCTGCGCAAGAACGTCCTCGCCAAATGCTACGGCGGCGACGTCACGCGCAAGCGCAAGCTCCTGGAGAAACAGAAGGAAGGCAAGAAGCGCATGAAGCAGGTGGGCAGCGTGGAGATCCCGCAGGAAGCCTTCCTCGCCGTGTTGCAGATGGACAAATAGAAACGCCGGGATTGGAGAATCGGGATTCGGGATTCGGCAGGGTTCGCCTGGTCGAATCCCGCATCTCGAATCCCGAATCCCGGCTCCGAAGGAGCCCCAGATGGATTTCGATTTCGCATTGCTGCTGGTCGTGTTGACCGCGGTCACCGGCGTGGTCTGGCTGTTCGACTGGCTGCTGCTGGCTCGACGCCGCGCCCACCGCGCCGAGACCATCAAGGCGATGACCGCATTGACCGAGGAGGAGCGCGAGGCGCGTGCGCGTACGGCGCTGCAGGAGTCGGTGCCGGTCGAGTACGCGCGGTCGTTCTTCCCGGTGCTGCTGGTGATCCTGCTGGTCCGCTCCTTCATCGCCGAGCCGTTCAAGATCCCGTCCGGCTCGATGATGCCGACGTTGCTCGTCGGCGACTTCATCCTCGTGAACAAGTTCGCATACGGCTTGCGCCTGCCGGTGTTGAATACGAAGATTCTGGACGTCGGCGAGCCCAAGCGTGGCGACGTGTTCGTGTTCCGCTATCCGCAGAACCCGAAGGAGGATTACATCAAGCGCGTGATCGGCCTTCCCGGCGACGAAATCACCTACCGGAACAAGATCCTCTTCGTGAACGGCAAGCCGGTCGAGGAAACCGCTCTGGGGGCGTATACCGGGCCTGCCGAGCCGGGCCATCGCATGGAGGGGGCGCAGGTCAAGCGCGAGAACCTCGACGGCGTCGAGCATCGCATCCTCGAACTGCCGCAGGCGTGGGGCGCCAAGGAGGGAAGCTGGACGGTCCCCTCTGGACACTACTTCGCAATGGGCGACAATCGCGACAACAGCGCCGACAGTCGCTTCTGGGGCTTCGTCCCGGAGGAGAACCTCGTCGGCAGGGCTTTCGTGATCTGGATGAATTGGGACGGTGGGATCGACTTCAGCCGGATCGGCACGGTCATCCACTGAATTTCAGGGGCGGCTCATCACCGCAGAACGGGGAGGGCGACACATGCGCACGCGTAGGAAGGTCGAAGGCATCACCCTGATTGGTTTCGTGATTCTGCTGCTCGTGGCCGGATTCTTCGCCTACATGGCGATGCGATTGATTCCGATGTACACGGAGTATTTCGGCGTGCTGAAGGCACTGGACCAGCTGAAGCAGGATCCGCGTTCGGCCAACATGGGCCTCACGGAAGTTCGCGCCGAACTGTCGCTCAAGTTCAATACCCAGTACGTCGACGACACCAGCGTGCCGCCACAGGCGATTTCCTTGAAGAAGGAAGGGGGCGCCTCGACGGTACGCGTCAACTACGAGAAGCGCGTGCCTTT
>DASTSE010000383.1:0-7421 GCA_035760865.1 Dokdonella sp.
CCGAGCACGTCGTCGATGCCGATGACGAAACGCCGGTCCCGGACCAGCGCCTCGCCCTGCTGTTCGCGTGCGCGCACCCGGCGATCGACGCGGGCGTGCGCGCACCACTGATGCTGCAGACCGTGCTCGGCCTCGATGCGAAGCGCATCGCGGCGGCGTTCCTGACATCCGCCGCGGCGATGGGCAAGCGCCTCGGTCGCGCCAAGCAGAAGATCCGCGAGGCCGGCATTCCGCTGCGCATCCCCGAGCGTGCCGAGCTGCCCGCGCGGCTCGATGCCGTGCTCGCGGCGATCTATGCTGCGTTCACCGACGGCTGGTGCGAGGCGACCGGCAGCGACGCGCAGCGGCGCGACCTCGCCGAGGAGGCGATCTTCCTCGCGCGCGTCGTCGTCGAACTGCAGCCCGACGAGGCCGAAGCGCACGGGCTGCTCGCTTGCATGCTCCACGCGCACGCGCGCCGGGCGGCGCGCCGCTCGGCGGCCGGCGACTACGTGCCACTGCGGGCGCAGGACATCGCGCGCTGGGACGCGGCCATGATTGCCGAGGCGGAAGCCCTGCTGCGGCGGGCGGGCGCGATGCGCCGGATCGGCCGCTTCCAGCTCGAAGCCGCGCTGCAGTCGGCGCACGTCGAACGCCGCCGACTCGAGCGCGACAACTCGACGGCGATCCTGCAGCTGCACGATGCGCTCGCCGCGCTCGCGCCGTCTCCGGTCGCCGCGATCAACCGCGCGCTCGCCCTCGCCGACGTGAGCGGGCCCTCGGCGGGCCTCGCCGCCCTGCCCGACCCGCTCGCCGATCCGCGGGTCGTCGCCTACCAGCCGTACTGGGCCGCGCGCGCGGACCTGCTCGCACGCTGCGGCGCGCGCGACGACGCGCGTGCGGCCTGCGAGACCGCGATCGCGCTCGAGACCGACGAGGCGGTGCGGCGATTCCTGCGTGCGCGCCGCGATGCGCTCGACAGCTAGTGCGAGCCGCGACTACGGCAGGTCCCCGCACGCACGCGTCGTCGCGAGCCGCAGGAAGGCCTCGTGCTGGTAACGGCTCATGCGCAGGCGCTGGCCGGTATCCATCACGACGACATGATGGCCGTTGAACCAGGGATGGATCGCCCGCACGCGCCGCACGTTGACGATCGCCGAGCGGTGCACGCGCGCGAACCGGCGCGGATCGAGCCGCGCGGCGAGGTTCGCCATCGTCTCGCGCAGTTCGTGGCTGCGATCGACGAGATGCAGCTGCACGGTATTGCGGCTCGCCTTGATCCAGACGATGTCGTCGACCGGCACGAGCACGACGTGCTCGTCGACGCGCACCGGAATGCGCTCGATCCAGTCGTCGCGCCGGCGCAGCTCGTCGAGCGCGAGCAGCAGCTCGCGCGAGGCCCCCCGCTGCGCCGCTGCGCCGGTCAGCCGCGCCTTCACGCGACGCAAGGTCGCGAGGAAGCGCTCGCGGCTGAACGGCTTGACGAGGTAGTCGACCGCGTTCGCCTCGAATGCGCGCACGGCGTACTGCTCGTAGGCCGTCACGAACACGGTCGCGGGCATGCGCTCCGCACCGATCGTCGCGAGCACGTCCATGCCGCCCATCGCCGGCATCTGCACGTCGAGGAATACGAGGTCGGGCGAACATTCGCGGATCGCCGCGACCGCCGACGCGCCGTCGCCGCATTCGCCGAGCACGTCGACGTCGGCATCCTCGCGCAGCAGGCGCACGATCGCGTGTCGCGCGATCGGTTCGTCGTCGACGACGAGGGCTGCGATCCTCATGCCGCGTCTTCCGCGTCCGGCAGCTCGAGCCGACGCAGCGGCAGGCGGATGCGGCAGGCGACGCCGCGCGGCCACAGGCTGTCGATCCGGATCTCGCCCGCGTCACCGTACAGCTCGCGCAGGCGCAGGCGGGTGTTGGACAGCCCGATGCCGCGCCGGCCGATCTCCTTCCCCGCGCCGTCGAGAAGGCTGTTCGCGTTGCGGACCTCGAGGCAGACGAACTCGCCCTCGCGCCGGCTGTCGACCTCGACGCAATCGACGCCGACGTGCCTGCCGATACCGTGGCGGATCGCATTCTCGACGAGCGGCTGCAGGATCAGCGCAGGTACCGCGCAATCGAGCGTTTCCGGATCGACGTAGACGCGCGTGCTGAGGCGATCCTTGAAACGCATGCGCTGGATGCCGAGGTAGAGGTCGAGCAGTTCGAGCTCGCGCTGCAGCGGGATCTCCTGTCCTTCCTGTTCTTCGAGGAATGCGCGCAGCAGCTCGCTCAGGCGCAGCAGCATGTCCTCCGCGGCAGCGGCGTCCTCGCGCAGCAGCGTCACGATCGCGTGCAGCGTGTTGAACAGGAAATGCGGCTGCAGCTGGGTGCGCAGCAGCTGCAGGCGCGACTGCGCGAGTTCGGTCGCGAGCCGGCCCGCCTCGACCTCGCGCCGCGTCTTCTCGCGGTAGTGGCGCATCGCCTCGTGCAGCGCGAGCAAGGTGGCGTAGGTGAAGAGGCCGATCGCGACGTGCTGCCCCACGAACTGGTCGACCTGCTGGCCGAACGTGCCCGGTTCGAACAGATGCGACACGAGCGCGCCGGCGACGAGCGCGATCGCGGTGACCGCGCAGGCCGCGAGCGCCTGCATGCGCAGGTTCGTCGACCTCGGCGGCGACACCGGGTAGCGCTCGGCGATGCGGAACACGAGCGGTGCGAGCGCCGCCCACGCGTACCACTGGATCATCGACCAGCGCAGGTAGTCGAACATCGACCAGGTGTGGCCGTCCAGTGAATCGTGCAGGTAGCCCTGCAATGCGAACAGCAGCACCACACCGGTCCACAGGCCGAGGTAGCGCCAGAAGCCGAGTTCGGTGTCGAGCAGGCGGATCTTCATCGCGGGTCCGCGGGGGCGTGGCCTCCATCGTAGGCGCGCCCGGCATGCGACGGGAAGCTTCGATCGTCATGGCTACGATTCGTCCGCGCAAGACGACGATTCGTCCCGCCGCGTGCGCGTGGATGCGACGCGTCGCGTCCAATGCGGCCCACCGGCAGGCGCGTTCGCGGCGATCGCGTGCCGTTCATCAAGGAGCTACCCCATGCGCACGACGATCCTCGTCACCCTGCTGCTGGCCGCCGGCGCGGCCGTTGCGGGCGAGCGGCATTACCTCGAGCTCGTCAACACGGCGCCGACGAGCCTCGTCGCCTTCGACGTCGCCCTCCCGGGCAGCGACGACTGGCGCGCGATCGCGCTCGGCGACACTGCGCTGCGCGGCGGTGGCGATTCGACCATCGTGGCGATCCGCGGCGGCGGCTGCGTGCGCGACCTGCGCAGCACGTTCCGCGATGGGCGCGTATTGATCCAGCGCGGGTTCGACATCTGCCGCTACCGCAGCTACCACACCGGGCAGTACCTGCGGCACGCGCGCGTCGACGCGCGACGACCACCGGCCGCCCCGGCGCGCGACGCGCGGATCGCTGCCCCGGCCGACGCGACCCGGGCGGCGCACGACCGTCCGCGGCCTCGCGCTCGCCGGGTACACCGTGAGCGCCGGGCGTGAAGGCGCAGCGCCTCGCAGGAGCGCAGTTCCTGCAACACCGATCGCGCGTCGTTGTACGAGCATGATCGTAGGCCCGCGGCACCCGCATGCGGGCGGCGGCGAGGCGGGCACGTGCATCCATCGCCGTCGGACGACAGCCCGGAGAACGGCGATGAACGGCATCAACCCCGAGGAAGGCCAGGACGTGCAGGTGCGGATCGGCAGCGGCGCATGGCAATCGGCGACGTACCGCCGCGGCCAGTTCGTCGACATGTTCGGCCTGCCGCTCGACGCGCAGCGCATCTCCGAATGGCAGGCGCTCGAACCGCGCGAGCGCGACACGCGCGATCGGCTCGCGGAGTGGAACGCGCTCGGCTCCTTCCACTAGCCACCGAAGGCTCGCACCACCGCGCAAAGCGCGTTGCACGCCGAGCGCGGCGGTGCGCCCGCACGCGCCGCTACGACGGTCGCTCGGCCAGTTCGCGCCGCAGCAGCTTGTCGACCGCCGAGCGCGGCAGCGCATCGAGGAACTCGATGCGCTTGGGCTGCTTGAAGTGCGAGAGCTTTTCGAGGCACCAGGCACGCACCGCGTCCTCGTCGAGCAGCGGGTCGCGCTTGACGATGAACAGTCGCACGCGTTCGCCATCCTCCTCGTCGGGCATGCCGACCGCGCACACGTCGGCAATGCCCGGGTGCGCGCCGACGACGTCCTCGATCGCGGCGGGATACACGTTGGCGCCATCGACGTTGATCATGTCCTTGATGCGCCCGAGCAGGTACAACGCGCCGTCGGGTTCCATGCGACCGAGGTCTCCGGTGCGGAACCAGCCGTCCGCGGTGATGGCGCGCGCGTTCTCGTCCGGTCGCTGGTCGTAGCCCGACATCAGGAACGGACCGCGCAGCCACACCTCGCCGATCTGGCCGGGCGCGACCGCGCGCAGGTCCGGCGCATCGGGATCGCGCATCGTCACTTCGACCGACGGGAACGGAAAGCCGACGCTGCCGAGATGGCGTTCGAAGCCGAGTTCGCCCGCGATCGGCACCGATGTCTCGGTGAGGCCGTACCCTTGCAGCAGCGGCTTTCCGGTGATCTGCTCGAAGCGGTCGCGGATGTCCGCGCGCAGCGGCATGCCGCCGACGAGCCCGGACCGCAACGCCGAGAAGTCGAGCTCGGCGAAGCCGGGCGTCGCCATCAGGCGGTTGTGGAACGCGGGACCGGCGAGGATCGAATTGATCGGCCGGCCGCGCCAGCCGGCGACGACGCGTTCGGCGTCGACCATGCGCGGGAACAGCAGCTGCGTCACGCCGCGACTCGAGTACTGCAGCAGGTTCACCGACATGCCCGCGGCGTGCGAGAACGGATGCACGCTCGCGACGAGCCCGCCCGCGCGGCAGGTGTGGTCCTCCATCGTCACGCGCAGGATCTCGATGCCCGCACGCATGTTGGCGTGGGTCGTGCGCACCGCCTTCGACACGCCCGTGGTGCCGCCCGTGTACGACATCAACGCGAGATCGTCCGCGCGCACGTCGCGCTGAACGGGCGGCAGGCGCATGCCGCGCGTGAGCGCGTCGTCGAACGCGACCGCCTGCGCGGGGCCGGGCGCGGCGACGCCGAACAGGTCCGGTGCGACGGTCACGACGAGCTGCTTCAACGCCTCGCTGCCGCGCGCCGCGCGCAAGGTCGGCATGAGCACGTCGAGGCCGACGACCGCCTTCGGAGCGATCGCGCGGATCGGCCCTTCCATCTCCTGCGAAGTCGCCGCGATGTAGACCGGCATCACGGCGACCCCCGCGGTCCACGCCGCGAGCAACGCGATCGGGAACGCGGGCACGTTCGGCAGCAGGAACAGCACGCGGTCGCCGCGCTCGAGCTGCCACTCGTGCACGAAGAACCGCGCGAGCGCATCGGCCTGTCGCGCCCAGTCGGCGAAGCTCAGCGTCTTGCCGTCGAGTTCGAACGCGACGAGATCGGCATGGCGCGCACACGCGTCCTGCAGCAGTGCGAGCATGGTGTCGTCGGGCGCGACATGGATGTCGCGTGGCAGGTTGGCGGGATACCGCGCCGTCCATGGGCGGCTCGCGTACCAGGCCGCGGGATCGGTCGCGGCCGGCAGTGGACGTATGGTCATCGGTCGTACCCCCTGTAGCGTGGACGATCCCCTTAATCGTCCATTGTGCCGATCCTACACTTTGCCGAGCCTGCCTCGCTGAACGGGTTCACGGGCCCCTCGCGACACGCGACCGCGCGAACTCCGCGGCGTGCCTCGTGCCCGTCGGCACGCTCGATGCATCGTTCGCCGCCCGCGCGGCGCCGGCCGTGCCGTACATGCCCGCGGCAAGGCATGCCCGCGGTCGATTTGCGTGACGCACACCCCGGAAAGCGCCGCAACGGCGCGCACAATGCGCGCACCGCCCCGCCGGAGTACGCCGATGACCCTGCATCGCGTCCTGCCGTCCGCCCGGATGGCCATGCTCGCAGTCCTCTCCGTGGCCGGCGCTGCCGGGTGGAGTGCCGCCGCGAAGGCGGAGTCGGTGTTCCGCGACGGTTTCGAACCGCTCGATCCGCCGCCGACCGTGACGATCCTGCGCGACGACCGCGTCGCGACGCTCGAGATCGACTACGACGGCGAGAACGCCTGGGGCCAGTGGTGGACCATGGACGGCAGCGGCCGCGACGCGGCCGGCTTCCTCGTGAGCTGGTGGCCCGCGGGCACGACGGCTTCGGCGCTGGCGCGCGCGGACAGGAAGCACGACGGCAGCCTCGGCTGCCTCGAGGGCGCGCACGCGACGGCCGACACCGCGGTCGTGCGCTGGCTCGTCACCGGCAACCGCCGCGTCCAGTTGCAGCCGCTCGCCAACGGCGCGCCCTACCACGTCCGCGTGCAGCGCATCGACGCGCTCGGAGAGATCACGAGCCAGCCGCGCGATCTCGACTTCGACGGCGGCGACGGCAGCCGTGTCGACGCGTTGCGCGCTTCGATGACGCACTTCGACGACTTCAACCTGCCGCTCGGTCCGGCCGACGAGACACTGTGGAACAACGCCACGGTGACCTCGACCGACGCGCGTTTCAACCTGTTCTTCATCAACGATCAGTACCACGCGCACACGCTGCACGGCACGCGCGTCGACAACACCGGCGACCGCTCGCAGACCTCGCAGCGCTTCCGCAAGCCCGTGCGCATCGAGAACGGCGTGCGCCGTCGCATCGTGTTCGACATGGACGGCCCGCTCAGCCCGCGCTCGGTCTGGTACCTCGACCTCAACCCGGTGCGCACCGACCTCACCGCGCACGTCGACTTCTTCGACATGGACGGCAGCACCGGCCTGCCCGCCGGCACGCTGCGCCTGCGCTCGCAGTTCCAGACCTTCAGCGTGAACATCATCGGCATGGACGGCGCGTCGCACCAGGTCGCTTCCGTGGACATGGAGGCGGCAGGACGCCAGGCGGTGTCGAACGTGCGCCGCTCGTTCGAGGCACGCGTCGGTACCGACGGCATCGAAGTGCTCATCGACGGCCGCAGCGTCATCGATGCGAGCTACGCGCCGTACGCGCTCGCGCCGGGCGACTACGATCCGCTCTGGATCGCGTTCGGCTACAACACGCCGAAGGACGCGGTGCCGTACTACCTCGTGCACTGGGACAACTTCGGCTTCGACGGCCCCGACGTCGAGCCGCGCGAAGTACACAACTACGTCACGCGCATCGAGGGCACCGACTACCGCAAGGCGAACCGCGGCGACGGCGAGTTCCCGACCTTCACCGTGAAGATCCCCGACGACCTGCACCCGACCGGCGCCGGCGCCAGTGCGCAAGCGACGCTCGTGCTGACCTACCAGATGGGCGACTTCTCGAACTTCGCGCTCGCGCCGGGGGACCACGTCACGCTCAACGGCGGCGCGACCTACGCGCTGCCG
>DASTSE010000384.1:0-2242 GCA_035760865.1 Dokdonella sp.
CGAAGCCCGGGAAGCGCACCATCGCCGCGCTCGGGTCGCCCGCGAGCATCTTGTCGCGCTCGAGCGCGATCAGCGCCGCGCCCTGGAACGCGCTCGACGCGTTGAACTCGTGCGTCGTGAGCAGGTACGCATCCTGGCCCGAGCCGTCGGTCCAGATGCCCATGTGCGGGTAGTCGCCGAAATTCGGCCAGTTGAACTCATAGCGCGCGTAGGTGCCGAACGGGTCCGACGTGGTCGACACCGCCACGCACTGCGCGTACGGCGCGCTCGTCACGAACTGGCTCATCACCCAGCGCTGCGCGCGCGGGTCCCAGATCGCGAGCGGGTCGCCGGAATTGGTCGTCTCGCACTTGCCGCCGAAGCCGACGAAGAACGAGTTGCCCGGACGCGGCACGAGCGTGTTCGGATCCGGCACGCCGGTAACCTTGTCGAACGCCTGCCACGACGAGTTGACCCACTGGATGTAGTGAGCGTCGCTCACGTCGCCGTTCGTATCCGGCGGCAGGCAGCCGCAGCCGGACGTGGTCGAACTGATCGCCTCGAAGCTGAGGTCGACGGCCGGTGCGGGCACGCCGGTGCCATGCGTCTGCATGCGCGAGTAGTCCGGCACGAACGCGCTGGCGCGTCCGGCGGGCTTGAGCAGGATGTTCGGGATCTCGAACGGTTCCTGTTCGGTACCCATCGGGGACGCGGGCGGCATCGAGCGCAGGATGTCGCGCAATGGAGCGGAGATGTCCGCGCGCGCGGCATGCGTGACGATCGGAAGATTCTCCGGCGCCTGGGCACTCGGCGTGGTGACCGCGCTCGGCGCGGCGGACACGCCGAAGGCGGCGCACACTGCCGTGCCGAGTGCAGCGGGCAGGAAACGCGATAGAACCATGGTGGAAACTCCCCAAGACGAATGGCGGCGCTTTGCTTCTCCGCTGCGGCAGGCGGCCGTCACCTGCCCAGGGAATCACGATCAGTCGGCTCCGCCTTTCCGCGCCTTCAGCTTCGCGTCCATGACGTCGAGGCGACGCAGATGATCGTTCAGAAACTTGCGCGTCTGATCCGGCAGGCCCGGCTCGGCGAGCGCGTCGCGGATCGCGTCGCGTTCGCTCGATGCGGAAACCTTGCGCAGCATCAGGCAGGCTCGCTCCGCCACCGGGGGACTCGGACTGCGCACCCAGCGCGACAGCGCATCGGATGGCACCGGCACCGCGTGCTGGTCGAGCTCCTCGAGCGCCAACAGGATGAGTTCCGTCGACGCCGGCGAATGGCCAGAATATCCGCCTGGAGGCGTAGTTGTCACTACGTCCAGGGCGGCGGGGCGCCACCAGTCGCCGAGATCGCCCGGCCGCAGCGCCGCTGACTGGAGCAGCGACGCGCGCACCTGCGGTGGCGCCTGCGGGTCGCGCGCAACCTTCTCGACGCGCGCGCGCGCGCGCTCATCGCGCAGGCGCTCGCCTATTTCCGGTTCGAGCGCGATCTCGCCGGCCGCGAGGTACTGCAATGCGGCGTCGCTGCTCGCCAGTCCCTGCATGAGCAGGTCGAAGAAGCGTCGCGACTCGCGACCGTGTTCGCTGCGGCCCGCCTTGAGGATCGCGCGCGCGAGCGGCGTGTCGTCGAACAGCGCAGGGTCCAGGCCGATGCTCGTCAGCAGCGTCGCGCCGCGCGGATCGGCGACCGTGCGCAGCGGATCGCGCGCGTCGGCGCGCGCCAGCGAATAGCCGAACAGGTAGCTCGCGCCGGGCTTGACGCGTGCGAGCGCGGTGGTCGATGCACGTACCTCGACCTGCTCCGGTGCCTGGCCTTTGCCGAGTACGTCCTTGCGCTCGAACACGAGCCGGCCGCCGCGCTCGTCCACCGCGAGCAGCTTGCCCACGACGAGCAGGTTGCCGGGCGCGTAAAGCAGCTCGACGGGAGGTTCGACGCGCTCCGCGCGCGCGGGTGCGTTGAACGGACCCGCAATGACGACAGCGAGGAAGAGGGCGCGCAGTGCGCGCGATGGACGGGTGGGCGGCATGGGGGATCGGGATCGGTACGAAGGAGTAGGGCTTCGCGCCGAGTCGGGCAAGCCCCGGCCTAGGCTACCGGATGAGCGAAGGCGGTGCACGGCGCCCGCTGCCGCAGCGATGCGGCCTTCCACCGGCGCGGCCGTCGTGGCGCCGTCGACCGGCGGCGTCGCAGGTGCGGCCGACATCGTTGGGGGATCGGCCGTGGAACCGCGTACTGGATAGCGGAAGCCACCGCCAACCGGGAG
>DASTSE010000385.1:0-11118 GCA_035760865.1 Dokdonella sp.
GGCGAGGTTCGCGGGCAGGGTGTCGAGCTCGGCTTCCGCGGCAGCGGCGTTGCCGACCTGCATTTGCGCGACCGCAAGGTCGAGCTTGAGTTCGGGCTTGTCGGGCTCGGCTGCGATCGCCTGCTGCAGGCGCGCGATTGCCTGCTCCGGCGTTTCCTGCCGCGCCGGCGGCGCAGCCTCCGCGGGCATCGCTTCGTTCGGCTGCACGTGCCGCGCGAGGAATTCGCGGATCGCGCCTTCCGGCAGCGCACCCGTGAACGCGTCGACGAGCTGGCCCTCGCGGATCAACACGACGGTCGGGATGCTGCGGACGCCGAACGACGCCGCGAGCGCCTGTTCCTTGTCGCAGTCGATCTTCGCGAGGCGCACCGCGCCGTTGAACTCGCCGACGACCTTCTCGAGCAGCGGGCCGAGCACCTTGCACGGCCCGCACCAGGTCGCCCACAGGTCGACCAGGATCGGCTGGTCGAACGACGCGTCGAGCACCTCGGCCTGGAAGTTGGCTTCGGTCGCGTCGAACACATGAGGGGAGGGCGGGGTGGCGGACATTCGACGGCTCCTGGATCGGGTCGGCCGCAGATTGTGCCAGCCGGGGCCGATCGCAAGTTGATGTAAGAAATACTTGACATCAAGGCCGCTGAATGTAATGTTCACATTACATAATGTCTGCTGGAGGTTACGCACATGACGCTGCATCGTGCCGCATTCGTGGGGCTTGCCATCGTGGCGGCAGTGGCGACATGGCTGTTGCTCGCGGGGCCCGCACGCGTGCTCGGCATCGATGCGGGCAACACGGGCGTATTCCTGCTCATGGCGGCCGGATGGGGTTCGCTCTATGCGATTTCGCGGATGCCCGACGGCGGCCTCGGCGAGACGATGTCCCGCGGCGAATGGCGCGCGTGGCTCGGTCTCGCGTTCACGCTCGTGATCGCCGCCTACTCGATCGCGCACGCGGGCGCATTCCAGGGGCCGCCGCTCCCGCACAACCCCGATGCGAACCGCGTCGGCCGCAATGTCGTCATGCTGCTCGTCGCGTGGCTGATCCTTGCGCATGTGCTCGACGCGCGAGGACGCCCGGGTGTCCGACAGGATGAACGCGATCGCGAGATCGAGGCGCGCGGCGCCGGTGCGGCGCGCCTCGCGCTCGTCGTCATCCTCGTCGGCTATGCGGCGCTGCTCTCGTTCTCGCCGACGGCGCGGCTCGACTGGGCCGTGCCGCCGCTGATCGGCCACTTGCTGATCGTCGCGCTGGTCGTCTCGTGCGCGTTCGAATACCTCGTGATCGGGGTCGGCTACTGGCGCGACCGGCGCTGACCGCGATGGGCAACGGCACGCCGGTCGGCAACATGATCCGCCGCCTCCGCTTCGAGCGCGGCGAGATGACCCAGCAGGCGCTCGCCGACGCGTGCGGCGTCACGCGGCAGACGGTGATCGCGCTCGAAGCCGGCCGCTACGCGCCGTCGCTCGAACTCGCGTTCCGCATCGCGCATGCGCTCGGCGTGCGCATCGAAGACGTGTTCCAGTGGAAGGGTGACGCCTAGGCGGAGCACCGTAGGTCGGCAGCAGGGTGGGAGCGGCGGAAGCCGCGATGCTCTTCGCCACACCGAGCGTGACGTCTTGGACGTCAGCCGAGAGCATCGCGGCTTCCGTCGCTCCCACAGGGGCTTTTCGCAACGCCCGAAGAATGGCCGGAATCAGGGCGCCGTCGTCGTGCCCGCGCCCTTGTAGACGACGCCTTCCTTCATCACGAACGCGACCCTCTGCATGCGGGCAATGTCCTCGAGCGGGTTGCCGTCGACCGCGATCACGTCGGCGAACTTGCCCGCCTCGACGCTGCCGAGATCCTTCGAGCGGTGCAGCAGGTCGGCCGCGTGCGTCGTGGCCGCCTGCAGCACGAACATCGGCGGCATGCCCGCATCGACCATGTACTGGAACTCCTTCGCGTTCTGCCCATGCGGGTAGACCGACGCGTCGGTGCCGAACGCGATCTTCACGCCCGCCTTGTACGCGCGCCCCGCGGTCTGCTGGATCAGCGGCCCGACCTGCTTCGCCTTCGCCGCGACCTGCGGCGGGTAGTAGCCGGGCACATTCGCCTTCTCCGCGACGAACTTGCCCGCGATGATCGTCGGCACGTACCAGGTGCCGTGCTCGATCGAGTCGACGCCGCCGAGCACGGCGCGCCGGATCGCCTCGGCGCCGTGCGCGTGCGCGGCGACGGTGAAGCCGTAGTCGTGCGCGGCGGCGACGACGGCCTTGATCTCGTCGAGCGTCATCTGCGCGTTGTCGACGCTGCTGCTCTCGTCGAGCACGCCTCCGGACGGCATGATCTTGATGAGGTCGTCGCCGTCCTTGTAGTGCTGTCGCACCGCCTTCCACGCATCGTCGGCGCCGTTGATGATGCCTTCCTTCGGGCCGGGATCGCCGGCGAGATCCTTGCGATAACCGTCGGTGCCGTCGGCGTGCCCACCGGTCGAGCCGATCGCGACGCCCGCGGTGAAGATGCGCGGTCCGGGCACGATGCCGGCCTCGATCGCGTTGCGCAGGGCGACCGATTCGCCCTCGTTGTCGCCGAGGTTGCGCACGGTCGTGAAGCCCGCATCGAGCGTGCGGCGCGCGTACACGGTCGAACGGATCGCGTAGTCGGCGACGTTCCAGCGGAACTGGTCGGTGTAGCCGGTCGGGCTCGTTTCGCCGGTCAGGTGCGTGTGGCTGTCGATGAGGCCGGGCAGGCAGGTCGCGTTGCCGAGGTCGATCACGGTCGCGCCCGCGACGTCGGCACGACCCGGCTTCACCTCGCGGATGCGCTTGCCGTCGACGACGATGCTCGTTTCGCCGAGCAGCTTGCCGGCCGCCGTGTCGACGAGGTGGCCGCAGTGGATCACCCGCTTGCCTGGCTCCGCGGCATCGACGGCTATCGACGATGCGAAAGCGGCGAACACTGCGATCGACATCGCGCATCTATGCACGGAGTTCCCCTTGTCCGGTTGCCGTTCAATTCCGCATGTTAGCGCCAAGGCATCGCCTGCGTGCACATGTCGTCGACCGCGGATGGCCGCTCGTAGCGACTTTGCGCGCCGGTGGCGCCGCTCGAATGACCGGGAACATGCCCACCCGGTCCGCATCGGTCCAGCTTTCGCGGTGAAACGTCAGGCGGCCGCGCGGCGAATCTGCTCCGGATTCAGGCGCGCCAAAATCGGGCCGCGCGAGCAACCTTGCCTAGGGACTGGCGGGTACGCCGCCCGGGACCACCGTGGTTGCCGACCAGCGGAAGTCGTCCAGAAGTACGAACGAATCAAAACCCGAGTCGCCGGTATCCCATATCGCCAGGCGCAGGCGAATCGTCTCGCCGGGTACAACGTTGGCCCGCACGCGCATCCAGCCGGTGCCGCCTCCAACCATGCCGTTCGACGTGCAAGTGCCTGGATCCGCAAGATCCATTCCGGTGCCGGTGATTCCCAAGGTGCCATCGCACGTGGCGTCGCCCGCCACCGCGCCGGCCGCGCATCCGGTAGCGCCGCTGACGCACTGCGTGAACAGATGGGTTCCGCCGTGAACGAAATTGGCGGACATGGGGTAACTCGAGCTTGGAGCCAGCAGGGTGGCGATGTTCTTGTCGACCGGATTGGCGGGCGTGCCGGCGTAGGAAGAGTCGAGCAAGGCAACAAAAAAATCGCTGAATGGAGAACATACCCACTCCGGGAATTCGGAGCTCAAGTAGTTCATCGCGAAATCGAAGGAACGCGCGTTGCCCGGCACGCGCACGTCGAGCGTCAACATGACGGGGTCGACGGCGGCGGCTCCCGCCGATGCCGGGCATTCGGGCGGACTCGGCAATGCACCTCCGTGGGCAGCCAGCCAGTCGGCCGGTGGCGTGCCCTGAACGCCGGTGCTGGCGCCGGGCTGGAATGCGACGTGAGCGGGATCCATCTGCCCGGGCGCCGCCGCTGGGCCGGTGGCGAACACCACCAGAGCCGTACCCGACAAAGCCGCATTGACGCCGAATTCCGGGCGCACCGAACGTGTGACTGCTGCAGGCGTTCCGCTGCCGTCCGCGCGCGTGAATGTCGCCGAGATCACACCCCAGTCGTGACTGTCGGCGGTCGTCTCGGCGCACAGGCCCAACGCCTTGGCATAGTCGAGCGCATCATCGGGCTGGCTCGGCAAACCGTCATCGCAGACGTTGTCGGGAAATCCGTCGAAGCCGTCGCCGTACACGGTGTCCTGCAGGGCCATCGCGGGTGCTTGCACGAACGCTGATAGCGCTCCCAGCACCGTCAGTGCGCCAATGCGCAGTGTCCGTCGTTCAATGCGATGCCTCGGCATGGCTTGCTCGTGAGCTACGCGAGTCGTCCCGTGAGACTGTAGCACGGGCTTGTGGTCACGCCGAAGTCGCATGCGAGGCGCGGCCGCGATGGCGCAGTGCCCGCGCGGGTCCGGCCGGCGCCGGAGCCGCGAAGGCTTGGCTCGCCTGCCGCGGTCGAAGCCGTCGACGAAGATCGCGCTCCTCGCGCCGGTCGGTGCCAGGACGCGCCGTCTCCCGGGAAGCGGCAAGGGTGCGGCGCCTTTCCTAGGTTGCTGCGCTGCGCTAGGCTGACCGACTCTCCAACCGAGCCTTGGCGGCACGACGCCGCGCCAGACATGTCCACCCAGGAAAATTACGAACCCAAGGCCTACGAGCCCAAGGCCGTCGAGTCGGCCGCGCAGGCCTACTGGAGCGCGTCGCGCGCGTTCGAGGTGAAGGAAGACGCGTCGAAGCCGAAGTTCTTCTGCCTCTCGATGCTGCCGTACCCATCCGGCGCGCTGCACATGGGCCACGTGCGCAACTACACGATCGGCGACGTGATCAGTCGCTACCAGCGCATGAACGGGCGCAACGTGCTGCAGCCGATGGGCTGGGACGCGTTCGGCCTGCCGGCCGAGAACGCGGCGATCAAGAACAACACCGCGCCGGCGAAGTGGACCTACGCGAACATCGAGCACATGCGCGCGCAGCTCGCCACGCTCGGCTATGCGATCGACTGGTCGCGCGAGTTCGCGACCTGCCGGCCCGACTACTACGTGCACGAGCAGCGCATGTTCGTGCGCCTGTTCAGGAAGGGGCTCGCCTATCGCAAGCAGTCGGTCGTCAACTGGGACCCGGTCGACCAGACCGTGCTCGCCAACGAGCAGGTCATCGACGGCCGTGGCTGGCGCACGGGCGCGCTGGTCGAGAAGCGCGAGATCCCGCAGTGGTTCCTCAAGATCACCGACTACGCGCAGGAACTGCTCGACGGCCTCGACCGCCTGCCGGGCTGGCCTGACGCGGTCAAGACGATGCAGCGCAACTGGATCGGCCGTTCCGAAGGCCTCGAGATCGCTTTCGCGATCGAAGGCGAGCGTGAGCCGTTGACCGTATTCACGACGCGCCCGGACACGCTCATGGGCGTGACCTACCTCGCGATCGCGGCCGAGCATCCGCTCGCGCTGAAGGCGGCGCGCGACAAGCCGCTCGTCGCCGCGTTCATCGACGAATGCCGCCACGGCGGCACCGCCGAGGCGGACATCGAGACCGCCGAGAAGAAGGGCATCGACACCGGCCTCACCGCGATCCATCCGGTGACCGGCGAGCGCGTACCGGTGTGGATCGCGAATTTCGTGCTCATGGGCTACGGCACCGGCGCGGTGATGGCGGTGCCCGCGCACGACCAGCGCGACTGGGAATTCGCGACCAAGTACGACCTGCTCATCAAGATGGTCGTCGTCAGCGACGCGGTGCGCGACGCGATCCGCGCGCTCGGCGACGACGCCGCGCGCAACACCGACCCGATGTCCGCGGCGCTCGGCGAAAGCCGCGCGATCGACGTCTACGAACCCGCTGCGGCGGAGAGCATCGTCGAAGCGTTCGAGCGCGACATCATCGAAAAGGGCGCGTACACCGATTACGGCACGCTCGTGAACTCGGGCGAGTACGACGGCCTCGACTACCGCGGCGCGTTCGACGCACTCGCCGGGCGCTTCGAGCGCGAAGGCAAGGGCGCGCGCCGCGTCAACTGGCGCCTGCGCGACTGGGGCGTCTCGCGCCAGCGCTACTGGGGCTGCCCGATCCCGATCATCTACTGTGCCAAGTGCGACGCGGTGCCCGTGCCGGAGGAGCAACTGCCGGTCGTGCTGCCAGAGGACGTGCAGTTCATGGGCGTGCAGTCGCCGATCAAGGCCGATCCCGAGTGGCGCCGGACGACGTGTCCGCAGTGCGGCGGTCCGGCCGAGCGCGAGACCGACACGTTCGACACGTTCATGGAGTCGAGCTGGTACTACGCGCGCTACACGAGCCCGGGCGCGGCCGACATGGTCGACGCGCGCGCGAACCACTGGCTGCCGGTCGACCAGTACATCGGCGGCATCGAGCACGCGATCCTGCACCTGCTGTACTTCCGCTTCTACCACAAGCTGCTGCGCGACGCGGGCCTCGTCCACTCGGACGAGCCGGCGACGAATCTGCTGTGCCAGGGCATGGTCATCGCCGAGACGTTCTACCGCGACGGCGCGGACGGCTCGAAGGACTGGATCAATCCCGCCGACGTCGAGATCCGTCGCGACGACAAGGCGCGCGTGGTCGGCGCGGCGCTGAAGGCGGACGGCAAGCCCGTGCAGATCGGCGGCATCGAGAAGATGTCGAAGTCGAAGAACAACGGCGTCGACCCGCAGGCGATGGTCGGCAAGTACGGCGCCGACACGGTGCGCCTGTTCTCGATGTTCGCCGCGCCGCCCGAGCAGTCGCTCGAGTGGAACGAGGCCGGCGTCGAAGGCATGGCGCGCTTCCTGCGCCGCTTCTGGCGCGAGGTCGTCACGCACGCGTCGAATCCGGATCATCCGGTGGTCGACGCGGCCAGGCTCGACGCCGCGCAGAAGACCTTGCGTCGCCAGGTGCACGAGACGATCCAGAAGGTGTCCGACGACATCGGCCGCCGCTACGCGTTCAACACCGCGATCGCCGCGCTCATGGAATTGCTCAATGCGGTCGGCAAGTTCGACGACGCGAGCGAGCAGGGCCGCGCGGTGCGCCACGAGGCGCTCGAAGCGATGGTGCTGCTGCTCAACCCCGTCACGCCGCACATCGCGCACGCGCTGTGGCAGGTGCTCGGCCATCGCGAGACCCTGATCGAGGACCAGCCGTGGCCGAAGGCCGATCCGGCCGCTCTCGCGCGCGACACGGTCACGCTCGCGGTGCAGGTGAACGGCAAGCTGCGCGCGACGATCGAGGTCGCGGTTTCGGCCGGCAAGGACGAGGTCGAACGCCTTGCGCTCGCCGAGCCGAAGGTCGCCGAGTTCGTCGGCGGGCAGGCGCCGAAGAAGGTCATCGTCGTGCCCGGCAAGATCGTCAACATCGTCGTCTGAGCCCGCGTCGTCGCGTCCACGCCGATGCCCGCGCACGCGCGGCATCCGTCGTCGTCGCGCCGATCGCCGGACCTCGAGGAGACTCTACCGTGTCGGTTCCCGTCCTCTACTGCCACCGCGAATCCGGCCACAGCTACAAGGTCGCGCTCGCGTTGCGCCTCATGGCCGTCCCGTTCGAGCAGCGCGCGGTCGATCTCAACCTGCCGCGCGAGCAGCGTAGCGAGGATTTCCGCGCGGCGTCGCTGTTCGGCGAGGTGCCCGTGCTCGTCGACGAGGACGGCCTTGCGGTGTGCCAGTCGAACGTGATCCTCGACTACATCGCGCGCCGCTACGGCAAGCTCGATGGGCGCACGCCCGCGCAGCGCACGCGCGTGCGCGAATGGCTCGCGTGGGAGGCGAACCGGCTTGCGATGAGCTTCCCGCACCTGCGCTTCTCGCGCCGCTTCACGCCCGCGGACGCGGCACTCGAGGCGTGGTGGACGCAGCGCATGCATGCCGATTTCGATCGGCTCGACGGCGAGTTGCGCGCGCGGCCGTTCGTCGCCGGCGACGCGCCGACGATCGCCGACATCTCCTGCTGCGGCTACCTGTTCTGGACCGACCAGGCCGGCGTCGACCTCGCGCCGTGGCCGGCGCTCGTCGCCTGGCTCGAGCGCATCCGCGCGCTGCCGGGCTGGCTCGCGCCGTACGACCTGCTCGCCGCGAGTCCGCCGGTCGAGCGCGGCACGCGCACCTGATCCTGCGTCACGCGGCGCGCACCGGCGCGCTCACCGCGGTGCCGCGGGGTGCGCCGGCCACGTCGCGGAACCGCAGCATCTCGCCGACGCGCATCGACGCGCCATCGTAAAAGCCCGCGGCCGGCGCGAAGTCGCGCGGGTTGTGGAACGTGCCGAACAGGATGTCGATGAGCGGCAGGTCCGCGTAGTTGTCGCGGTGATGGCCGCGCGCGTGGTGCCACGAGTGCGACTCGGGCCGTTGCACGACGTAGCCGAGCCAGCGCGGCGTGCGCAGGTTCGCGTGCTGGAAGATCGTCAGGAAGGTCACGACCAGCAGCGCCGCGGTCGTCGCCGCGGGCGACAGGCCGACGACGACCGTGAGCGCGAGGCTGGTCACCGCGGTCCAGCCGACCATGTCGAGCGGGTGGAACCAGAACGCGCCGTACGTGTCGAGTCGCTCGGCGCTGTGGTGCATCTGGTGCAGGATGCGCCACAGCCGGTCGGACGCATGCATCGCGCGGTGGTAGGCGTAGCCGACGGCTTCGTAGACGAGCACGCCGATCGCGGCGCCCGCCCAGGCCGGCAGGTGCTGCAGGTCGAACAGTTGCAGCGGCGCGAGGTAGCCCGCCCAGAGGAGCGGCAGGTAGGTCGACAGCGCGAAGTACGCCGCGAACGCGAGCAGCCCGCGCGCGCGCCACGCGGGCGAAACCGGCAGCGGCCGCGCCGGGGCCAGGTATTCCCACAGCATCAGCGCTGCATACAGCCCGAACATGGCGAGCGAAACCGGGTCGAGCAGCACGTCGATCGGAGAGGGCACGGTGAAGCTCCTTGCGTCGGGTCGATGGGCGCACGATAGTCCGTCTCCGGTGCGGTGCCGTCAGTCATTTCGGCAACACAGCAGGCGAATCGGCCATGAGCGCGTCCCGCAAGCCCGTCGTCGCGATCCTCGCGATGCCCGAGACCTCGGCGTCGGTGCTGTACGGCATGTACGACCTGTTCCGCTCGGCCGGGCGGGACTGGGACTACATCGCGTCGGGAACGCCGGGTCCCGGCGCCGTGCAGGCGGTCGTCGCGGCCGCCTCGATGGCGCCGCTGACCGTGCTCAACGACGTCACGATCCGGCCGGAATCGACGTTCGACGAGCTCGGCCCGGTCGACGTCGTCTGCGTGCCCGACCTCGCGGTCGATCCGCTCGTGCCGGTCGAGGACGGTCGCTTCGCGCGCGAGGTCGACTGGCTGCGTCGCTGCCATGCCGACGGCGCGATCCTCGCCTCGGCCTGTTCGGGCACGCTGCTGTTCGCCGAAGCCGGGCTGCTCGACGGCCACGATGCGACCACGCACTGGGCCTACGCGGACGCGATCGCGCGGCGCCATCCGCGCATCCGCATGCGTACGCAGAACGCGCTGGTCGTGTCGGGCGACGAGCGGCGCCTCGTGATGGCGGGCGGCGGTGCGTCGTGGAGCGACCTCACGCTGTACCTCATCGCCCGGCTCGCCGGCGTCGAATGCGCGATGCAGACCGCGCGCATGAACCTCATCGAATGGCACGCGGCCGGGCAGCAGCCGTTCGCGCGGCTCGCCTGCCCGGTGCAGGCCGACGACGGCGTCGTCGCGCGCTGCCAGGTGTGGATCGCCGAGCACTACGACGAGCCCGCGCCGGTCGCCGCGATGGTGCGGCTGGCCGGCCTGCCCGAGCGCACGTTCAAGCGCCGCTTCCAGCGCGCGACCGGGCTCACGCCGCTCGAGTACGTGCATACGCTGCGGCTCGAGGAGGCCAAGCAGATGCTCGAAGCCGGCAACGAGCCGGTCGAGGCGGTCGCGCTCGCGGTCGGCTACGCCGACGCGGGCTTCTTCGCGCGCCTGTTCCGGCGCAAGGTCGGGTTGTCGCCGGTGCAGTACCGGCGCAAGTTCGGCACGATGCGCAAGGCGCTCGTCGGCGAAGCGGCGACGGCGCCCGCACTTGCGGGGGCGGGCGCCGCGCGCTGATGCGCTCCCGGCGCGAGGCACCGGCGATCCGATATGATCGCGTGCCGAGCCGGGTGGTCCGTCGGCCTGCGTGCGCGTCGATCGCGCGCGCATGCACGTATGATCGTAGCACCTCGGCACCCCGTCCCGTCCGGAATCCGCTCATGATCCTGCGTCGCACGCCGTTCGCCCTCGTCGTCCTGCTCGCCCTGCCGCTCGCCGCCTGCGGATTCCACCTGCGGCGCGAGGCCGAGCTGCCGGCGACGATGAAGCGCGTGCACATCGAGATCGCCGACGCCTCGAGCGCGCTCGCCAAGGGGCTCGCGAAGGCGCTGCCGCGCTCGGGCAGCGAAGTCGTCGAGGCCGCCGGCGCGGACGTGGCGACGATCCGCTTCACCGCGAACACGCTCTCGACCGACGTGCTCACCGTCGGCGGCAACGCGCGCGCGACCGAATACGCGCTGCGCTACCACGTCGAGTTCGAGGTGTTCGACGGCGCCGGCAGCGTGATCGTGCCGAAGCAGGTGGTCGAACTCAGCCGCGATTTCACCTTCGACGCGAGCCAGTCGCTCGGCGTCGCCGCGCAGACCGACCTGCTCACGAAGGAGCTGCAGCAGGACATGGTGCAGACCGTGCTGCGCCGGCTCGAGGCGCGCACGCACGCGGCGAACTGACGCGTCCGGTACGCGCGGCGGCGCCGCCTCGCGCACCGCGCCGCCCGCGCCGGCTAGAATCGGCGCATGTCGACGACGCTCGCCGCCCTGCGCCGCCAGCTGGGCTCCCCCGAACTCGCACCGGTCTACCTCATCGCCGGCGCCGAACCGCTGCTCGTGCAAGAGGCCGCCGATGCGGTGCGCGCGCGTGCGAAGGAACTCGGCTACGCCGAGCGCGAAGTGCTCGACGTCGAGCCCGGTTTCGACTGGAACCGCCTCGGCGATGCGGCGCGTTCGATGTCGCTGTTCGCGAGTCGCCGCCTGATCGACTTGCGCCTGCCGAGCGGCCGCCCCGGCAAGGACGGCGGCGCCGCGCTCGCCGAGTACTGCGACGCGCCGCCACCCGACAC
>DASTSE010000386.1:0-17478 GCA_035760865.1 Dokdonella sp.
TGACCGCGATGCGGTGCAGCCAGGTCGAGAACGCCGCGCGACCGTCGAAGTCGCGCAGGTGCCGCCCGGCATTGAAGAACGCCTCCTGCACCGCATCTTCGGCGATGGCCTTGTCGCCGGTGATGCGCGCGCAGACGCGGAACAGCGCGCCCGCGTGCGCATCGACGAGGCGTCGAAACGCGACGGCGTCCCCTGCCCCTGCGCGGGCGATCCAGCGCGCTTCGTCGTCGGTCATGGCGCATAGGATGCGCGATCGGCAGGCACGGTTAGCACGTACGGGGGCCGCGCCCGGCCGGACCGGCCGGGGGCAACCCCGCGCGCCGCCCGAACGCGTTACATCGCGGCGATCCGGCCCGGATCGTGACGTTTCCGGTCCCTATGCCGTACGCTCGGCGAATGGGGGACGAAAGAACCGACGAGGCATTGATGCTCGCATACGCCGGAGGCGACCTGCTCGCCTTCGAGACGCTCTATCGGCGCCACCGTGGCACGCTGTACCGCTTCCTGCTGCGCAGCCTGCGCCATCGCGCCGACGCCGACGAGCTGTTCCAGGAGACCTGGAGCCGGCTCATCGCCGCGCGCGAGCGTTACCGTCCCGATGCGAAGTTCACGACCTGGCTGCTGCAGATCGCGCACAACCTCGTCGTCGACCGCTTCCGCCGCCAACGCCCGCAGGCATCGCCCGAAGAAACCGAAACCGTGCTGCGCAACCTCGATGCGCCCGACAGCGAGCAGCCCGAGCGCGCGCTCAGCGAGTTCGAGCAGCGCCGGCGACTGCAGCTCGCGCTCGAGGAGTTGCCCGAGGAACAGCGCGTCGCGTTCCTGCTGCGCGTCGAAGGCGGTCTCGGCCTCGAGGAGATCGGCGAGATCACGGGCGCGGGTCGCGAGACCGTAAAGTCGCGCCTGCGCTATGCGCTCGCGCGCATCCGCGCGAGGTTCGACCCATGAGCCTGCCACGCGACCCGGACCACGATCTCGACCGGCTGCTCGCCGACGACGGCGGCGACCTCGCGGCGCTGTATCGACGCCTGCCGAAAGCCGAACCGCCGCGCCGACTCGACCGCAGCGTGATCGGTGCGGCCGCGCGCGCCGTTCACGGCCACACGCCGCGGCGGCAGCGCTGGCTGGTCGGTGTCGGCTCGGCCGCGGGCGTCGTGCTCGCCGCCGGCATCGCCTGGCACGTCGGCCAGGACGCCGTGCGCCGCGAGTCGCAGGGCGACATGTCCGCACAGGGCGTGCCGACCACGCCCTCGCACAACCGCAACTACGTCCCCGTGCAGCCGCTCGGCGAACCGACGCCGCGGCACACGGCCGCGCCGCCGGCGGCGCAGGACGCCGCCGTGGTCGCGCCGGCGACCGCACCGGCGCCCCCACCGCCCGCGGCGGCAAAACCCGCGCCGCGCAAGGCCGAAGCGCACGAAAAGGAACGCGCTCGAGCGCCGATCGCGCAGCCGAGCGCTCCGCCGCCGGCAGCGGCGCCGCCGGCCGCGGCCCCCATGCCGGCCCGCGAAGCGTTCCCTGCCGAGCAACAGCGCCAGGAAGCCGAAGCCGCAGGCGCGTCGCAAGCGGGCGGCGCCGACGCCGCTGGGGTGATCTCGAACGAACGCACCGACGCCAAGTCGCTGCGCATGCGTGCGGCGCCCGCGCCGCCGAGCAGTTCGGTCGAGCTGCGCCGCGACATGCAGCTCGCGCCCGACGACTGGCTCGCGCATGTCCGCCAGCTCCTGCGCCAGGGTCGGCGCCAGCAGGCGATCGAGAGCCTGCGCCTGTTCCACAGTGCGCATCCACGGTACCCGCTGCCGCGCGAACTGAGCGCGTTGCTCGACTGACGCCGGGCGCCGCGTTCGCGGCGGCACGCTACACTCGTCCGATGAGCGGCCTGGCCACCCTGCGCGGTGAAACCACCCTGCAGCAGGACATCAAGAAGAGTCGTTTCCTCGCGCGCGCCGCACCGGTCGACACGCCCGAGGCGGCCGCCGCGTTCATTGCCCGCGCCGGTGACGCCGCGGCCACGCACAACTGCTGGGCATGGCGCGTCGGTGCGAACTACCGTTTCAGCGACGACGGCGAACCCGGCGGCAGCGCGGGCAAGCCGATCCTCGTCGCGATCGACGGCCAGGCGCTCGACCGCGTCGCCGTCGTCGTCACGCGCTGGTACGGCGGCATCAAGCTCGGCGTCGGCGGACTCATGCGCGCGTACGGCGGCTGCGCTGCCGAATGCCTGCGCCGCGCCGAGCGACAGCCGATCGTCGATCTGCGTCGCGTGCGCATCCGCTGCGACTATGCGTCGCTGCCCGTGCTGCATGCGCGGCTGCGCGATTTCGGCGCGGCCAAGCGTGCGGAACACGCCGACGGCGACGGCATGGAGATCGACGTCGAACTGCCTGCCGAGCGCATGGACGCCCTCACCGCGTGGGTGCGCGACCTCACGCGCGGCCGCGGCCTGGTCGAACGCGCTTGAACGCGCGACCGCCGCCCGCACCTCCTCCCGACTGCCCGCTTCCGACGCGCCGATGCCCGACCAGACCGCCACCGACCCGCCGCGCAAGCTCCGCTCGTTGACTCGCCTGCTGCCGTATCTCAGGCCCTACCGGGGCTTGCTCGCGGGCTGGCTCGGCTTCCTCGCGGTATCGTCGACGGCGACCCTGACCCTGCCTCAAGCCGTGCGCGTGATGATCGACCACGGCTTCACGCAGTCGAACGCGGCGGCGATCAACGCGAGCTTCCTCGGCTTGTTCGCCGTGGCCGCGGTGCTCGCGATCGCGACTGCGGCGCGCTTCTTCTTCGTGACCCTGCTCGGCGAGCGCGTCGCGGCGGACCTGCGCCGGCGCCTCTACGATCACCTGCTCACGCTCGACCAGGCGTTCTACGAAAGCACGCGCACGGGCGAACTCGTGTCGCGTCTCGCCGCCGATACCGAACTCGTGCAGACGGTCGTCGGTTCCACCTTGTCGGTCGCGCTGCGCAGCGTGGTGACCCTGATCGGCGGTGCCGCGGCGATGATCTGGACCAGCCCGCGCCTCGCCGGCTTCACCGTGCTCGTGATTCCCGCGGTCGTGCTGCCGATCGTCGTGTTCGGTCGGCGCGTGACCAAGCTGTCGCGCGAAAGCCAGGACCGCATCGCCGACGCGTCGGCGACCGCGAGCGAGGCGCTCAACGCCGTGCACACGGTCCAGGCGTACACGCGCGAGCCGGCGGAATCGCGTCGCTATGCGCACGCGATCGCGCTCGCGCTCGACGTCGCGAAGCGGCGCATCGCGATGACGGGCAGCTTGACCGCGATGGTGATCCTGCTCGTGTTCGGCGCGATCACGCTCGTGCTGTGGGCCGGCGCGAAGGCGGTCATGGCCGGGACGATGGCGCCCGGTGTACTCAGCCAGTTCGTGCTCTACGCGGTGTTCGCGGCGGGCTCGGTCGGCGCGCTCAGCGAGGTCTGGGGTCAGGTGCTGCGCGCGGCCGGCGCGCTCGGTCGCATCGGCGACCTGCTCGACGCGCGTCCGGGCATCCGCTCGCCTTCGACGCCGGTGCCGCTCGAGCGGCCCGTGCGAGGCGCGATCCGCTTCGAACATGTCGAGTTCCACTACCCGTCGCGCTCCGACCGCCCCGCCCTGCACGATTTCTCGCTCGACGTGAAGCCCGGCGAGACGATCGCGCTGGTCGGCCCGTCCGGCGCGGGCAAGACGACCGTGTTCCAGTTGCTGCTGCGCTTCTACGACCCCGGCAGCGGCCGCATCACGCTCGATGGCGTCGACCTGCGCGCGCTCGCATTGCCGGAGTTGCGCGGCAGCTTCGCACTCGTGCCGCAGGATCCGGTCCTGTTCGGCGCGAGCGCCGCCGACAACATCGGCTTCGGTCGCGCCGAAGCGAGCCGCGACGACGTCGCCGCCGCCGCGCGCTCGGCGGAAGCGCACGACTTCATCGAAGCACTGCCCGAACGCTACGAGACGTATCTCGGCGAACGCGGCGTGCGCCTTTCCGGAGGCCAGCAGCAGCGCATCGCGATCGCGCGCGCGCTGTTGCGCGACGCGCCCGTGTTGCTGCTCGACGAAGCGACGTCGAGTCTCGACGCGCAGTCCGAGCACCTGATCCAGCAGGCGCTCGAGCGCCTCGAGGCGGGTCGCACCACGCTCGTGATCGCGCATCGCCTCGCGACCGTGCAGCGCGCGGACCGCATCGTCGTCATGGACGGTGGCCGCATCGTCGCGCAAGGCACGCACGCCGAACTCGTTCGCGCAGGCGGGCTCTATGCCGAACTCGCGCGACTGCAGTTCGCGGCCTGAATGAGCTCGGCCGACGACGCGTTCGTCCGCCGCCTGCACGAAGCGGCGTCGCTCGCCGACCGCGGCCAACTGCGCGCCGCGATCGAATGCCTGCACGCATTGCTGCTCGAAAGGCCGCGTGCGGCACCGCTGCGCCAGCTGCTCGCGCGCTGCCATCTGCGCGCGGGCGACGGCGACGCGGCGCTCGCGATCGCCGCCCATCCGGCGCTGTTCGCCGATCGCGCCACCCTGTACGCCGTAGTGGCGGACTTCGCCGCGGCGGGCGCCGCCCGCCAACGCGTCGCGCTGCTCGAGGCGGTCGCGGGCAACGACCCGACGGATTACGAAGCGGCGCTCGCGCTCGCCGCGTCGCTGCATGCGCTCGGCTGCCCGAGCGCGGCGCTGCGCTGGAGCACGCGTGCGGCCGCGCTGCGGCCGCACGAAGCGAAGCCGCGCGCGATCGCCGCGACCGCGCTCGTCGATCGCGGCGACGTCGAGGCAGGGCTCGCCGCGTACCGTGCCCTGCTCGCCGCGCACCCCGACACCGAGCACGCGGCGCGCCACCTCGTGCTCATGCACTACGACCCCGCGCTCGACGCGGCCGCGATGTCCGCGTCGATCCGGGCGTTCGCGCAGCGCTTCCTGGCGGCTCCGGGCACGATCGAGGCGCGCACGAGGACACCCGGTCAACGCCTGCGCATCGGCTGGGTGTCGCCGCGCTTCGGCGGCGGACCCGTGCCGACGTTCCTCGGCGGGCTGCTGCGCGCGTTCGATCGCGGGCAGCACGAGCACGTGCTCGTCGACCTCACGGCCGCGGATCCGTCCGCCGCGCGCACCCTGCTGCGCGACGGCGACGCGTACGTGGACGCGAGCGGCCTCGACGATGCGGCATTGCTCGCCCGCCTGCGCGCACTCGGGCTCGATGTGCTCGTCGATCTCGCGGGCCACTCGACCGCGAACCGCCTCGCGGTGATCGCGCGACGCGCGGCTCCGCTGCAGCTGGCCTGGCTCGACTGGTTCGACACGACCGGCATCGCCGCGCTCGACGTGTTCGTCGGCGATACGTGGCTCACTCCGCCGGAATCGCACGCGCACTTCAGCGAACGGGTTGCGAACCTCGCGTCGGGCCGCTTCTGCTACACGCCACCCGCGGAAGCGATCGACGCCACGCGCGTCGGCGACGGCGCGGTGGTTTTCGGTTCGTTCAACCGGCTCGCCAAATTGAATGACGGCGTCCTCGATGCATGGGCCGCGATCCTGCACCGCTGCGCCGGATCACGCCTCGTGCTGCATGCGCGCCACCTCGGCGAAGCGGAAACGCGTGCACACCTCGCCGCGCGCCTCGGCGCGCGCGGCATCGCCGCGGACCGGCTCGAATTCGGCGGACTGCTGTCGTATCGCGACCTGCTCGAGGCCTACCGTCGCGTTGATATCGCGCTCGATCCGTTCCCGTTCTCGGGTTGCACGACGAGTTGCGACGCGCTCTGGATGGGTTGCCCGGTCGTCACGATCGAGGGGCGCACGTACGTCGGGCGCCAGGGCGCAAGCCTGCTGCGCCGGCTCGGCGCGACGGACTGGATCGCGCCCGACCCGGCAGGCTACGTCGAGCGCGCCGTGCGCGTGGCCGCCGACGTCGATGCGCTGCGCAATGCGCGGCAGTCGGTGAGGCGACGCATGCTCGATTCCCTGTGCGATGCGCGCACGCATGCGGACGAGTTCGCGCGCATGGTGCGCGCGGAATGGCACTCGCTCTTCGATCCTCGGCAGGACCGCGCGCCGCCCGGCGCGACCGACCCTACTTGACCGGCTGGACGCCCGATGCCTGCGAACCCTTGGGCCCCTGCACGATCTCGAAATTGACGCGCTGCCCCTGTTGCAGCGACCGGAAGCCCTGCGAATTGATGGCCGAGTAGTGAACGAACACGTCCTCCCCGCCGTCCTCGGGCGCGATGAAGCCGAAGCCTTTCGCGTCGTTGAACCACTTCACCGTACCGGTAAGCATCGATGCCTCTCGCTCGTTGGAACGCACCCCATGCAGCGCTGCGGCTCCCCATGCCGCAACGCACAGGTGCGCTCCGAGTATAACAATTGCTTAACGGACCGAATCAAGTTGCAGTGCGCAAGTCCGGGCCCCTCCCACCTGACCGACGCGTAAGCAGCCGCTTGAAACACCGGGCACACGAAGCCTGCGGCGGATAGACGGAAGTCCTGCGCTCGCCCCCGTGTGGACTGCTCCGTTCCGAACGCGCTTGCTTCGGCGTCAACCGCCCAGCAGCGCGCTCACGATGCGTGGCACCGCCGCGGTCGCGGCCTCGAGGTTGGCGAAGATCTCGGGCAGGCTGATCTCGACCTCGTCGCCACAGCCGGCGGCCCAGTTCGCGACCAGTGCGATGCAGGCGTACTCGAGGTCGAGCTCGCGCGCGAGCGCGGCTTCCGGCATGCCGGTCATGCCGACGAGATCGCAGCCGTCGCGGCGCATGCGCGCGATCTCGGCGCGCGTCTCGAGGCGCGGCCCCTGCGTCGCCCCGTAGCAGCCGCCATCGACGATCGCGACGCCGGCGCGCGCCGCAGCCGCCCGCAGGTCGCGCCGCAACGCGGCCGTATACGGCTCGCTGAAATCGATGTGCCTGACCTCGGCGCCGGCGACGTCGCAGAAGCTCGTCAGGCGCTCGCTCGTGTAGTCGATGATCTGGTCGGGCAGCGCGATCGCGCGCGGCTCCATGTCGGCGCGGATTCCGCCGACCGCGTTGACGCCGATCACGCGCCGCGCGCCGAGATGATGCAGGGCCCATACGTTGGCGCGGTAGTTCACGCGATGCGGCGGAATCGTGTGCGATTCGCCATGCCGCGCGAGGAACGCGACGCGCCTGTCGCCGATCCGGCCGACGACGATGCTGTCGGAAGGATGGCCATACGGGGTGTCGACCGCGTGCCGCTCCGCGGCCTCGAGGCCCGCGAGGCGATACAGGCCCGTGCCTCCGACGAGCGCGAGGTCGAGATGCCGGCTCATGCGTCCACCGCGTAGATCGCCGCGAGGTTGCGGCCCTGTTCGTGATAGTCCATGCCGTAGCCGAACACGTAGCGATCGGGCACCTCGACGCCCGCGAAATCGGCGCGCAGCCCGGCGCCCCGTCCGTGGCGCTTCTCGCACAGCACCACGAGCAGCACGCGGGCGGCCCCCTGCTCGAGGCAGAAGTCGCGAATCGCCTTCAGCGTGTGGCCTTCGTCGAGGATGTCGTCGACGAGCAGCACCGTCGCGCCCGCGAGCGCGATCGCAGGCTGCTTGATCCACAGCAGCGCGCCGCCGCTGGTCGCGCCGCGGTAGCGGGTCGCATGCACGTAATCGAACGCGAGCGGTGCGTGGATCGCGGTTGCGAGCTGCCCGGCGAACGCGAGCGCGCCCTGCATCACGGTAAGGAAAACCGCGGGCCTGCCGGCGAGTTCGGCGTCGATCTCGCGCCCGACGCGTTCGATCGCGGCGGCGAGCGTGGCCCGGTCGTGGACGAGGTCGGCGCGCGCGAGCGCGTCGACGAGGCTGGCAGTGCTCATGTCGTGGTCCGTGCGGCGCCGTCGAGTTCGACGAGGCGCGCGATGAAGGCGTCGCGTTGCGGGTTGCTCGCGAGCGCGTCCCAGGTCTGCCCGACCGCACCCTGCAGCGCGGCGATGCACTCGTCATCGCACGGCGTCGCGTGTGCGCTCGCCGCGATCGCCTCGTCGACGATCGCGGGGCTGCACGCGAGCAGCAGGTCGCAGCCGGCGAGGAGGTGTGCTTCGATGCGCGCGGCGATGCCGCCGACCTGCTCCGCCGCCGCCATGCCGATGTCGTCGCCGATCACGCAGCCGCGGAAACCGAGCTCGCCGCGCAACACGTCCTCGATCCACACGCGCGAGTAGCCGGCCGCGCGCGCGTCGACCGCGGGGTACGTGACGTGCGCCATCATGACTGCCTCGGCACCGCTCGCGATCGCGTCGGCGAACGGCACCAGGTCGGTAGCGAGCAACTCGTCGAGCGGGCGCGGGTCGACGGCCGCGTCGAAATGCGTGTCCTCCGCGACCGTGCCATGGCCGGGGAAATGCTTGATGGTCGCCGCCATGCCAGCGAGGCGCATGCCTCGCAGGTACGCCTGGGCGAGCTCGGACGCGACCTGCCGATCGGCGTGGAACGCGCGTTCGCCGACCGCGCGGTTGCCGCGCGCGAGATCGACGACGGGAGCGAAGCTGAGGTCGACGCCGATCGCGCGCATTTCGCTCGCCATGACCCAGGCGTGTTCTTCGGCGGCGCGGATCGCCGCCTGGGCGTCGCGCCCATGCAGTTCGCCGATGCGCGCGAGCGCGGGCAGGCGCGTGAAGCCGTCGCGGAATCGCTGTACGGGGCCGCCTTCCTGGTCGACGCAGACGAGGAACGGCTCGGGCCGTTCGACGCGGATGTCGTCGATGAACTCGATGATCTGGTCGCGGCTGTCGAAATTCCGCGAGAACAGGATCACGCCGCTGACCTGCGGCGCCGCAAGCTGGCGCCGGTCCGCGTCGGTGAGGGTCTTGCCGGGGAGTCCGATGATGAGCATGGTGGCGATCGTATCAGGCCGCGTCGTCGGCGTTGCGTTCGGCGGCGCTCCAGCACGCGAACGGTCGCTCGGCGAGCTGGACGTTGTAGTAGCGCGCGAGATGGCTCACTTCGCGGCCGAGCCACGCCGGCCGCGGAAACGACGCGTCGACCGCAGCAAGTTCGATCTCGGCCACGACCAGGCCCGCGTTGGCGCCGCTGAACTCGTCGACCTCGAACAGCGATCCGTCGACGACGACATGGTGGCGTACCTTTTCGACCTTGTCGCCCGCGAGCGTCGCGAGCATGCGCCGCGCATCGTCGCCCGGAATCGCATACTCGTACTCGTCGCGTCGCACGCCGGCGGTCGCCGACTTGATGTTGAGGAACGCGTGCTCGCCGACGACGCGCACGCGCACCGAGCAGCGCGCGGCCGGCGGCCCCGCGAGGTAGCCCTGCTGCATCGGCTCGCTGCGCGAGATGCTCGTGCGCCATGCATCGCCGACGACGAGGAACTTCCGTTCGATTTCAGTCGCCATGGGTCAAACCAAAGAAGAAGATTGAAACACGAAGGACACGAAGGACACGAAGCAAGCAAGACCAACCTTCTTCCTGCTCCTGCTCTTCTTCGTGTCCTTCGTGTCGAAGGCTCCCGCTCTTGGCTTCCAGCCGACTCAACGCTCGAACAGCGCGATCGATTCGACGTGGGCGGTGTGCGGGAACATGTCCATCACGCCAGCAGCGACGAGGCGGAAGCCGTGCCGATCGACGAGCGTGCCGGCGTCGCGAGCGAGCGAACCCGGATGGCAGGACACGTAGACGACGCGATCGGTGCCCTTGCGCGGAAGGTACTCGAGTACGGCCGCCGCACCCGAGCGCGGCGGGTCGAGCAGCAGCTTGTCGTAGTGCGACTGCGCCCAGGCCGTCGCGCTCTGGTCCGTCGCGAGGTCGGCCGCATGGAACTGGGCGTTCGAGATGCCGTTGCGCGCGGCATTCTCGCGCGAACGCGCGACGAGCGCGGCCTCGCCCTCGACGCCGACGACTTCGCCGGCGATGCGCGCGATCGGCAAGGTGAAGTTGCCGAGGCCGCAGAACAGGTCCAGCACACGGTCCCCGGCGGTCGGGGCGAGCAACTCGAGCGCGCGCGCGATCATGCGCTGGTTCATGCCCGCATTGACCTGGATGAAGTCGAGCGGGCGGAACGCGATGTCGATGTCCGAGGCCGGTATGCGGAACGACAACGGCACGTCCGCGGGCCACAACGGCACGACACTGTCGGGGCCGCCGGGCTGGAGCAGGATGGCCAGGCCATGATGCTGGCCGAAGGCGATCAATGCGGCGCGATCGCTGTCGGACAGCGGGCGCAGGTTGCGGAACGTCAAAGCGACCGCGTCGTCGCCGGCCGCGATCTCGATCTGGGCGATCTCCGCGCGCGCGTCGAGCGCGCCGACCAGCGCGCCGAGGTCGGCGAGTCGCTCGCCGACCTCCGGCAGCAGCGTGTGGCAACGCGCGAGGTCGGCGACGAAGCGCGGGTTGTCCTCGCGGAATCCCACCAGCGCCTTGCCCTTCTTCGCGACCCATTTGACCGACAGGCGCCCCTTGCGCCGATAACCCCACGGCTCGCCGGTCAGCGGCTCGAGCCAGCGCTGCGGAGATACCTTGCCGATGCGCTCGAAGTTCTCGACCAGCACGTGCTGCTTCGCGGCGATCTGCGCTTCGGGGGACAGGTGCTGCAGGCTGCAGCCGCTGCACGTACCGAAGTGCGCGCAGCGCGGCTCGATGCGCTGCGGCGATCGCACGAGGATTTCCTCAGCCTTCGACTCGTCGAAGTTGCGGTGCCGCTGCACGCGCCCGAGCCGCACGCGCTCGCCGGGCAGCGCACCCGCGACGAACACGGTCTTGCCGTCGATACGCGCGACCCCGCGGCCGTCGTGGGAGAGATCGATGATGTCGACTTCGTGGTTCTGCATGGGGTCCAAACGAAGCGCCCGCCGTCGAGGCGGGCGCGAGGCATGCGGGATGCCGATGCGGGTGGCTACTTCTGCTTCCACGCACCGGAAGGATCCTGATAATACCAGCCCGGGCGCGCCTGCTGGATCCACTGCTTCGCGAACGTGTTGCGGATCTGCCCTTCCCATTCGGCGTGACCGTTGGCGAGCGCGATTTCGCGATACACGGCCTGGCGGTCGCGATTCTCGTCGGCGACGGCCGCATTGACCGCGGCGCGCTCCGCGAGCGGCACGCTGGCCGCGTCGCGCACGGCGACGAGGCCGTCGCGCGTGAAGCCGACCGCACCGCTCGCGCAGTACTTCGCGAGGGTCGAGCCGAACCGCTGCCGCATGCGTGCCTGGATCGCCTGGATCTGCGGCGTCTGGATCGTGATGTCTGCGCCCTGCGCGTGGGCGCTCGGCACGACGAGGTCGAGCAGCATCGCGGCCGGCGATCGACCCGGCGGCGGCTCCGCGGGCGGCTCCGCCTGCTCGACGGCGGGCCCGATCACCTTGTCGACGAACTGCTCCGCCGCCTTCTGCGCGGCCGCTTCGGGAAAATAGACGTTGATCGTGACGCACGCAGCCGGAAGCACGAGCGCGGCGGCGAGGACGGACCAGCTGAGGACAAGGCGCATCGATGGCTCTCCCGTGTGTGGACGCCCGCGGTCACTCGATGACCGGCCCATCGCCGCGTGTCGCTTCGACCAGGCGCCGAACGAGCGTGGGCCAGTCCACGCGTCGGCGGTGGCCGACGATCATGATCCGCGGCAGACCCGACCCTTCGACGATAGTGTAGCCGGCGGCCGACGAATCCGCGCCGCCGGCGAGGGTCGCCGCCGGGATCGGCTCGATGCCGCCCATCGCGCAGACTTCGTCGCGCAGGATGCAGCGGATGCCGAGCCGGCGGTAGCCGAACGTATCGAAGATCTTCAACGCCATCGTCTGCAGGTTCGCCGAGAGGCCACCGCCGCCGCCGAGCGCGGTGAGGTCGTCGACCGCTTTGTAGCTCATTCGCCCGCCACCCTCGGTGCGCAGCCATGCGTCGAATGCGACCGGACTCCAGTCGACGAGGCGCACGTGGCCGATGGTGCCGAACAGGCGCCCGCTCATGCCGCCGAACGAGAAGGCGCTCGTGACCTGCTCGAGGTCGAAGTCCTCGAAGTGCGCATCGGCCGACAGCGACGGCGCGACGCCGAATGGCCGTTCGAGCGCGAGGCCGCTGATGCCGAGATGGCCATCGAACGCGTAGAGGTCGAGGCCGCCGCGGAATTCGATCCGATCGCCGACGAACTCGATCTCCGGGATGCCGCCCGACAGCTTGCCCGGGAACCTCGGCCAGCCGAACGCGTCCGACAGGCGCGCCATCTCGATGCCGCCGAGCGCGAACGAGCCCGTGTAGCGTTCGCCGCGCGCCGATCGCGGCTGCGCCGTGAATCGCTCGAGGCGCACCTGTCCGCCGAGCACGTCGACCGCGAGCGGCTGCGCCAGCGCGATCACGCCGTCGCGCGAAACCAGTTCCGCACGCGCGGCTCCGAACGGCAGGCGAAACACGTCGAACGAGCGCCAGCCGAACTCGGTCGCCGGTCGATGCGTCGCAAGGTCCCAGTCGATCGCGCCATCGAGACCATCGACGGCGAAGCGACCGCCGCCGTCGCGGATCGACACCTCGTGCGCGTCGATGGCGAATCGCCGCGGCTTGCCTCGATCGAGTTCGAGGCGCCCCTCGATGCGACCGCTCGCCGCCAGGTCGGCGTAGCCGCGCGTCGCGAGCCAGCTCTGCGCGTAACGTTGCAGCGCCGGCGCGAGGCGCGCTTCGCGCAGCTCGATTCGCAACGCCTGCACGGGCGGCACTGCCAGCGGCACGAGTTCGCCGCTCGCGCCGAAGGCGAGGACGCCCGGATCGTTCCAGTCGAACCGGTCGAGTCGCCAGCGGTCCCCGGCCGCGACGAGGTCGGCTTCGACCGCTACCGGCGCTGCCGGCATCTTCAGATAGAACGCGTCGACGAGCGCCTCGCCGCCGCGCATCCGCGCCTCGACGCGGATGCGCGGAACGCCCGCGTCGACGTCGACGCGCAATGCGCCGTCGGCGGCGACGTGCGCCGCCGCGAGCGTCCCGTCTGCGCTCTCATGGCCGAGTTCCCGGACTGCGAAGCGCGTGCGCCCGCGTTCACCCGCTGCCGCGAACGGATGCAGCGTGGTCCGCTCGAGGGTGAGATGGCCGCCCAACAGTGTGGTGCGCAGCGGGGAGCGCTGTTCGAGCGCCCCGTGTCGCGCCTGCCAGGTCGATCGAGCGGAGCCGACCGCGATGCCACCGACGCTCGCGCCGCGCCAGGCGACGGTCGTCGGCGCGCCCTCGCCGCGCGCGCTCCAATCGAGTCCGCCGCTGAGCCGATCGACCGCAATCGAATGCAGCGGATCGTGCAGGTCCAACCCGTCGGTCGCGATCGCCAGGCGCTGCAGTCCTGCCTCGTCGACATCCAAGCTACCCGTCACATGTCCGTCGAGGACGAGACCGCCGAGGCCGAGCGCGGCGAAGACACCGTGCGCGTAGCGCTGCGTCGTCGCCGGGAACGAGAGTCGTGCGCGGGTTACCGACAGCGCGCGCAACGGCGCGGTCGCGCCCGGATCGAATTCGGCGCGCGCGTCGAACTCGAGCGTTCCACGGTCGCGCCAGGCGAAGCGATCGACCGACCAGCGACCGTCGTCGCCGACGCGCGCGTCGAACGCGACCGCGACGGGCGCGGCGGGAAACGCGAAGCGCAAGGTGCCGGCCTGCAGGTTGCCGCCGACGACATGCAGGTCGGCCGTGACGTGGCGAGCCTGCGCGGTCGCTTCGCTCGCGAACTTGCCGCGGATGGCGACGCCGTCGACCGCGAAACTGCCATCGAACGTTCCCAAGCGGGTCGCTTCGGCCGCGTACGTCGCCTCGACGCCGCCGTCGCGGCTCCAGCGAAGCTGCGCATCGAACAGCCCCGCGCTCACGTCGCCGCCTTTCCAGACCGTCGCGAGGGGCGCCTTCAACCACGCCGCGGGCACCCGCTGCGCGCGTGCGAAGACCACGTCGTCGCCGGCGAACGGCAGCTCGAGCGCGACACTGCGCTCGCCCTGCTCGAGCGCGAGCTCGAGCCGGGCGGGGGTCGCACGCACGCGAAGTTCGGCGCGCGCCAGGTCGCTGCCGGAATGCAACGCGACGGGCCCGGCACAGGCGGCCACGTCGTCGTCGACGCGCTGCAACGTGCACGACCAATCGAGGCGCCCTTCGAGCCCGAGCGTCGCGCTGCGCAACTCGTCGACGACGACGGTGAAGGCGGCACCGCCCGGGGCGGGCGCCAGGTGCAGGTGGACCCCGCGCGCGTCGAGGTGCGCGTTGGCGACGCGCGCGGCGTCGACGGAAAGGCTGCGCGCGGCCGCCGCCGGCGCGAGCGTGGCGGCGAACAGCGACAGTAGCGTGATCTGCGTTGACGAGCGGCGCATCGGCATCCATTCTGCCTCATCGTCGCAGCCGCATCAGCCCGCAGCCACCATGAGTGCACCGCGCATCCTCGTCGCCGACGACAATCCGCTCAGCCTTCGCTTCCTCGCCGATGCGCTCGTCGACGCGGGCGCCGAGGTCGGCGAAGCGATCGACGGCATCGCTGCGGTGCGGCTTGCCGCCACGACGGCCTACGACCTGCTGCTGCTCGATGCGCGCATGCCGGGCCTCGACGGCGCGTCGGCGCTCGAGCGAATCCGCGCGCAGGACGGCCCGTCGCGACGGGCGACGGCACTCGCTACGACCGCCGACGACGCCGCCGCGACCGCCGCAGCGCTTAGCGCACGCGGCTTCGCCGCCGTGCTGACCAAGCCGCTGCGCATCGACGCGCTGCGCGACGCGGTCGCGTGCCACCTGCCCCCGGGAGCGACGTTCGGGGCGGCATCCGTGAACCGGGCCAGCGATTGCGCCCCTGCCGGGTACGCGTGCCTCCGGGCGACGCCGCTCGATGGCGAATCGCCCGATGACGAATCGCCCGATGACGATGCGCTCGACGACGAGCAGGCGCGCCGCGCCGCGGGCGGCGACGCGCAGATCGTGAGTGCCCTGCGCGGACTGTTCGTCGCCGAACTCGAAGCGCTGCCGGCCGAGATCGAGGCATTGTCCGCGCGCGAAGATCGCGCGGCGCTGCGCGATCGCCTGCATCGTCTCGACGCGTCGGCCGGCTTCTGCGGCGTGCCCGCGCTGGTCGCCGCCGCGGCGCTCCTGCGCGGCCAACTGGAAGCCGCGCAGTGGCCCGATGCCGGCGTCGCCGATTTCCTTGCCGCCTGCGCGCGCGCGCGCCAGCGCCTGTCAGCCTGAATCCGGCGATGCGGGAGACGCTGAACGCGCCCAGGTCCACGCGTTGAGTTCGCCGCCGAGGTGGTGGCGGATCACGCTGCGCATGAGCCGGCGCAGCTGCAGTCGTTGCGCGGGGTCGGGCATGCGATCGGCGCCGAGAGCGAGGAGCGCCGCGCCCGACACGCGCGTCAGACGACTGTCCCTGTCGACGGCGCGCGCGCCCGCCTCGGGGTCGTACGCATACTCCTGCTGCGGTGCGAGCGCATCGCCGGACGCGGTCCGGTCCAGCACGAGCGCGTAGCCGAGGTCGGCGAGCAGCTCGCGTTCGAAACGGCGCAAGGTCCAGCCGGGCGGGTCCGTTCCTGCGAGCCGGTCGAGGCACTGCGCGTAGGCCGCGAATGCGAGCGGATGGGCGTCGTTGCGCGCGCACAGGCGCAACACCAGTTCGTTGAGGTACATCGCCGCCAGCAACGCATCGCCCGCGAGCGCGAACGGTGCGCTGGCGACGTCGGCCGCGATCAGCGTACCGAGGTCGCCGCGCGTGACCCAGTCGAGCAGCAGCGGCTGCAGCGGCTGCAACACGCCGCGTGGCAGGCGGCTGCGCTCGCGGCGCACCCCGCGCGCGACCAAGCCGGCGCGACCATGGTCGCGGCTGAACACGTCGAGCAGCAGCGACGTCTCGCGGTAAGGCCGCGCATGCAGGATGTAGCCGGGCTGCTGCTCGACACGCATCCGCGAACGCGACGGCTACTCGCTGTAGCCGAACTGCTTGAGCGCGGCGGCATCGTCGCTCCACGATTCGCGCACGCGCACCCACACCTCGAGGAACACCTTGCGATCGAAGGCGCGCTCCATCGCACGCCGCGCCGCACTGCCGATCTTCTTCAGCTGGGCGCCGCCGGCGCCGATGACGATGCCCTTCTGCCCTTCGCGCTCGACCCAGATCACCGCGCCGATGCGGGTCACCTCGGGCGTGTCCTCGAACCGTTCGATCTCGACGGCGGCCGCGTACGGCAACTCCGCCGCGAGCTGGAGCATCAGCTGTTCGCGCACGAGTTCGGCGGCAAGGAAGCGCTCGCTGCGGTCGGTGAACTCGTCCGCAGGGAACTCGGCCGGCCCCTCCGGCAGCAGGGCGACGATCTCGTCGAGCAAAGCCGGTATGCCGTCGCCGCGGCGCGCGGCGAGGAAATGCACGGCGGCATAGGGGCGGTTGCGGGTGATTTCGGCCGCGAACGGGAGCAAAGCCTTCTTGTCGGCGAGCTTGTCGACCTTGTTGACGACGAGCAGGCACGGCGCCTTCTGCTTCGCGACGAGCTGCCAGACCGCCTCGTCCTCGTCGCGCCAGCGCACGCCGTCGATCACGTGCACCAGCAGATCGGCTTCTTCGGGCACCTGCCGCGCGACGCGGTTGAGCTGGCGGTTCAGCGCGCGCTTGCCGCCGTGGTGCAGGCCGGGCGTGTCGATGAAGACGATCTGCGCGTCCTCGCGCGTCTCCACGCCGAGGATGCGATGACGCGTCGTCTGCGGCTTGGGCGTGACGATGCTGAGCTTGGTACCGAGGATCGCGTTGAGCAGCGTCGATTTGCCGACGTTCGGCCGCCCGATCAGCGCAACGCGCCCGAAGCGGTGCGCGGACGCATCAGGTTTCATGTCGGATCCCCGGCTGGGCGAGTTCGAGCGCCTGTTCGGCCGCGATCTGTTCCGCCGCCCGGCGGCTCGACGCGATTCCGCTGGTACGGATCGACAGCGTCGCGACCGTGCAGCTCACCTCGAATACGCGCGCGTGATCTTCGCCGTGAGCGGCAACGAGTTCATACGCGGGCAGCGGCTGGTTGCGCGCCTGCAGGAATTCCTGCAGGCGCGTCTTGGCATCCTTCGGCGTATGCGCCCCGGCCTGCACGCGCGCTGCGAACAGGCCGCGCACGTGATCGCGGCAGGCCTGCCAGCCCGCATCGAGGTAGATCGCCGCAACGACGGCCTCGAGCGCATCGGCGAGAATCGAATCGCGCCGGAAGCCACCGCTCTTGAGCTCGCCCGGCCCCAGATTGAGGCGGTCGCCGAGTTCCCCGGCCCGCGCCATTTCGGCGAGGGCGGCGCCATTGACGAGGGCGGCGCGCAGCCGCGTCATCTCGCCCTCGGTCGCACGCGGGTGCAGTTCGTAGACGAGCTCGGCGACGAACAGGTTGAGAAGCGCGTCGCCGAGGAACTCGAGCCGCTCATTGTTCTCGTGCCCCGCACTGCGATGCGTCAGGGCACGACGCAACAGCCCGGCGTCGGCGAACCGGTGTCCGAGAACGCCTTCGTTCACTCACCACCGGTGCCGGACAGGTTGACCGATTTGTCGAACGTTCCGACCAGGTCGATGTTGTAGAT
>DASTSE010000387.1:0-5273 GCA_035760865.1 Dokdonella sp.
AAGACGCTGGCGGCGCTCAACGCGAGCCTCTTCGCGGGACGCGTTTCGGATCAGGTCGCGCGGCGCATCGCCGATGCGCGGCGCGAGCTCGCGACGAAGGTGATCCGGCAGTACTGCCTCGCCAAGGGCGTCGCGGTCGCGCTGAACCCGATCCCGGTCGCCGACCTGCTCGCCGCGGGCGCGCTCGACGCCGCGCTCGTCATGCACCTCGGCCGCGTCTACGGCCTGCCGCTCACGAAGACCGAGGCCGGCACGCTCATTGCGGTGATCACCGCGCAGCTTGCCGCGCTCATGGGCGCGATCTGGGGCGTGCACCTCGTCGCGTCGGCGCTCAAGGGCCTCAGCGCCGGCATGTCGACGGTCGTAACCGCGGGCGCACAAGGCGCACTCGCCTGGTACGCGACCGAGCTCGTCGGACGGGCGGCAGAAAAATACCTCGTCGCGGGCAAATCCTGGGGCGAGCTCGGTCCCAAGCGCGTCGTCGCCGACATCGTCGCGAGCCTGGATCGCGACTCGATCCTGCGCGAGGCGCGCGCGGAGATCCTGCGTCGACTGCGCACGCGCACGACTTGACGCGTCACTGCGGCCTCTTCAGAGAAAGGGGGCCGTCGTGCGGCGCGACTTCGCGCGCGCACGCTTCGCTTCGAGCTGGCCCGATCGCCCCCTGCGCGACGCAGGAAGCGTCGCGCGCCGACGGCGCGACGCTTCAGCCCTTGGCCGCGGGGGCGCCCGATGCGGCCGTGCCCGCGATGCGCACCTGCGCGCCTTCGGCGACGCCGTCGGGCGGATTCTGGATCACGCGATCGCCCCGCGCGAGGCCCGAGCCGACCTGGATCGTGCTGCCGAAGTCGCGCGCGATCGTGATCGCCTTCAGCGCGACGCGATCGCCGTCGCCGACGGTCGCGACACGCAGGCCCTTCGCATCGAAGATCAGAGCGCTCGACGGGATCGTCAGCGCCTGCGCGTCGTGCGGCAGGTCGAGCGTGACATCGGCGTACGCGCCGGGCAGCAGTTCGCCCGCCGCGTTGTCGACCGCGAGCTGCATGAGCGTCGTGCCCGACTGCGCGTTGACCGCCTGCGCGGACGACTCGACCGTCGCCGCGTAGGTCTTTTCGGGGTGCTCGGGCACGACCAGCGTCGCCTTTGTACCGGGCGGCACGTCGGGCACGTAGTTCTGCGGCACGTTGACATACACGCGCAGGCGCCGTATGTCGGACACGACGAACAGTTCCTGCCCGGCCGCGCCACCCGCGTTGACGAGCGCGCCGACGTCGGTGTTGCGCGCGGTCACGATGCCGTCGAACGGTGCGACGAGGCGCGCGAATGCCTTCGTCGCGAGGTAGCGGTCGACATTCGCCTTCGCCGACGCGACGAGCGCGCGCTTGGCGGCGAGGTCGCCGGTCTTTTCGTCGACGTCCTGCTTCGACACTGCGTTCGACCTCAGCACCTTCTGCCAGCGCTCGGCGGTGACCTCGGCGAGCTTCTCGTTCGCCTGCGCGGTCGCCAGATCCGCGCGCGCCTGCTGCAGCTGCTGGTCGAGATCGGGCGTCTCGAGTTCGGCGAGCAACGCGCCGGCCTTGACCGGCGTGCCGATGTCCGCGGTCCAGCGCTTCACGTAGCCGCTCGTGCGCGCGTAGATCGGCGCACGTGCGTACGCCTCGAGGCGGCCCGGCAGCTTCAGGACGTCGGCCTCGCCGCCGTCCTGCGGCGCTACGACCGCGACGGTCGGGATCGCCTGCGCTTCGGTCCATTCACGCAGGCGCTGGTCGCCGCGCGTGCGCGCGAGCACGCCGGTGGCGACGACGACGATCGCGACGACGAGGCCGACGGCGCCGGCGACGCGCAAGCCGCGACGCAGGCGGGGACTGGATTCAGACGGCGACATGGGGTTCTCCGATGGCTTCGCGCGCGCGGCGCGCGGCGCGGCCGTGGCGTGAATGGATGATGCTGAAGATGACCGGCACGAACAGCAAGGTCGCGACGGTCGCGAACACGAGGCCGCCGATGACGGCGCGACCGAGCGGCGCGTTCTGCTCGCCGCCTTCGCCGAGGCCGAGCGCCATCGGCGCCATGCCGATGATCATCGCGAGCGCGGTCATGAGCACCGGCCGGAAGCGCACGAAGCCGGCCTCGAGCGCGGCCTGCGCCGCGTCGCCGAGTTCGTCGAGCTTCTCGCGCGCGAAGCTGATCACGAGCACGCTGTTCGCGGTCGCGACGCCCATGCACATGATCGCGCCGGTGAGCGCGGGCACCGACAACGTCGTGTGCGTCGCGAACAGCATCCAGACGATGCCCGCGAGCGCGGCCGGCAGCGCGGTGACGATCACGAACGGATCGCTCCACGACTGGAAGTTGACGACGATGAGCAGGTAGATCAGCACGATCGCGCCGAGCAGGCCGAACAGGAGGCCGGAGAACGCCTGGTCCATCGTGCTGACCTGGCCGAGCAGCGCGATCGACGAGCCCTTCGGCAACTGCGCCTTCGCCTCGTCGACGATCCGGCGCACGTCGGCCGCGACGGCGCCGAGGTCGCGGTCCTGCGTGGTCGCGAAGATCTGCACGAGCGACTGGATGTCGTACTGCGAGACCACAGCGCTCGAGGTCGTGCGTTCGATGTCGGCGATGCCCGCGAGTACCTGCGGCGACCCGCCACCCGCGGGCGTGATCGGCAGGTTGCGCAGCTTGGCCAGCGAGTCGACCGCGTACTGCGGCGTCTGCATCACGATCGAGTACGACACGCCGTTCTGCGGATTGAGCCAGAACGTCGGCGCGACCTGGCTCGAGCCGGCGAGGTTGACGACGAGGCTGTTGGTCACGTCGCGCTCGGTCACGCCCGCGAACTGCGCGCGGCTGCGGTCGACGTCGACCTTGAGGCCCGGCGCGGCGAGCGACTGCTGGATGCGCGCATCGACGATGCCCGGCACGTGGCGCACCTTCTCGAGCACCTTGCGCGCGAACTCGAGGTTCTCGGCGACGCGCGGCCCGCGCACCTGCAGGTCGATCGGCGCCGGTGCGCCGAAGTTGAGGATCTGGCTGACGATGTCGGCCGGCACGAACGAGAACGTGACGCCGGGGAACGCGCGCGGCAACTGCTCGCGCATGCGGCGCACGTAGCCGTCGGTCGGCGCGTGGCCCTGGGCGAGCGCGATCTGGATGTCGCCGTCCTGCGCGCCGATCAGGCCGGTGTTGTTGTAGGTCATGTTGATGCTGCTGATCGGCATGCCGATGTTGTCGGCGATCGCGCCGAGTTCGCGCGGCGGAATGATCGAGCGGATCGAATCCTCGATGCGCGCGAACAGGTTCGCGGTCTCCTCCACGCGCGTGCCGACCGGCGCGCGCACGTGCATGAGGATCTGCCCGCCGTCGACCGCGGGAAAGAAGTTGCGGCCGAGGAACGGCAGCAGCGCGAACGAGGCGAGCACGAACGCGAGGAAGCCCGCGACGAACGCCTTGCGATGCGCGATCGCGAGCGCGAGCACGTCGCGGTAGCCGGCGCGGACGCGCTCGAAGCGCGCTTCGAACGCGCGCTGGAAGCGCACGAGCGGGTTGCGTGGCTCGGGCGGCGCGACATCGCTGCCGTGCAGGTCGTGCGGCGCATGCTGTCGCAGCATGTACTTCGCCATCGTCGGCACGAGCGTGCGCGAGAGGATGAACGAGCACGTCATCGCGAACATGACCGCTTCGGCCATCGGCACGAACAGGAAGCGCGAAACGCCCTCGAGGAAGAACATCGGCACGAACACGATGCAGATGCACAGCAGCGAGACGAACGCGGGCGTGACGATCTGCGCGGCGCCGTCGAGGATCGCGGTCTCGACATCCTTGCCGTGTTCGAGATGCCAGTTGATGTTCTCGATCGTCACGGTCGCGTCGTCGACGAGGATGCCGACCGCGAGCGCGAGGCCGCCGAGCGTCATGATGTTGAGCGTCTCGCCGGTCGCCGCGAGCAGCGCGATCGCGCCGAGCACGGACAGCGGGATCGAAACCGCGATGATCACGGTCGAGCGCCAGCTGCCGAGGAACAGCAGGATCATCACGCTGGTCAGCAGCGCCGCGATCACGCCCTCCTTCGCCACGCCGCCGATCGCCGCGCTCACGAACAGCGACTGGTCGCCGACCGGGGCGATCTCCAGGTTGTCCGGCAGGCCCGGCCGGATCTCGGCCAGCTTGTCCTTGATCCCGGAGATGATCGCGAGGGTGGAGATCGCGCCGCTCTTGAGCACCGACATCAGCACCGAACGCTGGCCGTTCACGTGCACGATGTTGGTCTGCGGCGGGTTGCCGTCGTGCGCGTGCGCGACGTCGCGGACGTAGACCATGGAGCCGTTGACCACCTTGACCGGCAGGTCGTTGAGCGCCTCGATCTCCTTCGGCGCGTTGTTGAGCAGCACGCTGTACTCGTGGTCGCCAATCTTCTGCGTGCCGACCGGCGTGATGAGGTTCTGCGCCGCGAGCGCGTTGGCGACATCGGTGGCCGACAGGCCGCGCGCCTGCAGCGCGGCCGGGTCGAGGTCGATCTGCACCTGGCGCGTCTTGCCGCCGAACGGATACGGGATCGCCGCGCCCTGCACCGTCACGAGGCGCGTGCGCACCGCATTCATGCCGAGGTCGGCGAGGTTCTGCTCGGTCAGGCCCTTGCCCGACAGCGCGAGCTGGATGATCGGTACCGTCGCCGCGTTGTAGTTGATGATCAGCGGCGGCGTCGTGCCCGGCGGCATCGACTTCACGACCGTCTGCGAGATGGCCGTCACCTGCGCGTTCGCGGTGCGGATGTCGACGTTCGGCTGGAAGTAGATCTTGACGATGCCGAAGCCGGTGTACGAGCTCGCCTCGATGTGCTCGATGTCGTTGACGGTGGTCGTCAGCGCGCGCGTGTACGGCGTGACGATGCGCCCGGCCATCTCGTCGGGCGCGAGGCCCGTGTATTGCCAGGCGACGCCGATGACCGGAATGCGGATGTCCGGGAAGATGTCGACCGGCGTGCGCAACGCGGCGAGCACGCCGACGATGAGGATGAGCAACGCGAGGACGACGAAGGTGTACGGACGCGTGAGCGCGACGCGGACGATGCCGATCATGCGGAAGGCCAGTGTTGCTGCAGGCGCAGATTATCGGTGCGGGCGGCGCAGTCCCAACCCTGGCGTACATGAAGAATTCTTCATGTTTCGGGAAGCGAGGCCTGAGGCCTGAGGGCTGAGGGTGAGAGGTGAGAGGTGAGAGGTGAGAGGCGAGAGGTGAGAGTTGAGAGCTGAGAGCTGAGAGCCAACGATTGA
>DASTSE010000388.1:0-14181 GCA_035760865.1 Dokdonella sp.
CGGATGGCGACGCGCGCACGCAGGGTGCGGCCGTCGACGTCGGTGCCTACGAGACGAATCCCGACCGCATTTACGCCTACGGGTTCGATCGCTAGCCGCCGTCGCCAGCGCGACGCGGCAGGCCGAGGAAGGCCGCGTAGCGTGCGGCCGCTGCGTCGAACGCCTTCATCGCGGACGCCGACGGCGGTTCGAACCAGTCGGGCGCGACCTCGACCGTCGCTTTCGCGAGCGTGCGTTTCCAGCCGCCCGCGATCCGACCGTCGACGAGCAGTGCGGGCCTGAAGATGCCGTTGCCCGCACGCGCGGCGTGGGCCGCGTCGAGGAACGCGCTGCGGTCCTGGTAGGCGACCGTGTATTCGTCGTAGGCGGGCAGCAGGTGCACGCGCACGCGCTTCACCGCGGCGCCGTCGTCCGCGGTGGGCGCATGCCAGTACGACCGGCCGTCGACGTCGACGCGTTCCAGTCCGTCGCGCACGCCTTCGTGGGCGGCTGCCGCATCCGCGGCGGCGAGGCCGGACCACCACGCGAAGTCCTGCACGCTCGCCGGGCCGCGGCTCGCGAAATAGCGGCGCGCGAGTTCGACCAGCGCGTCCTCGCGCGAACGATGCGGTGCCGGCGGCAACCAGTCGTCGAGGCGCACGAACGTGTGCTGCTTGCCGATGCGCGTGCCGAAGCAGAGCACGCCCGCATGCGCGAGCCACCAGACCAGGTGCAGGCCGCGCGAACCGGCGGTCGCGATGCGCGCGTCGTCGAGCGCCGCGTAGAGCGCGTCGCGCGTGAGCGCGCGACCGCCGCCGAGCACGCGCTCGCACACCGTGCGGGCGCGCTCGACGACACGCTCGTCGAGATCGAACTCGTCCTTCAGGCGGCGCCGGCTCCGCTGCAGCACGCGCGGCGCGAGCAGGTCGAGCAGCCATCGATGATCGGCGGCCGCGACCATGTGCAAGGTGCCGCGCAGCGGCCAGCCGCGCACGAGGCTGCGCTCGGCGAAGGCGCGTTCGATCGCCGCTTCGTTCGTGCCCTGCACGCGCTGGCCGAGGCCCCACAGCGCACCGAGATAGTCCTGCGCCTGCACCGCGAGCTGCGCCGCGACCGCCTGTTCGACCGTCGCGAAGGCGTCGCCGACGAGGCGCTGCCGGCGCAGTCGGGCACCGAGCAGGTCGAACCCGCGCCGCTTCACGCGCCGCAATCCCTGCGCGCGGGCGCCCGCACCATCGCGTCGAGCAGGCGCTCGAGCATCGTCGCGTGATCGTCGCAGCGGCCGCTGTGCACGGGCGACGTCTGGATCACCGTGCTGCGCGGCGCGACGAGCCAGCGGAAGCGCTCGCGCGCGGGCAGCCGACCGATTGGCCCCGCGTCGTCGCCACCTGCGCAGATCGCCGCGAACGCACCGAGGTGCGCGCGCACGGTGTCGAGGTCGACGTCGGGGTCGAGCGCGCGCAGGCGCGCTTCGTCGAGTTCGATGCGCGCCTCGAGGAAACGGCCCGCCTTGCACGACAGCACCACGCCGGCATTGACGAACTCGCCGCGCTCGACGCGCGGCACGACGCGGATCACCGCATAGTCATACGCGTGCACGGAGCGCCTCCTCGACGAACGCGCGCGGCGCCTCGATGCGCCGGCCGAGGTAGTTCGCGTAGGCCGCGCGATGTTCGGCCGCGTCGGCGAACGGCGCATCGCCGCCGAGCCATGGCTCGGGAATCGTCGCGACGATGCGTTCGATCGCTTCGCGCGGGAGCAGCGCGGCGAGGCGATCGTCCACATCACGCAACCGGGTCGCGTACGGCAGCAGCACATGGTCCCTGATGCGCGCGAACGGATCGGTCGCGCGCTCGAGATAGCCGTCCCACGCGTGATGGAAGTACAGCGCGGCGCCGTGATCGATCAGCCAGAGCTTGCGGTGCCAGACGAGCAGGTTCGTGTTGCGCGCGGTGCGATCGACGTTGCTCACGAACGCATCGAACCAGACGATCGCCGAGGCGAGCCCGGCATCGGGCTGGTCGACGACGGGATCGAACGTGATCGACCCGGGCAGGTAGTCGAGCGCGAGGTTGAGCCCGCCGCTCGCACGGATGAGGTGCTGGATCTCCGGATCGGGCTCGGTGCGCGCGAGGTCCGGATCGAGGTCGACCAACACGATCTCCGGCACCGGCAGGCCGAGCGCACGCGCGAGTTCGCCCGCGACAAGCTCGGCGATGAGCGCCTTCGGCCCCTGCCCCGCGCCGCGGAACTTGAGCACGTACAGGCCATCATCGTCGCCCTCGACGATCGCGGGCAGCGAGCCGCCTTCGCGCAACGGGGTGACGTAGCGGGTCGCGGTGATGGTCCTCATGCGGGAAGGATACGGTATGAGGGGCGAGGGCTGAGGGCTAAGGGCTGAAGAGCATCGCGGCTTCCGCCGCTCCCACAGAAAACAAAAGGGAGGGACCGAAGTCCCTCCCCTCGCATGCTGCGCGAAACGCGACCGCTTACTTCGCGGCCGGCGCTTCTTCCTTCAGGCCGCGCTGTTCGAGCAGCGGCTCGACGCTCGGATCGCGGCCGCGGAAGTCGCGGTACATCTTCGCCATGTCCTCGGTGCTGCCGCGCGAGAGCACCATGTCGCGGAAGCGCTGGCCGTTCTCGCGCGTCATGCCGCCGTGCTCGCGGAACCAGTAGAACGCGTCGTGGTCGAGCACTTCGCTCCACAGGTAGGCGTAGTAGCCGGCCGCATAGCCGCCGCCCCAGATGTGCGCGAAGTACGAGGTGCGGTAGCGCGGCGGCACTTCGTACATGTCGATCTTGAGGTCGTGCAGCGTCTTCTTCTCGAACGCATCGACGTCCTGCTTGCCGGCGTCGACGCCGAGGGTATGCCAGCTCATGTCGAGCAGCGCCGCGGCGAGGTACTCGGTCGTCGCGAAGCCCTGGTCGAAGGTCTTGGACTTCTTGATCTTCTGCACGAGCTCGGCCGGCATCGGCGCACCGGTCTGGTAGTGCTTGGCGAAGTTCGCGAACACCTTCGGGTCGCTCGCCCAGTGCTCGTTGAACTGCGACGGGAACTCGACGAAGTCGCGCGGCACGCTCGTGCCCGACAGCGTCGGGTACTTCACGTTCGAGAACATGCCGTGCAACGCGTGGCCGAACTCGTGGAACATCGTCGTCGCGTCGTCCCAGCTGATCAGCGCGGGCTGGCCCGCGGCCGGCTTGGTGAAGTTGCAGACGTTGAACACGACCGGCTTGGTGCCGAGCAGGCCCGACTGGCCGACGAAGTTGTCCATCCAGGCGCCGCCGCGCTTGCTGTCGCGCTTCCAGTAGTCGGCGTAGAACAGCGCCATCGAGGTGCCGTCCTTGTCGAACACTTCGAACACGCGCACGTCCGGGTGGTACACCGGGATGTCCTTGCGCTCCTTGAACGTGAGGCCGTACATCTGGTTGGCGGCGAAGAACACGCCGTCCTGCAGCACGCGGTTGATCTCGAGGTACGGCTTGATCTGCGACTCGTCGAGGTCGTACTGCGCCTTGCGCACCTTCTCGGCGTAGTGCTGCCAGTCCCACGGCGCGAGCTTGAAGCCGCCGTTCTCCTTGTCGATGAGCGCCTGCATCGCGGCCGCCTCGCCACGCGCCTTCGCGGTCGCGGCGGGCACCATGTCGGTCATGAGCTTCTCGGCGGCCTCGGGCGTCTTCGCCATCTGGTCGTCGAGCGAATAGGCCGCGTAGTTCGGGAAGCCGAGCAGCTTGGCGCGCTCGGCGCGCAGCACCGCGAGGCGCTGGATGATCGCGCGCGTGTCGTTCGCGTCGCCGTGCTCGGCGCGCATCGTCGACGCATTGAACAGCTTCTCGCGCGTCGCGCGGTTCTCGAGCGAGACCTGCGCCGGCTGCTGCGTGGTGTTCTGCAGGGTGAGCGCGTACTTGCCGTCCTGCTTGCGCGACTTCGCCGCGTCCGCCGCGGCGGCCAGGTCGGCATCGGACAGGCCCGCGAGCTCGGCCTTGTCGGACACGATCAGCGCACCCGCGTTGTTCGCCGCGAGCAGCTTGTTCGAGAAATCGGTCGTCAGGGTCGACTCTTCCTTGTTGAGCTCGCGCAGCTTCGCCTTGTCGGCCGCGGACAGCTGGGCGCCCGCGCGAACGAAGTTGCGGTAGTAGCGCTCGACGAGCTCGATCTGCTCGGCATCGAGGCCGAGCGAAGCGCGCGTGTCGTACAGCTTCTTCACGCGCTGGAACAGCTTGTCGTTGAGGTAGATCGCGTCCTGGTGCTCGGCGTACTTCGGCGCGACCGCTTCCTGCACCTTCTGCAGCGTGTCGTTGGTATCGGCGCCCGTGATCGCGCCGAACACCGCGCCGACGCGGGTGAGCGTCTGGCCGCTGCGCTCCATCGCCTCGATCGTGTTGGCGAAGGTCGGCGCGTCCTTGGATGCGGCGATCTTCCCGATTTCGGCGATCTGCTCGCGCATGCCGGCCTCGATCGCGGGCTGGTAGTCGGCGTCCTTGATCTTGTCGAACGGCGGCGCGTGGAACGGCAGCGTGCTCTCGTGCGCGAACGGATTGCTCGCAGGCAGGGTCGCGGCAGCGCCCTTCGCGAACACGTCGGTCGGCTGCAGCACGGCCGCGGTGGCGCCGAAAAGGATCAGGTTCATCGTCGTCGTCAGGATCTTCGTTCGCAGCATTGGGGTTCCCCGTGGCGGAAAAAAGGCGCCGGAGCGGACGCAGTCCGACGCATGGCCGGCCAGCCTAGCGGCGGCCCACCGTGGCCGCCATATGCCATTCGGCCCATGCCCCGCACCCGCCCGCGGCCGGCGGCAGGGTGGGCCTGGCCCACCGCACCCGGACGCCGCGGATCGGGATTGGCGCCTCCGTTCGGCGTGAAAGCCGGTGGGCCAGGGGCCCAACCTACGGAAGGGCTTTCAATGCCGGTTCGAGGACGCGCCAGACGTTGTCGAGCACGCGCGGCTCGCCCGCAGCGCGCGGATGCAGGCCGTCGTCCTGCATCAGCGCTGGGTCGAGCGCGACGCCGTCGAGCAGGAACGGGACCAACGGCACGTTGAATTCGGCGGCGAGGCCCCGATACAACTCGCGCAGGCCGTCGCGGTATTGCGGCCCGTAGTTGACCGGCAGCTCGATGCCGACCAGCACGGCGCGCGCACCCGCGCCGCGCACGGCTTCGAGGATCGACGCGAGGTTCGCGCGCAGCTGCGTGAGCGGCAGTCCGCGCAGGCCGTCGTTCGCGCCGAGTTCCACCACGACCAGCGCAGGCGCATGCTGCTTCAGCAACGCGGGCAGGCGCGCGAGTCCGCCCGCGCTGGTCTCGCCGCTGATGCTCGCATTGACGACGTCGCGAGCGGGCTTGGCGACGGCGAGGCGTTCGTCGAGCAGGGCGACCCAGCCTTCCTTCGGCGCGATGCCGTAGGCGGCGGAGAGCGAATCGCCGAGCACGAGCACGGGCCGCGGCGCCGCGGCGGCGAGCGTGGCGGCGAACGACGACAGCAACACGAAGAGGAATCGCAGCATGAAGGACGGGACCGGATCGGCGTTGTATGCGAGCGAGGTTAGCAAAACCGTCGACGGGCCCGACGGCCGCCTGACGATCCTCGATCGGGTCAGCCTCGAGGTCGGGCGCGGCGACAGCCTCGCGATCGTCGGCGCATCGGGTTCGGGCAAGACCACCCTGCTCGGCCTTCTCGCCGGGCTCGATCGCCCGAGCACGGGCACGATCTCGCTCGCGGGCGAGTGCCTCGACGCGCTCGACGAGGAAGCGCGCGCACGCCTGCGCCGCAGCCGGGTCGGGTTCGTGTTCCAGAGCTTCCACCTGCTGCCCGCGCTGACCGCCGAGGAAAACGTGATGCTGCCGCTCGAACTCGACGGTCGCGACGACGCGCGCGAGCGCGCCGCCGAAGCGCTCGCGCGCGTGGGTCTCGACGCGCGCCGGCACCACTATCCGGCGCAGTTGTCCGGCGGCGAACAGCAGCGCGTCGCGCTCGCGCGTGCGTTCGTGCATCGTCCGGACATCCTGTTCGCCGACGAACCGACCGGCAACCTCGACCAGCGCACCGGCGCCGGCATCGGCGACCTCCTGTTCGCGCTCAACCGCGAGCACGCGACCACGCTCGTGCTCGTGACGCACGACGCGACGCTCGCCGCGCGGTGCGCGCGCAGCCTGCGCCTGCACGAGGGCCGTATAGAACCCCAAGCCGCCGAAGGCGGCTTGCCACCGTCCCTCTCCCGCCCCGCGGGAGAGGGGGGGACCATCGGCAAAGCCGATGGTGGGGTGAGGGAAAACGGCCCGCGAGAACCTCACCCGTGAGGCCCCTCACCTTCGCCGCACGCAGCCTGCGCCGCGAATTCCGCCACGCCGAGCTCGCGACGCTCGCGATGGCGCTCGTGCTCGCGGTCGCCGCGATGGCCGCGGTCGCGACGCTCGCCGCACGCGTCGAACGCGCGCTCGTCGCGTCCGCGGCCGAGCTCATCGGCGGCGATCTCGCGCTCGGCGCGTCGAGTGCGCTGCCGCCCGCGCTCGCCGCGGAAGCACAGCGGCGCGGCCTCGCGACCAATCGCCTGGCCGAGTTCCCGAGCGTGCTGTTCGCCAACGAGCGCAGCCGGCTCTGCGACGTGCGCGCGAGCGACGGCGCATTCCCGCTGCGCGGCACGCTCGGCGTGCTCGGCGCCGACGGCGTCGAACGCAGCGCACACACGCCACCGCCGGGATCGATCTACGCCGACCACGGCGCGCTCGTCGCGCTGGGCATCGCGGTCGGCGCGCGCGTGCAGCTCGGTGGCCGCGACCTCGTCGTCGCCGGCGAGATCGCGAAGGCGCCCGACAGCGGCAACCCGTTCCGCATCGCACCGCGCGTGATCATGAACCTCGCCGACGCGGAGGCGAGCGGCCTGCTCGGCACCGGCAGCCGCGCCGGCCATCGCCTGCTCGTCGCCGGCGACGCCGACGCGGTCGCCGCGTTCGCGGCGTGGGCCAAGCCCCACCTGCCCGCGGGCGCGCGCATCACGACCGTGCAGGACGCGCAACAGAACCTGCGCCGCGCGTTCGAGCGCGGCGAGAGCTTCCTGCGCCTCGCCGCGCTGCTCGCCGCATTGCTCTCGGGCGTCGCGATCGCGCTCGGCGCGCATCGCTTCGCGCGGCGCAAGACCGAGGAAGTCGCGCTGCTGCGTTGCCTCGGCGCGCGTCGTGGCGAGATCCTCGCCACGCTGCTGCTCGAACTCGCGCTGCTCGCGCTGCCCGCGTGCGTGGTCGGGCTCGCGCTCGGCCTCGGCCTGCAGCAACTCGTGCTCGGGCTCGCGGGCAACCTGCTGCCCGGCGCGCCGCCGAAGCTGCCGTGGGGGCCTCCGCTCGCGGCGTTCGCGGTCGGCGCGGCGGTGCTGTTCGGCTTCGCGCTGCCGCCGCTGCTGCGCCTGCGCGACGTCGAGCCGCTGCGCGTGTTTCGCCACGACCTCGCCGCACGCGTGCGCCGCTTCGACGCACTCTACCTGCTGCCGGTCGCGGTAGGCGCCCTGCTCGTGCTGTACGGCGCCGGCAACGTGCGCCTCGCGACGACGCTCGCGATCGGCTTCGCCGCGGTCGCGCTCGCGACGTTCGTGCTCGGCCTCGTGCTGCTCTGGTTCGTGCGCCGCGTCTCGACGCGGCTGCGCGGCGCATTGCGCTTCGGCCTCGCCAACCTCGCGCGCCGTCGCGCGCTGACCCTGCTGCAGACCGGCGCGCTCGCGCTCAGTCTCACCGCGCTCGCGGTGCTCGGCGTGATCGGCCCGTCGCTGCTCGAACGCTGGCGCGCGGACCTGCCCGCCGACACGCCGAACTGGTTCGCGATCAACCTGCAGCCCGACCAGCAGGACGCGCTGCGCCGGCGCCTCGATGCGCTCGGCGCGACCAACGTGAACCTGCTGCCGCTCGCCTCGGGCAAGCTCGTCGCGATCAACGGCCAGCCGCCGCAGCCGGCCGAGAAAGGCGACCGCCGCGCGGCCGACTTCATCGAAGGCGAAGTGCGCGCGAGCTGGAGCGAGCGCCTGCCGCCGGCGAACACGCTCGTGCAGGGCCGCTGGTTCGATGCATCGACCCCGCGCCCGTCGATCTCGGTCGAGCAGGTCTGGGTCGACCTGTTCGGCATCCGGCTCGGCGACGCGCTGACCTTGCGCTTCGGCGACCGCGAGATCGTCGCCACGGTCACGAGCCTGCGCAAGGTCGAGTGGGATTCGTTCCGCGCGAACTTCTTCCTCATGCTCGATCCCGCGAGCGGCGAGCCGTTGCCGCACAGCATGGTCGCGAGCTTCCATCTCGGCGGCGACGGCGCCGCGCCGCTCGCGGCGCTCTCGCGCGAGTTCCCGAACCTGTCGCTGGTCGACCTCAATGCGGTGCTCGACCGCATCCGCGACATCATCGGCCGCGTCACCGGCGCGGCGAGCTGGGTGCTCGGCTTCAGCCTGCTTGCCGGCGTGCTCGTGCTGCTCGCGGCGCTCGCCGCGACCGCCGACGAGCGCCGCTTCGAGGCCGCGCTGCTGCGAACGCTCGGCGCCGGCGGGCGCCAGCTCGCGACCGCGGTGCTGGCCGAGTTCGGCGCGCTCGGCGTGCTCGCGGGCAGCGTCGCGGTCGTCGCCGCGGCGGCGCTCGGCAGCGCGCTCGCCAACGGCGTGTTCAAGCTCGACGGCTATGCGCCACCGCTGCTGCCGCTCGCGCTGCTCGTTGCGGGCGCCGCCGCGCTCGTCGCGCTCGCCGGGTGGGCCGGCACGCGCCGCATTGCGCGCGCCTCGCCGATGGGCGTGCTGCGTCGCGCCTGAACGGCAGGCGACCATCGTCGCGGGTCCGCTGGCGGCCGGCGCGGTAGCGTAGTAGCTTTTTCCGCAACCGCGGGCGTTCGACCGCGGAACCGGGGAGTACGCCAGCGAGCGAGAGGCCATGACACGACCCGCGCCCATGCCGGCCGACGAAGCGCGCCGCCTCGCGCGACTGCACGCGCTCGACGCGCTCGACACCGACGCCGAGCCGTTGTTCGACGCCCTCGCCAAGGCCGCCGCGCTCGTCGTCGGCGCGCCGATCGCGCTCGTCTCGCTCGTCGACGAGCGGCGCCAGTGGTTCAAGGCCAACGTCGGCCTCGAAGGCACGGGCGAGACGCCGCGCGACATCGCGTTCTGCGCGCACGCGATCCTCGGTGACGAGCTGTTCGTCGTGCCGGACGCGCACGCCGATCCGCGCTTCGCCGACAACCCGCTCGTCACCGCCGATCCCAACATCCGTTTTTACGCCGGCGCGCCGATCCGCATGAGCGACGGCCTGCGCATGGGTGCGCTGTGCGTGATGGACCGCGAGCCGCGCACGCTCGACGCGAAGCAGGCCGCGATCCTGCAGCAGCTCGCGCGCGCCGTATCCGAAGCGCTCGAGCAGCGCGCTGCCGAAATCGAGCTCAACGACGCGATCCAACGCGAGGCCCTCGCCGAACGCCGCCGCGACGAGGAGCGCCTGCGCCTTGCCAGCGTGCTCGAGGCGACGCGCGCGGGTGCGTGGGAGTGGAACCTGCAGACCGGCGACGTGCGCTTCAACGCACAGTACGCGGCAATCCTCGGCCATACCCTCGAAGAGCTGGAAGCGTCGCGCTCGATCACCTTGCGCGACCTCGGCCCTGACGGCCGCTGCGTGCGGCCCGAACTCATGCACGAGGACGACTGGCCCGGCGTCGTGCAGAACCTGCGCCAGTACCTGCGGCGCGAGCGCGACGCGTTCGACTGCGACGTGCGCATGCAGCACAAGGACGGCCACTGGGTGTGGGTGCATACGAGCGGCCGCACCACGCACTGGACCGCCGACGGCGAGCCGCTACTCATGTACGGCACGCTGCTCGACATTTCCGCGCGCAAGGCCGTCGAACAGAAGCTGCACGAGAGCGAGGCCTTCCTCGACCGCACCGGCCGCCTCGCCGGCGTCGGCGGCTGGCAGCTCGACCTGCGCAGCCGCGAACTCGTCTGGTCGGACCAGGCCTGCATCATCCACGACCTGCCGGCCGGCTACGCGCCGACGCTCGACGAAGCGCTCGCGTTCTTCGACGCCGACCGCCGCGGTGAGATCGAGGAGTCCGTGCGCCGCGCCGCCGCCGACGGCAAGGGCTGGGACCTCGAATTGCCGATGACCACCGCGAAGCAGCGCCGCATCCAGGTGCGCATGGTCGGCACGGTCGAGTTCGAGGACGGCGAACCCGTGCGCCTCATCGGCGCGCTGCAGGACGTGACCGTGCGCAACCGCGCGGTGCAGGCGTTGCAGGTCAGCGAGCGGCGCTTCCGCCGCCTGTTCGAGGAAAGCCTCGGCCTCATCTGCACGCACGACCTCGACGGCGTGCTGCTCGCGGTCAATCCCGCCGCTGCCGACGCGCTCGGCTACCCGATCGCCGAACTGCTCGGCCGGCGCCTGTCCGAGTTCATGCCGGCGCAGATGCTGCCGTTCTTCGACGCCTACCTCGCGCAGGTCGCGCGCGACGGCAGCGCCACTGGCCTGCTGCGCCTGATTGCCAAAGACGGCACGCATCGCACCTGGCAGTACCACAACACGCTCGACGAGGAAGGCGACGAACCGCAGGTGCTCGGCCACGCGCTCGACATCACCGAACGCGAGCGGCACGAGCGCCAGTTGCGCGACTGGAGCATCCGCGACGCGCTGACCGGCTGCTTCAACCGCCGCTACCTCGCCGAGGTCGCCGACGGCATCGCCAAGGACGACCCGTGGGGCTGCGTCGCGATCGACCTCGACCGCTTCAAGCAGATCAACGACACCTACGGCCACCAGCGTGGCGACGAAGTGCTGGTCGCGATGGCCGCGTTCCTCAAGCGCCACGTGCGCAAGCAGGACATGGTCGTACGCGCGGGCGGCGACGAATTCCTGCTGCTGCTGCCGCACGCGGACGAAGCGCAGACGCAGGAGATCGTCAAGCGCATCGAAGCCGACCGCGCCGACGCCCCGATCGGCTTCACGCTCGGCCACGCGGTACGCCGCGACGACGCGACGCTCGACGAAGCGCTCGCGCGCGCCGACCGCGAACTCTACGCGATCCGCGCGAAGCGCCCGGCCGTCGCGCGCTGACGCGCTACGTCGCCGCCGCCCTTGTTTTTGTGGGAGCGGCGGAAGCCGCGATGCTCTTGCACACCTTCGCGATGCTTCGCCTTCACCTCTCCCGCCTGCGGGAGAGGTCGCGCCGCAGGCGCGGGTGAGGGAAAAGCAGAGCGAAACATGACGAGCACATCGGCAACGACTCGGCGCGCTCCGCGCCGATCGCCCTCACCCCAGCCCTCTCCCGCAAGCGGGAGAGGGGGAACATCTCGCCGCTTGCGCTCGCGCGGCGCGCAGGATGGATCCCAAGCCGCGATGCTGAACAATTTCTTGTGGGAGCGCCGGAAGCCGCGATGCTTTCGCGCATGAAATCCGTGAAGGCACGCGAACGCGGCGCGCCGCGTTAGCCCATCTGTGGGAGCGGCGGAAGCCGCGATGCCCTTGCGTCCCGTCACGATGCTTCGCGACATCACCTCTCCCGTATGCGGGCGAGGTCGCGCCGCAGGCGCGGGCGAGGGGAAAGAGCGCGGCGACTCGACCACCGAACCCGCAACGCTCCTGTGACCCCCGTCGCGATGGCCTGCTGGCACGCTCGCTAGTATCGACGCGGCCCACCTGCCCTCGGAGACACCGATGAAGCGGCTGCTCGCCCTCGCGCTCGCCGCGTCCTGCCCGCTCTGCGCCGGCGCCGTCACGCTGACGACGTCGATCGGCGCGTCGGACCTGCGCCAGCGCATCGACGGTTTCGGCACGTGCCTGTCCGGCGACGATGCGGCGCAGGCCTGGTTCCAGTCGCTCTATTTCGACGACGCCCGCTTCACGATCGAGCGCATGGACCTCGTGCCGACGTTCCGCGCGCCCTGGTCCGATTTCACCTACAACTCGCCGTGGTTCCACAACAGTCCTGCGCTGCCCGGGCCGGACGGCAACAACGTGCGCACCTACACCGGCCCGAACAATTACTCGCGCCTGTTCGCCGGTCGCAACGCGCCGATCGCGGTGATGGGCCCGGACATCGACGCCAACATCGGCTACTTCGATTTCGACACCGGCATGCCGCACGCCGCCGGCACGCTCGCGCAGATCGGCCAATCGCACGCGGCCGCGCTCGGCGACTTCAAGCTCATCGGTTCGATCTGGTCGCCGGCGCCGTGGTTGAAAGTGTCGTCCGGCAACACGATCGGCCCGGCCGACTGGCCGCTGCCGGTCGGCGGCACCGCGTGGCCGTTCATCTGGGCCGGCAATTTTTCCGGTGGCAGGCTCGACACGTCCGACACGCCGCTCGCCGTGTTCGACGACGGCACCGGCCCGACGAGCGCGCTCACCCAGTTCGCACGCTCGACCGCCGCATACCTGCGCGGCTTCCAGAACCACTACGGCGTGCACCTCTACGCGATCAGCATCCAGAACGAACTCAACTTCGAGACGTTCTACAACAGCGCGTTCTATCCGCTCTCCGCGCAGTACATCGCGGCGCTCAAGCGCGTGCGCGCGGAACTCGACGCGTACCCGGACCTCGCCCCGATCCGCATCATCGGCCCGGAAGACCTGCTCGGCGGCGACGCCTACGGCCTATGGGAATACGGCGGCCCGATCCACAAGAACCTGCAGTACCTGAAGCACATCGGCGAGGACCCGCTGGCCGAATCCGCGATCGCGCTGTACGCGATCCATGGCTACGCCGCCGACGGCGCGAGCGCGGCGGACGCGACGCCGCAGCAATGGCTGTGGTGGAAGGACGGCTGGACGACCAGCCCCGCGCCGGGCATTCCCGCCAACGTCGCCGGCTACGCGAGCCACGGCAAGGCGTCGTGGATGACCGAAACCTCGGGCGAACAGACCGCCTGGCGCGCCCCCGCATCCGGTTTCCCCGGCCAAGGCGCATTCGGGCTCGCGCTGCGCGTGCACCAGGCGCTCGTCGCGGGCGAGCAGAGTGCATGGGTCTATTGGCAGCTCAGCGACGGCAACGCAGTCGCCGAACAGACATTGACCGACGACACCCTGCAAGCGAACTCACCGAAGTACGTCGCGCTCAAGCACTACGCGCGCACCATCCGCCCCGGCAGCCGACGCGCACCCGTCACGGTGACCGGCAGCAGCGACGTCGTCGCGAGCGCGTACGTGAACGCCGCAAACGGCAGCCTCACCTGGGTCATCCTCAACGGCAGCGCATCGACGCAGTCGATCACGATCGACATTCCCGGCACGGCCGCCGCGAGCTACGAGCTCGTGCGCAGCAGCGACGGGGCACTGTGGCAGGTGTCGGCACTGCAACCCTCTTCCGCGCAACTTGCGTTCACGCTCGCGGGGTATGGCGTGGCGACGGTCAGTGGCAGCACCGGCGCGGTGGATCTCATCTTCGCGGATGGGTTCGACTAGTCGGTCGCCCGACTCACGCGTTCCACTGGAACGGTCCGGCGCAGATGATCCGCAAGCCGCACGATCGGCGTATCGCCCACGATCTCGCGCCGGTCGTAACGCGTGTCGGCATACGCGACCATGCTCTCGAAGTTCGGATTGCCCGCGAGCCAGGCCAATACGATCGGCCCATCGGCGGACACAAAGTCGACGCCGTCGATCTTCGTGCGATCCGCGTTGATGATGCGGTCGAGCTCGTGCAGGTCCCCGCAGCGCTCGACCCACGCCGGCAGCTTCTTGGCGACGAACTTGATGAAAGCCTCGATGTGCCGCACCGACGTGATGGCGTAGCCAGGACTGTTCTCGAGCGTCGAGAGTCGCAGCGTCCACGTCGCCGTACGCGCCTTGTGCGGAATGACGCTCGCGACCAGCTGCTCGACGCCGTGGTGGCACACGGTGACGAGGACGTCCGCGATGTAGTACGGGTGATCGTCGTACCCGACGCCGCAGACCGTCAGCGTCGTGTCGCCGCGCGTCCTCACGAAGTCGTCGCCGCGCGGGTCGCGCTTCACCTCGAAGCCGAGTGGGACGAGCATCGGCTCGAGCGCCCGGCCCAGCGTGGCAGTCAGTTCATCGCGACCGGCCGGCCACTCGAACGCGATCCGGGTGTTACCGACCGTGACTTCCGCATTGTCCATCCCACCTGCTCCCTTCGTCCGGTGCGCGCAGCGCCGCTGCAGAAGCGTAGCGCATTCCTTGCCGCGAACTGCGCGTCGTGCGAGACGCCGTCGGCCTTGCAACTCTCCCGCGCGTGGCAG
>DASTSE010000389.1:0-3541 GCA_035760865.1 Dokdonella sp.
GTGGGAGCGCCGGAAGCCGCCAGGCTGTTCAGCCCGCAGCCCGCAGCCCGCAGCCCTCAGTCCTCAGCTACGCTCGCGTCGATGAGGCGTTCTGCCGTGGCGACGAGCGCGCGCGCGGGGCCGCCCTTGCCGAACAGCTGCCCGCTCGCGAACGTGCCCTCGATGAGCAGCAACAAGCCATCGCCGAGCGCCTGTGCGTCGCGCGCGCCCATCTGTTTCGCCATCGCGACGAGGCGCTCGCGCAGCGCGCGCTTGTGCGCCTCGGCGACCTTGCGCGCGGGATGGCCGGGCTCGGGATATTCGACCGCAGCGTTGGTGAGGCCGCAGCCGCGGTAGCCCGCCTTCGTCGCGCGCTGCGCGAGGCCGGCAAGGTAGACGAGCAATTGCGCGCGCGGATCGCCGGGGTGCTCGGCCGCACCCTCGTCGAAGCGCTGCCAGAACGCGGCGTCGTAGTCTTCGAGGTAGGCCGCCGCGAGCTCGTCCTTGGAGGCGAAGCTGCGGTACAGGCTCGGCTTGGTCACGCCGGCGCGACTGACGATCTCGTCGACACCGATCGCGCGGATGCCCTCGCGGTAAAACAGTTCGCGCGCGCTTTCGCGGATGCGCTCGGCGGCTCGCGGCGGGGCGCCGGCGGGGTCGGGCGGGGCGGTGCTGCGGGACTTCTTCATGATGGCTCTTGACCTCTGTACGTACCGGTCAGTAACATCCGCGTCTCCGCGGACGTACCGGTAAGTAACATCATGATAGCCCTCGCGCGCCGGCTTGGCCAGAACTATGCGTTCGTCGCGACCGCGGTCGTGTTCCTGTCGCTGCTCGTCGCCGCGGGCCTGCGCGCGACGCCGGGCGTTCTGATCGTGCCGCTCGAGCACGCGTTCGGCTGGAGCCGTGACGTGATCTCGCTGTCGGCGGCGATCGGCATCTTCCTGTACGGCCTCACCGGCCCGTTCGCCGCTGCGCTGATGCAGCGCTTCGGGATCCGCACCGTGCTCGTCGTCGCGCTCGTGCTGATGTCGGCGTCGAGCGCGGCGAGTGCGTTCATGACCTCGCCGGCCCATCTCGTGCTCACCTGGGGCGTGCTCACGGGCGTCGGCACCGGCTGCGTCGCGGTCGTGCTCGGCGCTGCGGTCGTCAACCGCTGGTTCGTCGAACGACGCGGGCTCATGATGGGCCTGCTCACCGCGAGTGCGGCGACCGGCACGCTCGTTTTCATGCCCGTGCTCGCCGCACTCGCGCAATCGGGCGGCTGGAAGCCGGTCGTGTGGACCGTGGCGGCCGCGAGCGCGCTGCTCGTCCCGCTCGCGCTGTGGCTGCTGCCGGAGCATCCCGCCGACGTCGGCCTGCGCCCGTACGGCGCGCCCGCGGATGCGCCGATTGCGCGCGTGGCGGCGCCGGCCGGCAATCTCGTCCAGGCGACCTTCGGCACCCTCGCGCGCGCCGCCCGCCAGCGCAATTTCTGGTTCCTGTTCGGCACGTTCTTCATCTGCGGTTTCACCACCAACGGCCTCATCGGCACGCACTTCATCGCGATGTGCAGCGACCGTGGGCTCAGTGAAGTGCAGGCCGCCGGGCTGCTGGCGGCGATGGGCGCATTCGATCTCGTCGGCACGACATTGTCGGGCTGGCTCACCGACCGCTACGACGCGCGCAAGCTGCTGTTCGCCTATTACGGCCTGCGCGGCCTGTCGCTCGTGTTCCTGCCATTCTCCGATTTCTCGTTCTACAGTCTCGGCGTGTTCACCGTGTTCTACGGGCTCGACTGGATCGCGACCGTGCCGCCGACCCTGCGCCTCGCCAACGAGGCGTTCGGCGAGCGCGATGCGCCGGTGGTGTTCGGCTGGGTCGTCGCCGGGCACCAACTCGGCGCCGCGTGCGCGGCGTTCTTCGCCGGCGCGATGCGCACCGTACAGGGCGACTACTTCTATGCGTTCATCATCGCCGGTGCGACCGGCGTCGTCGCCGCCGTGCTCGCATTGCAGGTGCGTGCACGGCGCGGCGTCCGGGTGGCGCTTGCGTTCGCCTGAGCGTGCGCGCCGGGATACGCGATAATCGCGGCATCCCGAAGGAGCCGCGAACATGGTCGTGCAGGAACGCAAGCGATGATCCGCGGTGTCCGCTCGCTGCCGCGGACGGTCTGGCTGGTCAGCCTGATCTCGCTCGTCAACGACGCCGCGAGCGACATGATCTATCCGCTCGTGCCGATCTATCTCGCGTCCGTGCTCATGGCCGGGCCGAAGGCGCTCGGGCTGATCGAGGGCGTCGCCGAGGCGGTGTCGAGCGTGCTCAAGCTGTTCGCGGGCGCGCTCGCCGACCGCAGCGGCAAGGTGCGCGCGTGGGTCATTGCCGGATACGGCATCGCCGGCTTCGCGCGTCCGCTGATCGGCCTGGCGACGAGCTGGCTCGGCGTGCTCGCCTGCCGCTTCGCCGACCGGGTCGGCAAGGGCTTGCGCTCGGCGCCGCGCGACGCGCTGATCAGCCTCAGCATCGAGCCCGGCCAGCGCGGGCTCGCATTCGGCTTCCATCGCGCGATGGACAATCTCGGCGCCGTGGTCGGGCCGCTCGCAGCGGCCGCGCTGCTCGCGGCCGGCGTCGGCTTGCGCAACGTGTTCCTGCTCGCGGCCGTGCCCGCGGTCGTCGTGCTCGTGCTCGCGTTCGCGGTGCCCGAACCGCAGCGCGCGCCCGCGCCGCGCAAGGAACCGCTGCGCTGGACGCTCGGCGATCTGCCGTCGCCGTTCCGGCGCTACCTCGTCGCGCTCGCCCTGTTCACGCTCGGCAATGCATCGAACATGTTCCTGCTCCTGCGCGCGAACGAACTTGGCGCAAGCGCGACGCGCACGACGCTCATGTGGGCGCTGTACTCGTTCGTCGCGGCGATGTTGTCGACGCCGCTGTCGGCGCTGTCGGACCGCTGGGGCAGGGGACGCGTGCTCGGTATCGCCTGGTTCGCCTACGCGATCGCCTACCTCGCGATCGGCGTGCTGCCCGCGGCGGACTGGGCGCTGTGGCTCGCGTTCGCCGGGTACGGCGCGGTCACCGCCGCGCTCGAGGGCACCGAAAAGGCGCTCGTCGCCGACCTCGTGCCGCGCGAGCGCATCGGCAGCGCCTACGGCTGGTACAACCTCGTCGCCGGCCTCCTGTTGCTGCCGGCCTCGCTGCTGTTCGGCTGGATCTGGTCCGGCGTGTCGCCGTTCGCCGCGTTCGCGTTCGGTGCCGCCTGCGCGTTGGCCGGCGTCGCCGTCCTGCGCTGGTGGGTCGGGCCGATCCGCGCCGGCGCGGATTGAGCGGCGGTTCCTCTATAATTCACGGCTCTTCCACGTCCGGATCGCCCATGCTCGACCCCGCCCTGTTGCGCGGCCATCTCGCCGACACCGCCCGGCGCCTCGCCACGCGCGGCTACACGCTCGACGTCACCGCGTTCGAGGCGATCGAAGCCGAACGCAAGCGCGTGCAGACCGAGACGCAGGAGCTGCAGAACCTGCGCAACACGCGCTCGAAGGCGATCGGACAGGCGAAGGCGAAGGGCGAGGATACGGCCGCGCTCATG
>DASTSE010000390.1:0-15741 GCA_035760865.1 Dokdonella sp.
GAGCGGCGTGCCCGGCAGCGGCGTGTGCAGCGGATCGTCGCCCGCGAGCGCGTCCATCAGCGCATCGATCGTCGTGTGTGCCGAAACCGGGATCGGGCATTGCCAGCTCGGCTGCTGCACTTCCATGCCGCCGGTCGCGGGGTCGATGTCCTCGTTGCTCGCCGCGAACGACCACACGCAGCCGCCGATCCGGCCCGACCCGTGCTGCACCGAACACTGGAAGCGCAGCGGCGTGATGTTGCTGAAGTCCCCCTCGCAGAAGGTGTCGCCGCAGACGTCGTCGAACGCGCTCGCGAGGCGCGCGCGCAGCGAGTACCACGCCTCGAACTGCGCGTCGGTGGTGAAGTAGCCGTACGGATCGGTGTAGTACGAGCGCTGGATCTGCGCGTGGGCGGGGCTTGCGGCGGCGATGAGCAGGGCGAGTGCGGCGATGGAGCGACGAAGCATGGTGTCCTCCCTGGACGTGGCGTTGCGCGACGCGACCACCATGGCCGCCGCCGGAACCCGACCAGCTTCGCCACGCGCGGCTCGACGCGCGATCCCCGATCGGCGCGTCCGCGCGTAGGACATCGGCCTCGCCGTTCATGCGAACGATCGCCCGAGGGCATGCGCGGCGCGCGAGCGCGATGGTAGAGTAATGGCCATGCAGGCATCGTTTCGCGCCGCGCGCGCTCATCTGTTCCTCGTGACGATCTGCCTGCTCGGCGCCGGTCGCGGCGTCGCTGCCGCGACCACCGGCGCGATCGACGGCCTCGGCGCCGACGAACGCGCGTTCGCCGCCGAAGTCGCGCGCGAGGGTGGCCCATCCGAAGCGGACGTGCTCGCGACCCTCGCCGGCGCGAAGGTGCAGCAGTCGATCCTCGACGCGATCGCGCGCCCGGCCGAGGCGACCAAGCCGTGGAGCGAGTACGCGCCGATCTTCCTCACCGACAAGCGCATCGACGACGGCATCGCGTTCTATCGCGCCAACCGCGAGCTGCTCGAGCGCGTCGGTGCCGAATACGGCGTCGCGCCGGAGATCGTCGTCGCGATCATCGGCGTCGAGACGAGCTACGGCGCGATCACCGGCAAGTACCGCGTGCTCGATGCGTTGTCGACGCTCGCGTTCCACTATCCGCCGCGCGGGAAATTCTTCCGCGGCGAGCTCAAGCAGCTGTTCCTGCTCGGCGACGCGCATCTCGCCTATCCGATCGACGCGTTGCGCGGCTCGTACGCGGGCGCGATGGGATGGGGCCAGTTCATGCCGACGAGCATCGCGAAATGGGCCAAGGACGAGGACGGCGACGGCCGCATCGACCTCTGGAACTCGCTGCCGGACATCACGGCGAGCATCGCCCGCTATTTCGCCGAACACGGCTGGCAGCAGGGCCAGCCGGTCGCGGTGCGCGCGCAGCCCGCGCAAGACGCGCGCGTGCTGCCCGATCCGGGGCTCGATCCGGTCTATCCGCTGCAGCAGATGGAAGCCTGGGGCTACGCGCCGATCGAGCGCGTCGATGCCGACACGCCGTCGACGCTGCTCGCGCTCGACGGCGATCGCGGCCGCGAATACTGGCTCGTGTTCGGCAACTTCCGCGCGATCACGCGCTACAACAAGAGCCCGCTCTACGCGATGGCGGTGTTCCAGCTCGCGCAGTCGATCGCGCGTGGCGCGGCGGCGCCGTGAACGCCGTGCGCGCCGTCGCCTGCGCCGGCCTTTGCGTCGCGCTCGCGGCGTGCGCGGGGCACCGGCCGCGCCCGGACGACGTCGCGCGGTCGGCGGCGCGCGAAACCCCGCGCATGCCGGCCGACACGGCGCGGCCGCAGTCCGAACGCTACGCGCGCAACGCCGACGACGGTCCGTCGGCGCCGCCGATCGACGTCAGCGCGATTCCCGAGCCGGTGCCGAAGGCGGAGCCGCGGTCGCGCTACGGCAACAAGCCGAGCTACAGCGTGCTCGGCCGCACCTACCGCGTGCTGCCCGACTCGCGCGGCTACGTCGAGCGCGGCATCGCGTCCTGGTACGGCAACAAGTTCCACGGCTACATGACGTCGTCGTTCGAGCCGTACGACATGTACGCGTTCACGGCCGCGCACAAGACGCTGCCGCTGCCGAGCTACGCGCGCGTGACCAACCTCGACAACGGCAAGAGCGTGGTCGTGCGCATCAACGATCGCGGTCCGTTCCACGAGGACCGCATCATCGACCTTTCGTACGCGGCAGCCGTGAAGATCGGCGTATGGCCGAAGGGCACCGGGCGCGTCGAGGTGCGCGCGCTCGATCCGGATCATCCGGACGCGTTGCCGCCGTCGCGCGTCGCGCAGGCCGTACCGCCGATCGACCGTCGCGGTCGCGCCGCCGGTGCCGATCGCGCGACGACATCCGCTGCGCCTGCTTCCAGCCCCCGGCCGTCGGCGCTCAAGCCTTCTCCGCGCATCTACCTGCAACTGGCCTCGTTCGGCGAACTCGCGAACGCCGAGCGAGCGCTCGAGAACGCGAAGCGCGCCGGCCTCGACCAGGTCGGCATCGAGTCGGTCGCGGTCGCGGGCCGTACCGTGCATCGCCTGCGCATCGGGCCGCTCGCCGACGCCGATGCCGCCGACGCGCTGACCGCACGCATCGAGCGGCTCGGCCTCGGTGCGCCGCGCGTCGCGATCGAACCCTGAGCCGCCGCCTGAACGGTTCGCATCGCGGCCACGATTCGCCCGTGTAATGCCCGACCGGCTCTGCGACAATCCGGGCTTTGCCGTTGGCCGGACCCGACCCTGAGATGAAGCTGCCGTTCCTGTTCGCCCCCGCCGTCCTTGTCATCCTCGCCGCCACGGCGGTACGCGCCGACCCGCCCGCGACGCCCGCGGCACAGCCGTCCGCGACGACCTCCACGCTGCCGACGCCGCAGCCGGTCGCCAAGCCCGCGCCGGCGGTTCCGGTGCCGGGCGCGATCGGGCCGGGACCGACGCCGCCGCCGCCCGCGATCGATGCGAAGGCCTGGGTGCTCATGGACTACGCGAGCGGCCAGGTGCTCGCGCAGAGCAACATGGACCAGCGCGTCGCGCCTGCGTCGATCACCAAGGTCATGACCTCGTACGTCGTCTCGGCCGAGATGGCGCAGGGCAAGCTCCATCTCGACGACCAGGTCTTCATCAGCGAGCGCGCGTGGCGCTCCGGCGGCGCCGGCACCGACGGTTCGACGAGCTTCCTGCAACTCAACAGCAAGGTCGCGCTCAAGGACCTGCTGTACGGGATGATCATCCAGTCCGGCAACGACGCCGCGATCGCGCTCGCTGAACACACCGCCGGTTCGGAGGAGACGTTCGCGCAGCTCATGAACCAGTACGCGGCCAAGCTCGGCATGACCGGCACGCACTACGTCGACGCGAGCGGCCTGCCGAATGCCGACCACTACACGACCGCGCACGACGTCGCGCTGCTGTCGCGTGCGCTGATCCACGATTTCCCCGAGGAATACAAGGTCTACGCGATCAAGGAATTCGAGTGGAACGGCATCAAGCAGCACAATCGCAACACGCTGCTGTGGCGCGACGAGACCGTCGACGGCATCAAGACCGGGCATACCTCGGAGGCCGGGTTCTGCCTCGCGACGTCGGCCAAGCGCGGCGACCAGCGCCTCATCGCGGTCGTCATGGGCGCGCCGAGCGAGAAGCAGCGCGCCGACGACAACCAGGAACTGCTCAACTACGGCTTCCGCTTCTTCGAGACCAAGAAGCTGTATGCGGCGAATGCGCCGCTCGCGGCGCCCGAGCTCTGGAAGGGCGCGATCGCGAACCTGCCGCTCGGCGTCGCCGAGGACGTGCTCGTGACGTTCCCGCACGGCCGCTACAACGAGCTCAAGGCGAGCCTCGAGATGCCCGCGCGCCTCGTCGCGCCGATCGGCAAGGGCAAGCAGGTCGGCACGCTCAAAGTGCAGCTCGACGACAAGGTGCTCGTGCAGCGGCCGCTGATCGCGCTCGACGAGGGCGCCGAGGGCGGCTTCTTCAAGCGCCTCGGCGACGGCGTCTGGATGTGGTTCAAGGGCGACGCGGGCGCGAACGTGTCGTCGGCCGCGCCGAAGGGCGAATGAGCGGCGCGCGGCGTTGAAATCCGCCGCGCGCGCCGCCACATCGGGGGCATGGAGAAACGCCGCACACGTTGCGGCGTTTCGCATTTCGCGCGCCGACCCAGGCCGCGCTTGCCCAGAGCCCACGGATCACCGATGCTGAATGCAATGAAGGATCTCGACGATATCCGCCCGCAGAATCCCGAGCAGGGTTTCCAGTTTCCGGGCGTGTTCGAAATCAACGCGATGGGCAGCGCATCGGCGCAGCTCGAACACAAGGTCGGCGAAATCCTCGCCGGCCTCGGCCTCAACGTGCTCGCCGGATCGCAGCGCGTGAAGCCGTCGCGAGCGGGCAACTACGTGTCCGTATGCGTGAGCTTCACCTGCCCGTCGCGCGAGCTCTACGACGCCGCGCACGCGGCGCTGCGCGCCGATCCTGCGGTTCGCTGGACGCTTTGACGCTTTCGCCACCGCGGTGGCATGCACGGCGTAGGGTGGGGCGTAGCGGCCCGATGACGCGGATGGACACGAGGCGCTGCTGCGCGAGTCCCGCCGCCTAACCACGAAGGCGTACCGCGAGGTTGCGGTGGGACTCGCCGCTGCGCGGCTGCGTCTCGCCCTACGAGCGTCATCGCGACCGAAGGCGATTCCGCGCGTTCGGCCTACGGCTTCGCTGTTGCGTGCTTCTCGCTCGGCGATGTCCAGTCCGCGGGCGGTTCGAGCCTGCCCGCGCGCTGCATCGCGAGGCGCAGCGCCTCGATCTCGCCGTGCGCGAGCGCGTCGCGCAGGTAGCGTCCCACCTCGCTCGGCGTCGAAAGATTCCGCATGCCGGCCTGCCACCAGTCGAGGCGACGCGCTCTCGCGACGTCGTCCGGCGTCATCGCATCCTGCTTGCGCAGCAGCATGAAGCCGACGCGGGTGCCGATCAGCGTGTCGGCGCGGTCCGCGAGGAGTCGGCCGATCGCCGTGCACGTGGGCGACTTGTCCGCACAGGCCTTGGCGATCGTCGAGTAGGATCCGCTGCCGTCCACTGCGCTCATGAACGCGAACATCGTCGCGATCGTTGCGGCGCGGTCTGCGTCGGCGAGCGGCGCCGCTTCGTCCGACGACCCTATGACGCCGCCGAAGTCGAGGTCCGCCGGCGGCGGGAATGTCTTCGCCGCCGCCAGCCACGTCTCGCCGGCTTCCTTGAGGTGCAGCGAGTAGCGTTTGGCCGACGCCATGTGCCGCAGGGTCTGCGCGCGGTCGATCGTCGCATCGTCGATCGACAGCGCCCACGCGGCCGCGTTGTCGGGTTCGAGCCGCTGCAGGCGCGCGCGCGAGGGCGGGTCATCATGGCTTGCCGCGATCCACTGCACGAATGCGTCGTCGGGATGCGCGGCGGCGAAGTCGGCCAGTGCGGTCGTCGCGTCGGCGGCCCTCTCGTCACCGCCCCCGTGTTCGGCGGCCTCGATCATCGCGCGCATCGGCGCGGCGGCGAGCGACAGCACGCGCATGCGCGCATCGCTGCTCGCAGCCATGTCCTCGAGCAGCGAGGTCGCATACGCGCGCCACGACTTCTCGCTCGCGTCGGCCTCGGACTGCTGGGAGGCCTCCGCGCCGCTCGCATCCCATCCCGCCGGCGGCGTCGAAGGCTTGCCCAGGCGTGCGAGGCGTCGTCCGGTCGCTTCGATCTCGCTCTTCGCATCGCGCCAGTCGGCGACGACCTCGGCCGGTGAGTCGCGCATCGCGTCGGCGTTGACCAGCGGGTTGGCCGCATTCGCCTTCAGCCAGTCGAGCTCGCGTCGCAGGTCGGCGAGGTCGGACGGCGTGGCGCCCGCGGCGGCGAGCATCTTGAGGCCCGTTTCGCGCAGCGCGAAGCTGCTGCCCTTGCCGGCGAGCAGCACGCCTGCGTCGACGCACCAGCCGAGGCGTCGCCAGGTGCGTTCGCTGTCGCCATCGAGCGTGCACGCCTTGGCCAGCGCGGATTCGGTCGCCGGGCTGCGATAGCTCGTCTTCTGCAGCGCGCCGAGCAGGGCGCGCTCGGCGGCGGGCGCCTCGGGCCATAGCGACGCCACGGTGTTGCCGCCCGGATGCGCCGTGTAGGCCTTGCGCCATTCGGCGATCTCGTCGCCGAGGTGGTCGTCGGCGCGGCTCGCCGAGGCCATGCGCGCGAGCGCCTCGTCGAGCGCGGCCGCATCGCCTTTCGCCTGCGCGAGCGCGACGGCGTACTGCAGCGCGCCCGCATTGTCGGGCTCCAGGCGCACGAGGCTGGCGACCTCGGCGACGGGCCAGTGCGTCGGGCCGCACTGGCTGCTGTAGAAATTTCCGGTGTCGGCGGCCATCCACTGCACGAACGCATCCTGCGGCGCGTCGCGCGCGGCCTGCGCGACGACGTCCTCTCTCTTCGGCCGCAGCGCACTCGGCGTTTCGTCGTCGCCGAGGTAGAGCCGGCCGACCAGAACCCGCTGGCGCGGCGACGCCGACGCGCCCAGCGCGTCGTAGACGTCGCGTTGCGCCTGCCGGACATCGGGCGGCGTCATGTCGCCGCTCGGCGAATCGGCGTCGGGCAGCGGTTCGTCGGAGGCGGCCGCGAGGCCGTGGGCGAGTACGAGGGCGATGCCTGCGGCGAGGATTCGTGCCAACATGACCGTCTCCGTCGAGTGCGCGTTGTGGAAGTCTAGCAACGTTGCGGCGACGGTTCCGCGGCCGGGATCCGCGATGCGATGTTTCGCGTTCCCGGCCGGTCCCTCGCTTGCGCCGCACGCGCTCCGACCCCATCTCGCCCCGATGTCCCGACCCGTCCTCGTCCGCCGCCTCGGCCGGCAACCCTACGAACCCGTCTGGCGTGCGCTGCAGGCGTTCACCGACGCGCGCGGTCCGGACACGCCGGACGAGCTCTGGGTGCTCGAACACGACCCGGTGTTCACCCTCGGCCAGGCCGGCAAGTGGGAGCACGTGCTGCTGCCGGGCGAGATCCCGGTCGTGCCGGTCGATCGCGGCGGCCAGGTGACCTACCACGGGCCGGGCCAGATCGTCGCCTACCCGCTGTTCGACCTGCGCCGGCTCAAGGTCGGCGTGCGCGAGCTGGTCGAGCGCATCGAGCAGGCGATCATCGACACCCTCGGCGAGTGGAACATCGCCGCCGCACGGCGCAAGGGCGCGCCGGGCGTCTACGTCGGCGACGCCAAGGTCGCCGCGCTCGGCCTGCGCGTGCGCCGCGGCTGCTCGTTCCATGGCCTCGCGTTCAACGTCGCGATGGACCTCGAGCCGTTCCACCGCATCAATCCCTGCGGTTATCAGGGCCTCGCCGTCACCCAGGTGCTAGACTTGGGCGGACCAGGCTCGCTCGCCGCGGTGGAAGCGGTCCTGATCGGCGAACTGGCGCGCCAGTTCGGGCTCGAACCCGTGCCCGCCGCCGCCGAATTTCCCCGCGTTCCGACCGGCGACGCCCCGCGCGTCGCGCAGCCCGCATGAGCGACTCCCACAAGACCATCCCGCTGACCGTCGTCGAAGCGCCCGAAAAGCAGCTCGGCGAGGACAAGATCGCGCGCAACCGCGCCGCCTTCGCCGATGCGCCGGTGCTGCGCAAGCCGTCCTGGATCCGCGTGCGCATACCGCCCGGCAACGCGGTCGCCAGGCTGAAGGCGAAACTGCGCGAGAACCGCCTCGTGACCGTCTGCGAGGAAGCATCCTGCCCGAACATCCACGAATGCTTCGGCAAGGGCACCGCGACGTTCATGATCCTCGGCGAGGTCTGCACGCGGCGCTGCTCGTTCTGCGACGTCGCGCACGGCCGGCCGAAGCCGCCCGATCCGCTCGAACCGGCCCACCTCGCCGGCACGATCCGCGACATGGGGCTCAAGTACGTCGTCATCACGTCGGTCGACCGCGACGACCTGCGCGACGGCGGCGCGGCGCACTTCGCCGCCTGCATCAAGGCCGTGCGCTTCGAGAATCCCGGCATCCGGATCGAGATCCTGACCCCGGACTTCCGCGGCAAGGGCCGCATGGAGCGCGCGCTCGAGGCGTTCGCGGCTGAACCGCCCGACGTCTTCAACCACAACCTCGAGACCCCGCGCGCGCTCTACCGCGAAGTGCGCCCGGGCGCCGACTACGACTGGTCGCTCGACCTGCTCGCGCGCTTCAAGGCGCAGCACCCGGACGTGCCGACCAAGTCCGGCATCATGCTCGGACTCGGCGAAACGTTGCCGCAGATCGAGGAAACGTTGAACGATCTGCGTGCACACGCTGTCGATATGGTTACGATCGGCCAGTACCTGCAGCCAACCGCGCATCACCACCCGGTGCTGCGCTACTGGACGCCGGACGAGTTCAAGGCGATCGAGGCGATCGGCTACCGGATCGGCTTCCAGCACGTCGCATCGGGGCCGCTCGTGCGTTCGTCGTACCACGCCGACGAGATGGCGCACGCGGCCGGATACGTTCAGGTTGCCTGAGTTGAAATGAAGCCGGGTGAATTCACCCTCGCAAAAGAACCGTGCAGGACGTACGGTGTCACGGTGTCACGTCGCGAAGGTCGTTCGCGTCAAGGAGATTGATTCCATGCGGAAGTCGCTGCTCTGCCTCGCCCTCGCCGCCCTCGTCGGCCCGGTCGCGTTCGCCAAACCCACGACCGAGGACAGCGCCCCGCTGCTGAAGGCGACGCCGTCGCAGAGCGAGGCCGCGGTCTGGGCGACGCGGTTCCTGACCCACTTCCATTACAAGCCGATGCCGCTCGACGATGCGATGAGCGAGCAGATCTTCAAGCGCTACCTTGACGCGCTCGACGGCGACCGCCTGTTCTTCACCCAGGCGGACATCGACAAGTTCGCGGCCTATCGCACCACGCTCGACGACGCGATCGACAACCAGGATCTCGCCGCGCCGTACGCGATGTTCAACATCTACGAGCAGCGCGTCGGCGAGCGCGTCGCCTACGCGCGATCCTTGCTCGCCAAGGGCTTCGACTTCGCCAAGGACGAGAGCTACGTCTACGAGCGCGACAAGGCGCCATGGCCGAAGGACGAAGCCGAGGTCGACGACGTCTGGCGCAAGCGCATCAAGAACGACTGGCTGCGCCTCAAGCTCGCCGGCAAGCCCGAGAAGGACATCCGCGAGACGCTCGACAAGCGCTACGCGAACTACCTCGACCGCGTGCGCCAGCTCAACAGCGAAGACGTGTTCCAGACGTTCATGAACGCGTATGCATCGTCGATCGAGCCGCACACGAACTACCTCGGCCCGCGCGCGTCGGAGAACTTCGACATCGCGATGAAGCTCTCGCTCGAGGGCATCGGCGCGGTCTTGCAGCGCGACGACGACTACACCGCGATCCGCGAGATCGTGCCGGGCGGCCCCGCCGCGCTGTCGCAGCGGGTCAAGGTCGGCGACCGCATCGTCGGCGTCGGCCAGGGCGAGAACGGCCCGATCACCGACGTGGTCGGCTGGCGTCTCGACGATGTCGTCGACAAGATCCGCGGCGCGAAGGACACGGTCGTGCGGCTCGAAGTCCTGCCCGCGGACGCGGGCCCGGACGGCAAGCATTTCACGCTCTCGCTCGTGCGCAAGAAGGTCAGCATCGAGGAGCAGGCGGCCAAGAAGTCGGTCATCGAAATCAAGGACGCGCAGCACACGCGGCGCATCGGCGTCATTTCGCTGCCGACGTTCTACCAGGACTTCGACGCGCGCCGCCGCGGCGACCGCGACTACAAGAGCGCGACGCGCGACGTCGAGAAACTGCTCGCCGAACTCAAGGCCGACAAGGTCGACGGCGTCATCGTCGACCTGCGCAACAACGGCGGCGGCTCGCTCGCCGAAGCGACCGACCTCACCGGGTTGTTCATCGACAAGGGCCCGGTCGTGCAGGTGCGCAACGCGGGCGGCCAGGTCGAAGCCGACGCCGACACGCGCGCGGGCATGGCCTGGGACGGCCCGCTCGCGGTGCTCGTCAACCGCGCGTCCGCGTCCGCGTCCGAGATCTTCGCCGCGGCGATCCAGGACTACGGGCGCGGCGTGATCATCGGCGAACCGACGTTCGGCAAGGGCACGGTGCAGAACCTCGTCGACCTCGACGACGTCGCGCACACCGAGAAGCCCTCCTACGGCGAGGTCAAGATGACCATCGCGCAGTTCTTCCGTATCAATGGCGGGTCGACCCAGCTGCGTGGCGTCACGCCCGACATCAGCTTCCCGCTCACCGTCGACGCGCAGGATTTCGGCGAGTCGAGCTACGACAATGCACTGCCGTGGACGTCGATCACGCCCGCGAAATACCAGCCCGTCGCCGACCTCAAGCCGATCGTGCCGCTGCTCGCCGAACGCCACGCGGGTCGCGTCGCCGCGAACGGCGAGTGGAAGAACTTCGAGGCCGACCTCGCCGACCTGCGCGCGCTGCGCGAGCAGAAGACGGTGTCGTTGAACGAGCAGGTGCGGCGCAAGGAACGCGACGAGCAGGAAGCCAAGCGCAAGGCGCGCGATGCCGCGGTCGGGCATGCGGTGCCTGAAGCCAACCCTGCCGAGAAGACGCGCGCCAAGCTCGCCGACGAGGCGAAGGACAAGGGCAACCGCAAGCCGGCCGCCGACGCCAGCGTTGCCGGCGTCGAGGCCGGGGATGCGGGCGAAAAGCCCGCGAACCTGCAGGACGACGGCCTGCAGCCGGACGAGCGCGCCATCACGACCGAGGTCGCGCGCGAGAAGGAAGCGAAGGAGAAGCGCGACGTCATCCTCGACGAAGCGGCCCACATCCTCGCCGACGAGATCGGCCTCGTGCGCGCCGACACCAAGCTCGCACAGCAGGTGCTGCCGCGCGGCGCGGTGGTGCCGCTCGAGGTGAACTGATCTCGTTCCGCTCGATGCAATGGAGAAAAAAGGCCCGGGATTCCGGGCCTTTTTCGTTCGAGGGTTCTTCGCGCCGCGAGCGCGTTCTCTTGTCAGCCTGGTATTGCGGCTCCGTTTCGCGATGCTGACTGCCGCTCTGTGCCTGCGCGTTCGATTCATTCCCCTCTCCCGCTTCCGGGAAGGGTGGCTGAGGGTGCCTTTGCCTATTGTCGTTCGTTGGCGTTTTCAAAATCGCTGGCTCGGCTTCTTTCGCACCGCTCACTCAGCGGCTTCAGCCGCGATGCTCTTCAACCAGACGCTCTGTCGCGCCCGGTGGGACTCGCGGTCGTGCGCCTTGCGCACATCGGACGCTTCCGCGCCGCTGCGTCCCACCGTACGCACACCTGACGCGCGCTCCGAATGGCTTTGTCTGCGCCGCTGGTTGTCTGCTTGGCTTCTACACGCAGGAGCGCTCTTTGAGGGTCCCCTCGCGGCTCGGCGAGCGGGCGGAGGAAAAGCCCGAAGGGGCGTGCGCATGGATGCGCACGTGTTCGTTGACGGTGCAGGGATGTAACGCCAACGAAGTTGCGTAGGGTGGGACGCAGCGGCACGACAACGTGGATGCCCGTGAGGCGCACGACCGCGAGTCCCACCGCGTGCCACGGAGCGTCATCACATGATGCCGGCGGGACTCGCCGCTGCGCGGCTGCGTCCCACCCTACGAAGACGGAGAGCGCATCACGATGCTGTCTTGGCTTCTGCGCGCTGGAGCGCGCAGAAAGGCAACCGGCCCGTGGGGATGCGGGACGAGCAGGGAGGAAGAACCCAGCACGACCGATTACAGCGGCGCGGCACCGAACGCGACCCCACCACGAAACACACTCCGTTGCGAACGCGACCCTCGAACCCTACGAATACCGGCGCCGCAGGAACTCGAAATACGCGCGCAGGCCCTGCGCCTCGCCGCCGCGCGGGCGGCCCGGCTTGTCGGCGTCGTTCCACGAATAGACGTCCAGGTGCGCCCACGCCTGCGCTTCGGGTACGAACCGCTCGAGATAGAGCGCGGCGGTGATCGCGCCCGCATGGCGCGACGCGCCCGCGTTGGCGAGGTCGGCGACGTGCGAGTCGAGCATCGCGAGGTACGGGCGCCACAGCGGCAGGCGCCAGAGCGGGTCGCGCGTCGCCTGCGCAGCGTCGAGCAGCGCGGCGGCGACGTCGTCGCGATTGGCGAACAGCGCGGGCAGGTCGGGGCCGAGCGCGACGCGCGCGGCACCCGTGAGCGTGGCGAAGTCGAGGATGAGGTCGGGCTTGCGTTCGGCCGCGTAGGCGAGCGCGTCGCAGAGCACGAGGCGACCTTCGGCATCGGTGTTGTCGACCTCGACGCTGATGCCTGCGCGCGTCGTGATCACTTCACCGGGGCGGTACGCATTGCCGGCGATCGCGTTCTCGACCGCGGGCACGAGCAGGGTCAGGCGCACCGGCAGCTTCTGCGCGAGCACGAGCGAGGCGAGCGCGATCGCGTGCGCGGCGCCGCCCATGTCCTTCTTCATCCAGCGCATGCCGTCGGCCGGCTTGATGTCGAGGCCGCCGGTGTCGAAGCAGACGCCCTTGCCGACGAGCACGAGGTGCGGCGCGTCGGCGGCGCCCCGGGTGAGCTCGGCGAGGCGCGGCGCGCGATGGCTCGCGCGGCCGACCGCATGGATGGTCGGGAAATTCGCCGCGAGCAGCGCGTCGCCGACCCATTCGCGGTAGGTCGCACCATGGCGCTCGGCGAGCGCGCGCACCGCGCCCGCGAGTTCGGTCGGGCCCATGTCCTCGGTCGGCGTGTTGACGAGGTCGCGCACCTGGTACGCGGCCGCCGCGAGCGCTTCGACACGCATCGCGACCGCGTCGTCGACGACGAGCTGCGCGGGCTTGCGCGCAGGCTTGCGATAGCGCGTGAACTGGTACGCGCCGAGCGCCCAGCCGAGCGCGACGTCGGCGGCGTCGAGTGCGAGTCCGCGCGGATCGAGCGCGTAGCGTCCCTCGGGCAGGCGCGTCGGCAACGACGCGAGCGCGAACAGGCCCTCGCGCGCGTCGCAGCCCGCGAGCACGACACCGGCGCCGCCGTCGGCGCCCGGCACGAGCACGAAGCGGCCCGCCTCGCCGGCGAAGCCATTCGCGGCGCACCAGCGCTGCACGCTCGGGCCGAGCGCGTCGGCGACCGCGGCGAGGGTCGAGCGGTCGACCGCGATCAGGGGAATCGCGCCGTCGGCGTCCTTGGTCATGCTCCAGGCATCCATTGCGGTCCTCGTCGGGTGGAACGCCGCTCCGCGCTGTCGCAGCGCGTGCGGCCGGCAGGCCGCACGTCGCGATCGGGCGGCGGCAAACACCGATTGTGCCTCGACATCGGCCCGCGTGCAGCCGGCGCGCTCAATCCGCGCGATCTCGATCCGCGCGATCGACGACGCGCGCGTGCGCGTCGATCCAGCGCGCGAGTTCGCCGAGGTCGCGCAGCTCGAGGTCGGGGCGCACGCCCGCGAGCGCCTCGTGTTCGGGCCAGGCGCCGCCGCTGCGGTTGAGCCACGCGGTGCGCAGCCCCGCCGCGTGCGCGCCGGCGACGTCGAGCCAGGGGTCGTCGCCGACGTGCAGCACCTCGCCCGGCACGACGCCGAGCGCGTCGCAGGCGGCGTGGAAGATCGCCGCGGCGGGCTTGGCGATGCCGCATTCGCGTGCCGAGATGCAGGCGCTGAAATGCGTGCGCAGGCCGATGCGCGCGAGGTCCGCGTTGCCGTTGGAAATGCTCGCGAGCGGCAGCTGCGCGCCGATCGCGTGTAGCGCGGGCAACGCGTCGGTGTAGCAGTCGACGCGGTTGCGCGCGGCGAAGTACACCTCGTACGCGTCGGCGACGTGCTCGTCGCCGATGCCGCAGGCGGCGAACGCGCGTTCGAGCGTGATCAGGCGCTGCGCAGTGAAGTCGTGCGCGAGGTGCGGGTGTTCCTCGGACACGCGCTCGCGCAGTTCACGCAGCGCGGCGATCGGCCAGGCCGCGGCGACCGGCGCATGGTGCGTGCGCAGCCAGTCGTCGAGCGCCTGCTCGGCGGCGACGATCGCGGGTTCGACCGGCCAAAGCGTGTCGTCGAGGTCGAGCGAGACCGCACGGATGCGCATGACGCCGCGCGCGCGTTCAGTGGCCGCTCGTGCCCGCGCTGACGTTGCCGAACGTCGGCGCCTTCGGCGCGGGCTCGGCCTTCGCCGGCGCGTCGGCCTTCGCGACCGCCTTCGGTTTCGCTTTCGCCTTCGGCTTCGCGGGCGCGGCCGCCTTCGCGACCTTCGGCTTGGCCGGCGCGGCGGCACTCTTCGGCGCGGGATCGTCCTTGTTCGCGGTCGGCTGCGCCTTCGCGGCCGCGGCGGCCTTCTTCGCATTCGCCTCGGCGAGCTTCTGCGCTTCGGCCTCGGCCTGCTTCTTCGCCTCCGCACGCGCGAGGTTCTCGCGCGCGGCCTGCGCGGTGTCGGAGGTCGGCGCGATCGCCTGCTTGGCGGCGAGCGTCGCTCGCGGCGCCGCGACCGGCGGCGGCGGCGTCGTGCCCGCGGCGAGCGCCGCGGCGGCCACCGCGTCGCGGCCGACGCGCGCGTCGATGAACTTCATGCGCTCGTCGTTCTTCGCGACGAGGTCGGTCGCGTCCGAATACGGGATCAGCTGGTGCTTGCGGAGGATGTCCTTCGCCGCGGGCGTGGCGAGGAAGGCGCGGAACCGGTCGATCGCGGCGAGCTTGGGCGAGTCGGCGCGGTTGACCGAGTAGAGCGTGATGTAGAGCGGATAGGTGCCGTCGGCGACGTTGCGCACCGACGGCTCGACGCCTTCGATCGCCATCGCGCGCACGGCCTTGTTCGCGTAGACGTTCGCGAGCGTCGACAGGCCGAGCCCGGCCGGGTCGAGCGTGATCGCTTCCTCGAGCTTGGGCGTGTTGAGGTAGAGGCGCGGTACCGCGACCGGCTGGTCGCCCTTGCGGTAGACGAGTTCGCGCAGGCTGTACTCGACGCCGTCGAGCGGCGCGGCGATGCCGTACAGGTCGATCTCCTTGTCCTGGCCGCCGAGTTCCTTCCAGTTCTTGATGCGGCCGAAGTAGATGTCGTAGACCTGCTTGAGCGTGAGGCTGCGCACCGGGTTCTTCGGATGCGTCACGAGCACGGCCGCATCGAGCGCGACCGGCGAGAACTCGAGCGAGGCTTCCTCGGCACGGCGCAGGAACTTGCCGCGCGCGCTGCCGGCGATGTCGGCGCTGCCGTTGGCGACCGCGTCGAGGCCCGACAGCGTGCTGAACGGCTGCAGCGAGATCCGGCCGAGCTTCTGCTTGGCGTATTCCTTGGCGAGGTCGTCCATGATCGCGCGGCCGGTGGCGTGGTCGCCGCGCCAGACGAGGTCGTCCTGCGCAGCGGCGAAGGCGTGACCCGCGCCGAAGGTCGCGCCGGCGAAGGCGGCGGCAGCGGCGAGCAGCAGCGGACGGAAGAAGCGGCGTGGCGACATGACGTGTATTTCGCGCGATGAACGGAGAGGCGCGCACCTTAGCACGCAGGTCCGCCGCCTGCCGCGACCGCGCGCACAGGCGGCGGGCCCATTCCCTGAACGCCGCCGTTGCCACCGCGAACCGTGCCGGTCACCGCCATGCCGCGGCGGCACGCGCATGCGCGCGTACCGCCCTACACGCGCTGCGAGGGCGATCGGGATCGGGGTAGGGCGGGTCGAGCGCGCAGCGCGAGTCCCGCCGCCACGCACGCGCCAATCGTGCAGGCGCCGTCACGCACGCGCCGTCGTGCACGCGGCGGCACGCGCATGCGCGCGTACCGCCCTACACGAGTTGCAAGGGCGATCGGGATCGGGGTAGGGCGGGTCGAGCGCGCAGCGCGAGTCCCGCCGCCACGCACGCGC
>DASTSE010000391.1:0-15541 GCA_035760865.1 Dokdonella sp.
GCGGCTGCCAGCCGCGGCGCTGCGCGGGCGGCCACGCCGCACGCGGCGTTCGTGCGGGCGCGGCGCGGTCGAATGCGATCGACGCCAGCGCGGGCAGGTCGCCGACGCGACCGCTCGCCTCCACGGCCGCGAGCAGCGCCGCGCGGAAGTCGTCGGGCGAGGCGATCGACGCCAGCCGCGTCGCGAGCGCGGGATCGCCGTGCAGCCACTCGGCGCAGCGCGCCAGCGCGTCGTGGCCGGGTTCGTCAGCCATGCGCGGAACCCGCGGCCGCGCCCGTGAACGCGTCGACGAGGAAGTCGACCAGCACGCGCACGCGCAGCGGCATGTGCCGGTTGGCCGGATACAGCAGCGAGAACGGGCGCGAGCGGCCGCCGTACGGCTGCAACACTTCGACCAGGCAGCCCGCGGCGAGGTCGTCCTCGACGATGAAGCGATAGGTCTGCACGAGGCCGCCGCCGTGGCGCGCGAGCGTAACCATGCCGAGCAGGTCGCCGGAGCAGGCGATGCCGCCCGAGGTCGCGAGTTCGATGTCGGCGCCGTCGTCGCGGAACAGCCACGGGATCAGCTGGCCCGTGCTCGGCAGCACGAACTGCAGGCACGCGTGGGCAGCGAGGTCGGCCGGCGCGAGCGGCGTGCCGTGGCGGCGCAGGTACTCGGGCGTGCCGGCGACGACGAGTTCGGCATCGACGAGCGTGCGTGCGACGAGGCCCGAGTCCGGCGGCGCGCGCCCGCGCACCGCGAGGTCGTAGCCTTCCGCGGTGAAGTCGATGGTGCGGTTGTCGAGATGGACCTCGACGTCGACTTCGGGGTGCAACTCGCGGAAGCGCGGCAGCAACGGCAGCACGCGGTGGTGCCCGAACGGCGTCGGCATGCTGATGCGCACGACGCCGCGCGCGACGCGCTGCTGCTCGCCGATCTCGCGTTCCGCATCGCGCAGGCGATCGAGCGCGTTGCGGCACTGCGCGTAGTAGCTGCGGCCGGCGTCGGTGAGGCGGATCTGCCGCGTCGTGCGCGCGAACAGGCGCACGCCGAGGCGCGCTTCGAGCCGCGCCACCGCGCGGCTGACCGCCGCCGGGGTGACGCCGACGCGGGCGGCGGCGATCGTGAAGCTTTCGGCTTCGGCCGCTTGGCAGAACAGGTCGATGCCGCCGAGCATCGGCGCGTCGTACGGGCGGTTCATGGTTGACCCGGAGGAAAGACTGAAATGCATGATTCCATATTCATGCCTGCCGCGTGGGCTCCTAGCATCGCCGTCCCCCATCCACCGGAGTACGACCGATGCTGAAGCTCTATTTCTCCCCGGGCGCCTGCTCGCTCGCGCCGCACATCGCGCTGCGCGAGGCGGACCTGCCGTTCGCGCTCGAGCGCGTCGACATCAAGGGACGCACGACCGCGTCCGGCGACGATTTCCTTGCGATCAACCCGAAAGGTCAGGTGCCCGTGCTCGAGCTTGCCGACGGGCAGCGCCTCACCGAGGGCCCGGTGATCGCGCAGTACGTCGGCGATCGCATCGCGGGCGGCCTGATTCCCGCCGCCGGCCTCGAGCGCTACCGCGTGCTCGAGTGGCAGAACTACATCACCTCCGAGCTGCACAAGACGTTCTCGGCGCTGTTCAACCCGCAGCTCGACGCCGCCGCGAAGGCGACGCACGCGGCGGCGCTGCGGCGCAAGTTCGAATGGGTCGACGGCGAGCTCGCGGGCCGCGATTTCCTCACCGGCCGCACGTTCACGGTCGCCGATGCGTACCTGTTCGTCGTCGCGGGCTGGGCGCGGCACGTCGCGCTCGAGCTGTCCGACCTCGCGCACCTGCAGGCGTTCCTTGCGCGCGTCGCGGCGCGCCCCGCGGTGCGCGCGGCGATGCAGGCCGAAGGCCTGCTCGCGGCGTGAGGCGGCGCGACATGCCGATCATCCGCATCGAGATCACGCGCGAAGGCGCGACCGTCGCGCAGAAGGCGGCGCTGATCCGCGGCGCGACCGCGCTGGTCGCCGACGTGCTCGGCAAGGACCCGGCGCTCACGTTCGTCGTCATCGACGAAGTGGACACCGTCGACTGGGGCGTCGGCGGCGAAACGGTCGCCGCGTTGCGCGCACGACGTGCCATGGAGGCAGGCTGATGGACGCGCGCGCCGAGGTCGAGCGTGCGCTCGACGACTACTTCGACGGGCTGTACCACAGCGATACGGTGCGCCTGCGCCGCGTGTTCCACCCGGCCGCGCAGTACGCCTGCGCGACCGACGGGCACCTGCTGCTGCGCACGATGGCGGAGTACCTGCCGATCGTCGATGCGCGGCCGTCGCCGGCGAGCCGCGGCGAACCGCGTCGCGACCGCATCGTTTCGATCGAGTTCGCCGGCCCGGTCACTGCGTTCGCGCGCGTCGAATGCGCGATCGCGCCGAAGGCGTTCGTCGACTTCCTGACCCTGGTCCGGCTCGACGGCCGCTGGCAGATCCTCGCCAAGGTGTTCCACTACGAACGGCTCGACGACGACGCGTCGCGCTGACCGCTGCGCGCGCGGCCGCAGGCGCGTCGTTTCCCCACGGCAACGGCGCGTCGCGGCCGCGGGTACTACTGCGGCGCGTCGCGCGGCCTTATGGTGGCGGTCGGAGAAGGCCGCCCGTGCGGGCCGGCCGTGGAGATCGCGATGAAGAAGGTTCTTGCGGTGCAGGCCGCGCCGCGGCCGCACTGGGTCGGCGACGGGTTCCCGGTGCGCTCGATGTTCTCGTACGACGGCCACGGCCGCGCACTCAGCCCGTTCCTGCTGCTCGACTACGCGGGACCGATGACGTTCGAGCCGGCCGCGCGCCCGCGTGGCGTCGGCGAGCATCCGCACCGCGGCTTCGAGACGGTCACGATCGTCTACGAGGGCGAGGTCGCGCACCGCGACTCGACCGGCGCAGGCGGCCGCATCGGTCCGGGCGACGTGCAGTGGATGACCGCCGCGTCGGGCATCGTGCACGAGGAGTTCCATTCCGAGGCGTTCACTCGCAGCGGCGGTCGGCTCGAGATGGTGCAGCTGTGGGTGAACCTGCCGGCGAAGGACAAGATGTCCGCGCCGGGATACCAGACCCTGCTCGACGCCGACATCCCGCGCGTCGCGCTGCCCGGCGACGCGGGTTCCGTGCGCGTGATCGCGGGCGAGTACGCCGGCCGTCGCGGCCCGGCGCGCACGTTCACGCCGATCGATGTCTGGGACGTGCGCCTCGCGGCCGGCCGCCGCGCGACGTTCGACCTGCGCGACGGTCATACGACCGCGCTCGTCGTGTTGCGCGGCGCCGCGCTCGTCAACGGCAGCGAGGTCGCGCGCGAGGCGCAACTGGTCGTGTTCGATCGTGCCGGTTCGACGATCGAGCTGGAGGCCAACGGCGACGCCACGCTGCTGCTGCTCGCGGGCGAGCCGATCGACGAGCCGATCGTCGGCTACGGTCCGTTCGTGATGAACACGGCCGCCGAAATCCAGCAGGCGATCGACGACTTCAACGGCGGACGCTTCGGGCGCATCGGCCGCGCCTCCTGACCGTTCGTCCGCACCGAGCGCTCACGGCTGTGCCGGCAGGGGCGCCTGCGCGAGCGGCGCCGCTGCCGAGGCGGCAGGAGCGGCGAGCAGTGCCTGGAACGCGGGTCGCGCGCGGATGGCGTCCCAGGCGGGGTCGCGCTGCAGCAACGCGCGCGACACCGAGCGGCCGGCCGGGGCATCGAGCAGGCGGCGCAGCAGCGCGATCGCCGAGTCGGCGTCGCCGACGCGCGCGTAGGTTTCGGCGAGCGCGTTGAGGTAGGGCGCGCCACTGAACACGTCGGCCGCGAACGGGACCTCGTCGGTCGCGCGGCGCGCGGCTTCGATCGCCTCGCCGCGCTGGCCGAGGCCGGCGCGCGCGAGGCCGAGCGCGCTCGCGACGTAGAAGCTTCGAGGCCGATCCTGCAGTGCGCGTTCGGCTTCGTCGGCGGCGCGCGCATAGTCGGCGCGGGCGGCCGCGGCGTCGCCCGCGAGCGCGTGCGCGTGCGCGCGCAGCAGGCTGACCGGCACCGCACTCATGAACGGATCCTCGATCCAGTCGTCGCCGCTCGCGGCGAGCGCGGCGAGCGCGCGCGCGGGATCGCGCTCGAGCCACGCGAGCCGATAGCGCGCGACCGTGAGCACGCCGGTCGAATCGGGATCGTTCGGCGCGCCGGCGAGCGTCGTGCGCGCGGCGTCGATCTCGCCCGCGCACAGGTGCGTGAGCGCCTTGTAGGCGACGACGCGGTAGCCCGCGGGGTCGACCGCGAGCGCGCGGTTGTACTCCTGTTCCGCTTCGGCGTAGCGACGCAGTTGCGCGAGCGTATTGCCGCGCTCGGTGAACCAGAGCGGGTTGCGCGGATCGCGCAGCTGCGCCTGCGCGAGGCCGGCGAGCGCATCGTCGAATTTGCCCTGGCGGCGATGGATGAACGCGATCGCGCCGCGCACGGCCGCATCGCTCGGCAGCGCGCGCTCGGCCTGCTCGAATTCGGCGAGCGCGCCGGCATAGTCCCAGCGTCCCCAGTAGCGCACGTAGCCCATCGCGAGATGCGCCTGCGGCAGGTCCGATTGCAGCGCCTCGCGCGCGAGGCGTTCGGCGTCGTCGACGCGATCGGCCGGAGCGAGGCCGAACCACGCCGCGTAGATCTCGAGGAACGCGAGGCGCGCCTTGGCCAGCGCGAAGCCGGGGTCGCGCGCGATCGCCCGGCGGTACAGGGCCGCCGCGCGCTCGAACGTTTCCTTCGCGTTCGAGCGGCCCTGTTCGACTTCCATCGCCGGGTACTCGGCCTTGAGGAACAGGTCGTACGCCTCGGCGTCCGCGGTCGGCGCGCTCGCGAGGCGGCTCGCTTCGGCCGGTTGCAGGGTCGCCTGCAGTGCCTCGGCGACGCGCGTGGCGACGTCGGTTTCGATCTCGAAGATGTTCGCGAACGGCCGCGTGTACGCCTGCGCCCACAGGTGCGCGTCGGTGCGCGCGTCGATGAGCTGCACGTTGATGAGCACGCGCTCGCCGTCCTTCTGCACGCTGCCCTCGAGCACGGTCGCGACGCCGAACTCGCGGCCGATCGCGCGCAGGTCGCCGGGACGGCTCGCGATGTCGCGCATCGACGTGCGCGAGATCACGCGCAGGTCGGCGATGCCCGCGAGCCGGGTCAGGATCATGTCCTGCACGCCGCTCGCGAAGTACGCGTTGGCGGGATCGGAGCTCAGGCTCGCGAACGGCAGCACCGCGATCGAGCGCGCGGGCGCTTGCGCGTCCGCGCGCGGCGCGACGCGCGCGCGCTGCCAGGCGAGCGCACCGATCGCGCCGAGTGCGAGCGCGACACCCGCGAGCAGCATGCGCGCGCGCTGCGCGGACGCGCGTCGCGAGGGTGCCGGCGCCGGCGGCGCGGCATCCGCGACGGCGCCGGGAACGACCTCGGCGACGAAACGGTAGCCGCGGCCGCGTACGGTTTCGATGTAGCGCGGCGTCTCGCCTTCGTCGCCGAGGATCTTGCGCAGCGCGCTCACGCGCGAGGTAAGGCTGTGCTCCTCGACGATCGTGTCGGGCCAGACCGCTTCGACGAGCTGGTCGCGGCTGCGCAGGTGGCCGGCGCTCTCGACCAGCGCGAGCAGCAGGTCGAACTGCTTGGCCGTGAGGGCGACCGGCGCTCCCTCGCGCGTCAGGCGGCGTTCGTCGACTTCGAGCTGGAACGGGCCGAAGCGATGTATCCGATTGTTTTCCAGACCCATTCTTTCGAATCGACGCGTGACGGGACGAAAACGGGAGGCAAACTGCACGATCGCGAGAGGCTCGCCGCGCGGTGCCACCGTACTGTAGCGCAGTTGCCCGCCCGGGCCGGACGAGGACAGCCGACGTGAATGCACCGAACACCTGCCGTTTCCCCGCCGCGATCGTGCTCGCCCTGTGCGCGGCCGTGGGTGCGCGCACCGCGCCCGCGGCACCACGGGCCCCGGGCGCGGCGCCGGAATGGACGAGCGCGCTCGCCTGGCTCGAACAGAGGATCGACGCACCCGAGCCATCCGGGATCGAGGCGTTCGGCAGCGCGGTCGCCGTGCAGGGCGACACCGCGTTCGTCGCCGCCCCGAAGCATCCGCAGGACGGCCCGTCGGGCGGGCAGGGCGTCGTTTACGTCTACCGCCGCGTCGACGGCGCCTGGACGCTCGCGCAGTCGCTCACCGCCGACGACGCCGCACCCGGCGAGGAGTTCGGCAACGCGATCGCACTGCAGGGTTCGACGGCGATGATCGCGATGCACTACGCGGCGATCGGCGGCCTCGCGCAGGCCGGCGCGGTCTACGTGTTCCGCTACGACGGCTCGCAGTGGCTGCAGGCGCAAAAGCTCGTCGCGGACACGCCGCAGCTCGTCGCGAACTTCGGCGATTCGATCGCGCTCGACGGCGACACGGCCGTGATCGGCGCGAGCAACGAGCGCGGCGCCGCGCAGGAGCCGTCGGTCGGCGCCGCCTACGTGTTCGGCGCGGACGCGAACGGCACCTGGACACAGGCGCAGCGCCTCGCGTCGGGCGATGCGCATCACTGGGACCTGTTCGGCATCGCGGTCGGCCTCGCCGGCGACACGATCATGGTGGGCGTCTCGCAGGAAACCTGGATCGACCAGAACTCCGGACCCGGTCCCGGCGCGGTCCGCGTCTTCACGCGCAGCGCGGGCACGTGGAGCGAGAGCGACGTGCTGCATGCGGACGACGGCATCGACGGCGACTACTTCGGCGAAATGCTCGCGTTCGACGGCCAGACTCTCGTCGTCGGCGCGCCCGCGGTCAGCAACTACCAGGGCGCCGCCTACGTCTACACGCGCGAGGGGCAGAATTGGACGCAGCGGCAGAAGCTCGTCGCGACCGAAGCCGAGGACAACGCGTTCTTCGCGCGCTCGCTCGCGCTCGTCGGCGACCGCCTCGCACTCGGCGCGCCGGGCGCGACCGCGGGCGAGGTACCGTTCGCGGGCGCCGCCTACCTGTTCGAGGCGGTCGACGGCACGTGGGCGCAAAGCGAGCGCTTCACCGCGAGCGACGCGATGCTCGCCGACTACCTCGGCTTCGCGGTCGGCCTCGTCGACGGCGAGCACCTCATCGCCGGCGCGCCGCACGATTTCGACGACGGCCAGGGATTGTCGGGCGCGCTCTACGCCTACGCGGCCGACACGATCTTCGTCGACGGCTTCGAAGGCGGCCGCTGACGCACTGCCGCAGATCCGTGGCCCGCGCGAAAGCGGGGATCCATCGTGTCTCTGGCGTCATCGAGCGAAGAAAAATGGATCCCCGCGTTCGCGGGGATCACGATGCGTTGGGCTGGCAGCCCGCCGTCCGCGCATTCGTAACGGCGCCGCGCTGCGCGGCGCCGGATACGCGCGGCGTCAACCCTTCGCGAACGAATCGCGCAAGGTCACGGTGCGGTTGAACACGGGCTTCGCATCGGTGTGGTCGGCGAGATCGGCGACGAAGTAGCCGAGTCGCTCGAACTGGACCGCGTGTTCGCGCTGCGTCACCGCAGCCGCGGGTTCGAGCCATGCGTGCACGACGCGCTTGGCGTCGCGGTTGATGTGGTCGGCGTAGCTCTTGCCGTCGCTCGTGTCGTCGGGGTCGGCGACCGTGAACAGGCGATCGTACAGGCGCACCTCGGCGGCGACCGCGTGACGGGCGCTGACCCAGTGGATCGTGCCCTTGACCTTGCGGTCGGCGCCGCTCATGCCCGCGCGCGTTTCGGCATCGAGCGTGCAGTGCACGGCGTCGACGCGACCGTCGGCGCCCTTGACCACGTCGGTGCAGCGCACGATGCCGACGCCGCGCAGGCGCACTTCGCCGCCGGGCACGAGGCGGTGGAAGCCTTTCGGCGGCACTTCGAAGAAGTCGTCGCGCTCGATCCAGAGTTCGCGCGAGAACGGCACGCGGCGCGTGCCGAAGTCGGGGTTCTTCGGATGGTTGGCGAACTCGATCGACTCGTCGTGCGCGGCGTCGAGGTTCGTGATCACGAGCTTGAGCGGATCGAGCACGGCCATGCGGCGCGGCGCGGTCGCGTCGAGCACTTCGCGCACGCAACCCTCGAGCACGCTGAACTCGATCACCGAATTCTGCTTGGTCACGCCCGCGCGCTCCCAGAACGCGCGGATCGCCGCAGGCGGGAAGCCGCGCCGGCGCACGCCCGCGAGCGTGGGCATGCGCGGATCGTCCCAGCCGTCGACGAGGCCGTCGGCGACGAGCGCCATGAGCTTGCGCTTGCTCATGACGGTGTAGTCGAGGTTGCCGCGCGCGAACTCGATCTGCTGCGGCCGGCTCGCCGGGCCGGCGAGGCCGGCGCGGCGCATCGGTTCGACGATCTCGTGCATGTTCGGCAGGTCGAGCTGGTCGAGGCACCAGTCGTACAGCGGGCGATGGTCCTCGAACTCGAGCGTGCAGAGCGAATGCGTGATGCCTTCGACCGCGTCGGAGACGCAATGCGCGTAGTCGTACATCGGGTAGATCGGCCACGCGTCGCCGGTGTTCTGGTGCGCGACCTTGCGGATGCGGTACAGCGCCGGGTCGCGCAGGTTGATGTTGCCCGAAGCCATGTCGATCTTCGCGCGCAGCGTGCGCGCGCCGTCGGCGAACTCGCCCGCGCGCATGCGCCGGAACAGGTCGAGGTTTTCCTCGACGCTGCGGTCGCGCCAGGGCGAGTTGCGTCCGGGCTCGGTCAGCGTGCCGCGGTACTCGCGCACCTCGTCGGCGCTGAGGTCGCAGACGAACGCCTTGCCGTCGCGGATGAGCTTCTCGGCGCAGAGGTAGAGGATCTCGAAGTAGTCCGACGCGTGGTGCAGCGCGTCCCATTCGAAGCCGAGCCAGCGCACGTCGGCCTGGATCGCATCGACGTACTCGACGTCTTCCTTGGTCGGGTTGGTGTCGTCGAAGCGCAGATTGCAGCGGCCGCCGAAATCGGCCGCGATGCCGAAGTTGAGGCAGATCGACTTCGCGTGGCCGAGGTGCAGGTAGCCGTTCGGCTCGGGCGGAAAGCGCGTCTTGACCCGGCCGCCGTGCTTGCCGACAGCGCGGTCGGCGACGACGATCTGGCGGATGAAGTTTCCCGCGGTCGGGGCAGGATGGGTGGCTTCGGTCATGCGTCACCGCCGCGCGGGGCGGCGTCCGGTCGAAGGTAAACCGCCAGTCTAGCAGGGTGCCGGGGACGAGCGTTCGTGCGCCTTGCGCAGCGCGAGTCCGGCGCGTGCGCGCGCGGTTGCGCCGGATCGACGGCGGGTGCGATCGGTCCCGGCGGCGCCTGCGGAAATCGACTCAGGCCTCGGCGAAGCTGCGGCTGCGCACGCCGGGCAGGGTACGCAGGCGCAGCCGCACCGGGCCGCGCACGTCGCGGATGTCGACCACGTTCTCGTGCTGGGTCGCCTCGATCAGGCCGCGCTCGACCAGCGCGACGGCGACCGTGCGCACGGGCCGCATGAGATCCTGCCAGCGCCAGCCGAAGCGAGCCCCGAGCAGGTGAGCCGCCTCGCTCGGACAGATGCTGCGCCCCGGGCCGCGCTCGTGGAGCAGCTCCAGGACGCATTCTCGGATGCGTTCGGCCAGCAGGTCGTCTTGGAACGGCAGGTTCATCCCGTGCTCTGCACCGCCCGCTTCGCGCCTCGGACATCGGGGTCGCGGGCGGGTGGCAATGGCCGGCATAATAGCCGCACGGCCGCGACGGCATATGGCGCAGTGCACCAGCCGCCACACAAGATCACCATTGCGGCGATCCGGCACCGCATCGCATCGCCGGCCGACGGTTCCACGGAACGCGCATGAAGATCGTCTATCGGGCCGAAAACATCATCGATGCGAACCTCGTGAAAGGGGCGCTCGAACTCGAGGGCATCGCCGCCTTCGTCAGCGGCGAGTACCTCACGGGTGCCGCGGGCGAGCTGCCGTGCTGGAACCTCGTCGCGGTGATGGTCGCCGCCCACGACGTCGAGCGCGCCGCGCCGATCGCCGGGCGCATCGACCTCGCGCTGCGCGAAGAGCGCGCGCAGAACGACGGCCTCGCGGGCGACGCGGTGCCGGCCTGAGCCGCCTTCCCGCATTCACCGGAAATCCCATGTCCGCCAAGCCCCTGCTGGTCATCGGCAACAAGAACTATTCGTCGTGGTCGCTGCGGCCGTGGCTGCTGCTGCGCGAGCGCGGCGTCGCGTTCGACGAACATCGCCTGCCGCTCGACACGCCGGAGTTCGCGCGCGAGATCGGCGCGTGGTCGCCGAGCCGCACGGTGCCGGCACTGCGCCACGGCGACCTCGTCGTGTGGGACTCGCTCGCGATCTGCGAATACGCGAACGAGGCGTTCCTCGATGGTGCGGGCTGGCCGCGCGACGCGGTCGCGCGCGCGGTCGCGCGCGCCGTATCGGCCGAGATGCACTCGGGCTTCCGCGCGCTGCGCACGCGCATGCCGATGAACGCGCGGCGCCGCGTGCGGGGTTTCGCGTACGGCGACGACGTGCGCGCGGACATCGAGCGCGTGTTCGCGATCTGGCGCGACTGCCGCGCGCGGTTCGGCGCCGGCGGGCCGTTCCTGTTCGGCGCGTTCTCGATCGCCGACGCGATGTACGCGCCGGTCGTACTGCGCTTCGTCACCTACGACGTCGCGATCGAGCGCGAGCTGCAGCCGTGGGTCGACGCATTGCTCGCGTTGCCCGCAATGCAGGAATGGCTGCGCGACAGCGCGGCCGAAAGCGAAGTGGTCGCCGCGACCGAAGCGGTCGCCTGATGCGCGACACGCACGAATTGCCGCGGCGCGCGTTGCTGCAGATGGTCGTCGGCGCGGTCGCGATCAGCACCACGAGCCTGTTCGTCAAGGTCGCGCACGTCGGTCCGACCGTGTCGGGCTTCTACCGCATGGGTTTCGGTGGGCTCATGCTGCTCGTCGGTCTCGTCGCGCTGCGCCAGTGGCGGCGCCCGCGGCTTGCCGAGGTCGGCTGGCTGCTCGTGCCCGGCGCGGCGTTCGCGATCGACCTCGTCATGTGGCACCGGAGCATCCTCTACGTCGGTCCCGGGCTCGCGACCTTGCTTGGCAACTTCCAGGTGTTCCTGATGGCGCTCGCGGGCTGGCTGCTCTACCGCGAACGCCTCGGCTGGTATTTCGGCGCCGGCATCGCGCTCGCATTCGTCGGGCTCTACCTGCTGGTCGGGCTCGACTGGTCCGCGGTCGGCGCGCAGTATCGCCTCGGCGTCGTGCTCGGCACGGTCACCGGCGTCGCTTACGCGATCTACATGCTGTCGACGCGGCACGCGCAGCGCGCCGGGCACGTGCAGCTCGCGCCCGCGCAACTGCTCTGCGTGAGTTCGCTCGTGAGCGCAGCGGTACTCGGCGCCGTCGCCGCGATCGAGGGCGATTCGTTCGCGATCCCCGACGCGCAGAGCTGGTCCGCGCTTCTCGGCCTCGCGTTCTTCGGCCAGGTGTTCGGCTGGGTGCTGCTCACGCGCGCGATGCCGCAGTTGCCGGCATCCACGATCGGCCTGCTGCTGTTGCTGCAGCCGGCATTGAGCTTCGTCTTCGACGTGATCCTGTTCGCGCGTCCGACCCATGCGCTCGACTGGATCGGCGTCGCGCTGTCGCTGCTCGGCATCTTCATCGGCTCGTACCGCCCCGCGGCCCGCGCGCCGGCCGCACCGCGCCTGGGCGCCGCGGAACGCCAGGGCGGTACGCGCGGAGCATGTGCCGCCGCAAACACGCGGCGCGTTCGAACATCGAGGCGTGGTGCGCAATAACGCCATGCGTTCGAACATCGCGGCGTGGCGCGGCGGGACTCGCCGCTGTGCGGCTCGACCCGCCCTACACGTTGCCGATGGCGCATGCATGATCGTGTAGGGCGGTACGCGCGGAGCGCGTGCCGCCGCAAACACGCGATGCATTCGAACATCGCGGCGAGACGCGGCGGGACTCGCCGCTGCGCGGCTCGACCCGCCCTACACGTTGCCGATGGCGCGTGCATGATCGTGTAGGGCGGTACGCACAACGCGCGTGCCGCGGCGCCACGCGTCGCGGACGGGAGTCATCGCGCTTTCGGGACGACGATCCGTGAACACCGCGGCGACGCGACGTATTGCCGGATCGACGAATAGGGCCATTCGATCGCGTTCTTCACCAAGCCATGCTTCACGGGATTGCGGTGCACGTAGTCCGCGTGCGCCTCGAAATCGCGTTCGTCGCGGATCACATGCTCCCAGAATCGAGCTTGCCATACCTTGCCAAGCGCAGGTTCCGCGCGTCGAACGTCGCGGGAAAATCGCTCCTTGATGAGCTTCCAGCGCATCGAGAAATTACAATCGCCCGCCGGTAGCGTCCAGATCGCGTGCAGATGCTCCGGCAGCACGACGATCGCGCGGGTTTCGAAAGGGTGGTCGCGCGCCGTATCGGTGTACGCGGCGCGCAGCAGTCCGACGTGGGACAACAGCAGCGCAAGCCGGCGATCGGCGAGCGCGACAGTAAAGAAGTACGTGCCACCGGGTATCAGGGCGCGTCGATAGTTCGACATGAGCGCGACCTTGCGCGATGCCGACGGCGGATTCAGCCGACCATCCCCGCGTCCGCATGTACGAGGCTACAAGCAAAGAGGGTGCGCGCGAAGCGCGCCGCTGCAATCACGCGGTGCCGCGCGATCCGCGGCGAGGCGCGGCGAGGCACGGCGGGACTCGCCGCTGCGCGGCTCGACCCCCCTACGCGTTGGCGATGCGTGCGGCACGATCGCGTAGGGCGGTACGCGCGGAGCGCGTGCCGCCGCAAACACGCGGTGCGTTCGAACATCGCGGCGTGGTGCGGCGGGACTCGCCGCTGTGCGGCTCGACCCGCCCTACACGTTACCGATGCGTGCATGCACGATAGTGTAGGGCGGTACGCGCGGAGCGCGTGCCGCCGCAAACACGCGATGCATTCGAACATCGCGGCGAGGCGCGACGGGACTCGCCGCTGCGCGGCTCGACCCGCCCTACACGTTGCCGATGGCGCGAGCACGATCGTGTAGGGCGGTACGCGCGGAGCGCGTGCCGCCGCAAACACGCGGCGCGTTCGAACATCGCGGCGTGGTGCGCAATCACGCGATGCGTTCGAACGTCGCGGCGAGGCGCGGCGGGACTCGCCGCTGCGCGGCTCGACCCCGTGCTACATGTCGATGCGCCGCCGCGTGCGCGAGCGCTAACGCGGCCACAGCCATGCAAAGGCCGCCGCGGTCGCGAGCGCATAAAGGATGCCGTCGAGCGCGTCCTTCGCCACCGCACCCCACGGCTGGCCCCACCAGATGCCCTGGATGAACGCGCCGAAGCCGTAGCCCATGAACGCCGCGGTGCCGATCACGCGGAACACGAGCGCGAACGCGCTGCCCGCGGCGAGCGTGTGGGCGCCGAGATAGGCGCAGAACAGCGAGATCACGAGGCAGAGCACGAACCACTGCAGCAGCGGCTTGCCCATGCCGGGTTCCGCGCCCGCGCGCAGCACGAACTTGCCGGTCGGTCCCTCGCGGAACTTGGCCAGCATCTCGGGTTTGGCGAGGTCCTTCATGTCCTTGCAGTAGGGGAGCATGTGGATGCCCGGCGTCGGATTGCCCTTGCGGATGGCCGCGAGCACCTCGTCTTCGTTGGCGAAGCCGCGGTAGTCGGGCAGGTGCCACTTGAGCACCATGTGCACGAGGCTGCTCACGACGAACACGGCGACGGCGGCGGCGAGGATCGGAAGCCAAAGCTGGACGAGCGGAATCATCATTGCGGAAATCCCCATTGTTGCTGCAGCGGAAGCCGTCGCGCGCCACCGGCGTGCGACGACGATGCTTGTTCGCGCGGATCGGCAGCGAAGCGCGTCAGTCCTCGTCCGGCCGCGGTTTGTACGCTTCGGTGAGCTGCTTCTGCACTTGCGGCGGGACCGGCTCGTAGTGACTGAACTCGATCGCATAGCGGCCCTGGCCGCCGGTCATCGCCTTGAGCTCGGTCTGGTAGTCGGTGACTTCCGCGAGCGGTACCTGCGCCTTGATGATGATCTCGCCGCCGCGCAGCGAATCGGTGCCGTTGATGCGTGCGCGTTTCCCGGCGAGGCCGCCGGTGACGTCGCCCATGTGCGCGTTCGGCACGGTCACGTCGAGGTTGACGATCGGCTCGAGCACCTGCGGGCGCGCCTTCGCGATCGCGTCGAGGAACGCCTTCTTGCCGGCCGCGATGAACGCGACTTCCTTCGAGTCGACCGCGTGGTACTTGCCGTCGTAGACGGTCACCTTGACGTCCTGCAACTGGTAGCCCGCGATCGCGCCGTGCTCGAGCACCTGGCGCACGCCCTTCTCGATCGCGGGCAGGAACTGGCCCGGGATCGTGCCGCCCTTGACCTCGTCGGCGAACTCGAAGCCGCCGCCGCGCGGCAGCGGTTCGATGCGCAGGAACACCTCGCCGAACTGGCCCGCACCGCCGGTCTGCTTCTTGTGCCGGTGGTGTCCCTCGGCCTTTGCGCCGACCGTCTCGCGATAGGCGATACGTGGCGGCCGCGTCGTGACCTCGACGCCGTAGCGTTCCTTCATGCGGTCGAGCATGAGCTTGAGGTGCAGGTCGGACAGGCCGCGGATGATCGTTTCGTTGAGTTCCTTGTTGTGTTCGACGCGGAAGCACGGATCTTCCTCGCCGAGTCGCGCGAGCGCCGAACTGAGCTTCTGCTCCTGTCCCTTGTGCGCGGGCTGCACGGCGAGGCCGAACATCGGTTGCGGGAAGTCGAGCGGCTTGAGGTGGATCTGGTCCTCGTCGTGCGAATCGTGCAGCACCGCGTCGAAGTGGATGTCCTCGATCTTCGCGATCGCGGCGATGTCGCCGGGAATCGCCTGCTCGATCTCGATGTGATCCTTGCCCTTGAGCTTGAACAGATGGCCGACCTTGAACGGCTTCTTGCCGTCGTCGATGAACAACTGCGTGTCCTTCCTGACCGTGCCCTGGTACACGCGGAACACGCTGAGCTTGCCGACGAACGGATCGTTGACGATCTTGAACACGTCGGCGATGACGTGCTTCTTCGGGTCCGGCACCGCCTCGATCGCCTGTGCGTTCGCGCCGGTGCCCTTGACGAACTCGGGCGGATTGCCTTCCTTCGGATTCGGCAGCAGCTTTGCGGCGAGCGTCAAGAGCTCCTTGACGCCCGCGCCCGTGCGCGCGGACGTGAAGCAGATCGGCACGAGATGGCCTTCGCGCAGGCACTGCTCGAACGCGTCGTGCAGTTCCTGGCCCGAAAGTCCGGCTTCGCCGACGTCGAGGAAATGGTTCATCACGGTTTCGTTGATTTCGACGACCTGGTCGATGATGCGCTGGTGCGCTTCGGCGACGGTCGAGAAGTCCGGGACGCCCGCCGGCTTGAAGAAGCAGTCGACGACGGTCTTGCCGTCCTGCGCCGGCAGGTTGATCGGCAGGCACTCGGGGCCGAACGCCTCGCGCAGCTGCTCCAGCACGCGCGCGCAGTCGGCGCCGTCGTGGTCGATCTTGTTCACGATCACCGCGCGGCACAGGCCGCGCTGGGTCGCGCGCTCCATCATCCGCCGCGTGCCGTATTCGACGCCGGTGTCGGC
>DASTSE010000392.1:0-2416 GCA_035760865.1 Dokdonella sp.
TTCGCTTTTTCTCCGTGTGCTCCGTGTGCTCCGTGTTTCAAGCTCTGACGCTTTTTCCTGATATTGCTTTTCCTTCGTGTCCTTCGTGTCCTTCGTGTCCTTCGTGTTTCAATCTTTTGTTCCAGCTCGCTGGTTTTGGTCTTTGGCCTCGATGCCGTCCCGGGGGCCAGGAAGTGGGCCACTTGCGCGCGGGGGCGTCCGGCTCCAAAGTGTGCGCAGCACCGTTCACGAGGGAGGACGTCCCATGCGGTACCTGTTGCTAGCGTGCGTGCTCATCGCGTCGAGCCTGCTGTCCGGTTGCGGCTACAACGCGATCCAGTCGAAGGACGAAGGCGTCAAGGCGGCCTGGTCCGAAGTGCTCAACCAGTACCAGCGGCGTGCGGACCTCGTGCCGAACCTCGTCAACACGGTGAAGGGCTACGCGACCCACGAGGAGGAGGTCCTCACCAAGGTGACCGAGGCGCGCGCTAAGGTCGGCCAGATCAACCTGACCGCCGACGACCTTTCCGACGAGAACAAGATGAGGGCGTTCCAGCAGGCGCAGGGCGAACTGTCGAGCGCGCTGTCGCGACTCATGGCGGTCTCGGAGAACTATCCGAACCTCAAGGCGGACGGCCTGTTCCAGAACCTGCAGGCGCAGCTCGAAGGCACCGAGAACCGCGTGACCGTCGCGCGCAACCGCTTCATCCAGAGCACGCAGGATTACAACACGTTCGTGCGCCAGTTCCCGCAGAACCTCACGGCGATGATGTTCGGCTACAAGCCGAAGGCGAACTTCACGGTTGAGAACGAAAAGCAGATCTCGACGGCGCCGACCGTCGACTTCAGCAAGCCGGCGCCGCAGCCGACCCCGACGCAGCCACCGGCGCCATCGCAGCCGGAACCGGCGCACTGAGCCGAAGCCACAATGGTTGGCGGCGAAGCCATAGGCCGGATCGCGCCGCGCGAGCGGCGGATCCGGCGCTGCGCGCCTTGATCCGCCCTACCGTTCCCGCTGCCACGATCGGCCGGCCTTGATGCGATCCCTTCGAGCCCTTGCGTTCCTCGCCGCGCTGCTCGCAGCGTCCGGCGCGGCCTTCGCCGCCGAAGGCGACGTCAAGGCGATCCCCGCGCTCAGCGCGCGCGTGAGCGACTACACCGGCACGCTCGATCCGACCCAGCGCCAGTCGCTCGAGGACGAACTCGCCGCGCTCGAGAAGGCGAAGGGCGCGCAGGTCGGCGTGCTGATCGTGCCGACCACGCAGCCGGAAGACATCGCGCAGTACGGCATCCGTGTCGCCGACGCGTGGAAGCTCGGCCGCAAGGGTACCGACGACGGCGTCATCCTCATCGTCGCCAAGGGCGACCGGCGCGTGCGCATCGAGGTCGGGCGCGGCCTCGAAGGCGCGATCCCGGACGCGGCGGCGGCGCGCATCATCCGCGAGTACGTCGCGCCGCGCTTTCGCGACAACGACTACTACGGCGGCGTGCACGACGCGGTCGGCGCGTTGACGAAGCTCATCAACGACGAACCGTTGCCGCCGCCGCTGACGGAGGAGCACGGCAACGGCGGCGACGGCGGCGATCGCTTCGCGCCGGCGGTGATCGCCGCCTGGTTCGCCGCCCTGTTCCTGCGCGGACTGTTCGGCGGCGCGCCCGCGGGCGTGCGTGCGCCGGTCGTCGGCCTCGGCGCGGGCGGCATCGGTTGGCTCATCAGCGGGCTGTTGCCGCTCGGCCTCGGCCTGGGCGTATTCGGTCTCGTGTTCGGCCTGCTCGGCGGTGGCGGTGGTGGCGGCTTCGCCAATCGCGGCGGCTGGGGCGGATTCGGTGGCGGTGGCGGCTGGGGCGGCGGTGGCGGCGGCTTCGGTGGCGGTGGATTCAGCGGCGGCGGCGGCGGTTTCAGCGGCGGCGGCGCATCGGGGAGCTGGTGACATGCGCGTGATCCGGCATCTGTTCGTTTCCTCCAGACGCCGCTTCCCGCCGGCGCGGCTCGATACGATCCAGCACGCGATCTCGGCGAGCGAGCATCGGCATCGCGGCGAGATCGTGTTCGCGGTCGAAGGCAGCCTGCCGCTCGCGGACGTCGTGCGCGGCCGCAGCGCGCGCGATCGCGCGCACGAGGTGTTCGCGCGCCTGCGCGTGTGGAACACCGAACACAATACCGGCGTGCTCATCTACCTGCTGCTCGCCGATCACGCGATCGAGATCGTCGCCGACCGCGGCGTCGCGAAGGAAATTCCCGAACGCGAATGGACGCCGATCTGCGCGCTCATGGAGGACTATTTCCGCAAGGGCGAGTACGAGCACGGCGCGCTCGAGGGCGTCGCCGTTGCGCTCGATGAGCTCGCAGGGCAAGAGCACGACGCCGCGCGCGGGATCGGCGGCGAAGTGCTGGTAGCGCGCGTGGAGCAGCTGGGTGAGCTTGCCCGGGAACGAC
>DASTSE010000393.1:0-10603 GCA_035760865.1 Dokdonella sp.
CGTCGAGCGCGAAGTGGTCGGCGTCGGTCGCGCGCGCGGTGACATGGCCGTCGTGCAGCTTGAGCCCGGCCGACGGCAGCTCGGCGGCGAGGTCGTCCAGGGTGAGCGCGCCGTTGAACTGCGGCGCCGCAGTCGTGCCCGCGAACGTGTAGTTCGCGGCGAGTTTGCCTTTTGCATTCGCGACCTCGGGCGTCAGCAATTCGACGAACGCGAGGCTGTTGAGCGCGAGGTCGAGGTGGCCGCCGAGCGCCTGCGCCGATCCGGCCGGTCCGCTCAAGGTGACGTCGCCGTCGAGGCGGCCGTCGTGGTCGAGCGACGCACGCAAGGTCGCGTGCGTCGACTGCGGCGACAAGCTCGCGTCGAGCGCGAGGCCGCTGTACGCGAGCAGCGGCTGGTTCGCGTTGTCGGGGTAGGCCACGCTGCCGCGCTCGGAGGCCAGCGTGGCGCGGCCGTCGAGCGCGCCTGCGGCGCTGCGGCGCACGTCGCCGTGGCCGCCGATGAGGCCTTCGACGCGCACGGGCGCAGCGGGCGACGCGAGCTTCATCACGAGCGCGAGCGGCAGCCGTTCGATGCGGTAGCGCGCCGCGAGCGCGCCGTCGGCGCCGCCCTGGCCGCCGACGCACAAGGTCGACCCGCCGCCGGCGAGACAGATGTCCGCGGCATCGAACTGCCGGCCGTCCCAGCGCATCGCCGCGGGTTGCTCGAGCGCGAGCGGCGGCGCGTCCTTGATCGCGACGTCGAGCGTCTTCAGCGTGCCGCTCCAGCGGCCCTGGTCGTTCGCGCTGCCCGACAGTGCGAGGCGCAGGCCGAGCGGCGAGCCGCGCGCATCGATGTCGAGCCGGTGCGCGTCGCGAGTGCCGCCGGCGTCGAGGTCGATGGCGTCGAACGCGAGCGCGCCGCTCGCGACGCGGCTCGCCTTGAGCGACAGCGTGCCCTGCGGCGGATCGAGGCTCGCGACGTCGGCGGCGACATCGAGCGCTTCGATCGTGCTGCCGCCCGCGGCGATCTTCGCGCCGCGCGCGCGGCCGTTCACGGCGAGCTTCGGCCAGCGACCCTGCACGCGCACATCGCCGTCGAGGCGTCCGGCCGCATCCGGCAGCCAGTCGCCGAGCGAGGCGATTGCGAGCTTGATCGTCGCGTCGGTCTGGTCGCCGCCGCGGCCGATGACGGCGACGTGGCTGTTGCCGGAGGCGAGCTCGAGCGTGCCGTCGACGACGTATCCGGGCCTGATCGCAAGGTCGGCATGGCCGGACAGCGCGCGCTTGCGCAGCGTGCCGCCGAGGCGGTCGAGTTTGATCGTCGCGTCCGGGCCGCGGTCGGCCAGCGTGCCCTTCGTCGCGAGGTCGAAATCGAGCGCGCCCGGCCAGGCGGCCGCGAACGCGCCCGGATCGAGTCGGTTCGCCTTCGCGTCGATCTGCCAACCGATCGTCGGCTTCAACGTGACCGTCCCGTGCGCGTCGAGCCCGCCCTTCGGCTGCTGCAACGCGAGTTGCCTGAGCGTGATCGCCTCGGGCGTGCCGTCGAGATCGAGCGCGAGGTCGGCGAGCTGGCCGGGCGGCCCGATCGACAGGTTGCCTGCCGCGTGGAAGCGCTCGGCGCTGCCGTTCGCGTCGAGGCGGCCGTGCGTCGCGAGCGCCTGGCCGACGAGGTCGGCCGGCAGCACGACGTCGTCCCAGTGCAGTGCGAGCGTTGCCGCGACCGGCTTCGCGTCGAGCTGCACCGTGCCGTTCGCCTCGAGCGCACCCGCCGCTTCGGGGCTGCGCACGGTGAGCGCTTCGATCTCGAGGCGCGCGTCGCCGAGCGCGTAGCGCAGCGGTTCGATGCGCACGCGGTGATCGTTGACGGCAACGTCGCCGCTGATCGTGCCGCCGCGGCGATCGCCGCTGCCCTGCAGCGACAGTTCGAGCGCGGCGAGCGACGAATCCTTTAGCACGCGCTTCGGATCGAAGCGCGGCACCGCGACCTTCACGCTCCACGGCCAGTCCTTCGCCTGCGTGAGTTCGGCGTCGACGTTCGCGGCGGTCGGCTCGGTCAGCGCGACGGCAAGGCGCGCGACCCGGCCGTCACCGTTCGCGGTCAAGGTGCCCGCGTACGCCACGTCGGCGACCTTCCAGCGGAAGTCGAGCGCACCGTTGCCGGGATAGCCGGGCAGCGCGGCGATCGTGCCGTGCAGGTCGACCTGGCCGTCGGGCGAGCGCAGCGCGATCGAGTCGAGCTTGACGCCTTCGCGCGTCCAGCGGCCGACCACGTCGAGCGTGTCGATCGCGAGCAGCGGCGCGCCGTCGCTGGCAACGGTCGCGCGCGCGAGCACGAGACGGTCGAGCACGATGTCGAGCGGCGCCGCGAGCGAGATGTCGCCCGCGGGCGGCGGCGGCTCGGCCGGCGGCGGCACGCTCGTCAGCGCGACGTCGACCCCGTCGAGCTGGAGGCGCGTGAGGTGCAGGCGGGCCGCGAGCAGCTCGAGCGGCGCGAATGCGACCACCGTGCGCTGCGCGCGCACGTCGACGCCGGCCGCGGGATCGAGATAGCGCAGGTCCTCGATCGTCGCCGGCCCGGCGAGGCTGCCGCTCGAGCGCGCGATCGTGAGCTTGCCTTCGGTCGCGCCGATCGCGCGCGCGAGCACGAAGTGCAGGCCGGACTCGGTCCGTAGCAGCCAGAACGACAGCACGCCGACGAGCACGAGCAGGACCGCGAGCGCGATGCCGATGCGCACGAGCAGGCGGGTCCAGGCGAAGCCCGCGTTGTTCCCTCTCCCGCCGGGAGAGGGTGCGCCAAAGGCGCGGGTGAGGGTTCGGCCGGAGCGCAGCGGCGCCGGACCCTCTCCCCAACCCCTCTCCCGGCGGGAGAGGGGCTTTGACGCATTCCGTGCAGTCATAGATCCGGTCCGATCACGATGTGCAGTTCGACGCCGTGGTTCCGGTCGTCGCGCACGGGCACGCCGAGATCGACGCGCACCATGCCGACCGGCGAGCGCCAGCGAGCGCCGACGCCGACACCGATCTTCTGGCGGTAGCTGTCGAAGCTCGAGAACGCGTCGCCGGTGTCGATGAAGGTCGCGATGCCCCAGTTCGGCTTGAAGTAGTACTCGTACTCGGCGCTCGCGACCGCGAGGTTCTTGCCGCCGATCACGAAATCCTGGCAATCGCTCTTCGGATGCGCATCGCAGTACGCCTGCGCGACGGGCACGAGCGCGCCGGGCAGCGGCGGGCCGATCGTCTGGAAGCCGTAGCCGCGGATCGAGCGATCGCCGCCGGCGAAGAAGCGCAGTTCCGGCGGCAGCTTGTCGAAGTCGCCGACGTGGGTCGCGCCGAGCGAGCCGCGCGCGATGAAGCGGCCGTGCTCGCCGAGGCCGTGGATCCACTTCGCGTCGGCGCTCGCCTGGGCGAAGCTCGTGTCCGAAACGAGGCCTTTCTGGCCCGCGCGCGCGGCGAACGTGAGCGACCAGCCGTCGCGCACGAATGCGGGATCGTCGGCCTTCTTGCGCGCGAACGACACTTCCGGATACAGCAAGGTGGTGTCGCCGTCGATGTTGGCGACCTTGAAGTCGCCGGTGAGGAACTTGAGGCCGAGCGTGCGCGTCCAGCCGTGCCACACGCGCGAATCGGTCGCGGCGAGGCCGAACGTGCGCGCGGTGCTCGTGTCGGTGTCCTCGTCGCGGAACGTCGCGCCGAACGCGAGCATGTGGTTGTCCGGGCCTGCGAGCGGAATCTGATACTGCGCCGACGCGGTCTTCAGGCGCGTCGCGACGATCGTCTCGACCTTGGCCTTGTGGCCGCGCGCATTGATCCAGCGCCGCTCGATGCCGCCGCGCACGCCGGGGCCGGTGTCGGTGCCGATGAATACGCCGCCGGTGTAGATCGTGCGCTTGGCCGGGCCGAGCATGACCTTGATCGGCACCGTGCCGTCGGCCGCGTGCTCGACGTCGGGCTCGACCTGCACGATCGCGAAGTAGTCGGCGTCGATGAGGCGCTGCTGCAGCGCGAGCACCTGGTCCTGGGTGTAGAAGTCGCCCTTCACCCACGGGATGTAGCGTTCGAGGAACTCGCTCGGGAACTGCGCGCCCTCGAACGTCGTCGTACCGAGCCGGTAGCGCGCGCCGACCTTCCATGCGAGGTGGATGTCGGCCGTGTTCGCCGAGCGCGTAACCTCGACCTGGTGCGTGACGAGTTCGGCATCGAGGTAGCCGCTCGCGAACAACGCGGCCTGGATCGTCGCCTTGCCCTTCTCGTCCGCGGCATGGTCGAGCGCCGCACCCTTCGCCGGCGTGAACGCGGCGAGCGCCTTGCGCACCTCGCGCTGGCCGTCGGCGTCGCCGTCGATGCGCACGTCGAGCGTGGCGATCTTCACCGGCTCGCCCGGCTTCACGTGCAGCACGGCGACGTAGGCGTCGCCGTTTTCGCGCAGCTCGCCGTCGACCGCGACCGAGTAGTAGCCGTACGGTTCGAGCGCCGAGCGCACCTGCGCGCCCGCGTGCTCGTACAGGCGCCGCGCCTGCGCCGCGGTCACGTCGCGCGACGCGTACTGCTCGAGCTCGAGCCCCGCGAGCACGGCATCGCGCAGCGGGCCGTCGACGCCGTCGAGTTCGACCGTCACGCGGCCCGCGTGCGCGGCCCCCGTGGCGAACAGCAACGCGAGGCACGGCAGGAACGTGGGGCGGTAATGGAACGATGTGCGCATCGTGCAGTTATAGCAGCAGCGGCGCCGCGGTCCGGCGTGTGGGATCGAGCGAAAGCGCGAGCGCGACCGCGCCGGCCTCGATGAAGACCGAAGTCTGCTCGTCGCGCAGCGGCACGCGGGGCGCGATGCCGGTCACGGCGTCAGAGGCGAAGGTTCGGGAACAGCCCGATCAGGCCGATGATGATGAGGTAGAGCGCGACGACGTAGTTGAGCAGGCGCGGCCGGATCAGGATGAGGATGCCGGCGATCAACGCGATCAGGGGCTGCAGCGCGATGTGCATGTCGAGCTCCACGGTTGGGGGAAGCCCGAAAGGTAGCAGGTCGGCCTTGCGCGCGGCTGAAGGGACGTCCGGCCCGACCGCCGCATGCATGCGGCGACGGTCGGGTCCTGCCGGCTGCGCGACCGCGTCGAGCGTGCGCTCAGCGCGGTGCGCCGTCGAAACCGTCGACGAAGACCTTGTCCTCGCCGGCGTAGCTCACACGCACGTTGTCGGCGCCGAGTCGCCAGCAGGCGTCGAACGTGATTTCCTCGGGATCGAGCACGAAGAAGCGGATGCCGTCGACGTTGTGCATGAGGTCCTGCCAGGTGTAGCCCAGCTCGGGCGGCGCATTGAGCACCCAGCCCGGCGGCACGTCGGTGGCCTCGCTCGGGATCGTGAACGCAGCGGTCAGCCAGTCGAACGGCGCGTCGGTCGGCGCGGGCGGGCCGTCGATCGTATGCGCCTCGATCACCGACGCGTCGGTATGGATGTCGATGAGCGACAGCGAGAACGTGCTGGGCAAGGTGTAGGTCGGCAGGCAGCCGGTCACGCTCGACGCATCGAGTCGCTCGAGGTCGACGCTCGCCGACTGCAGCGTGCCGCTGTCGAGCGCCGCGCGCAGCGGCGTGCCGGCCGGCGGCAGCGAGGTCAGGTTCGGATGGTCGGAAAAGTAGGGCGCGCCGCTGTCGAGCCAGGCGCCGGGGTTACCGCCGTCGGGTTCGATCACGAAGGCGCCGCCGCTGTTGTTGGTCCAGCCCCATTGGTTCGGGTTGGTGCCGGCCTCGAAATCGTCGACGACGTCGGTGGCGTGCAGGGTGAGGCTCGTCGCGAGCAGGGCGAGTGCGCCGATCAGGCGATGCATGCGTGGATCTCCGCGGGAAGGAACCCGCCGACGATGCGGCGCGGGCGCCGCGAAGTCTTTCCACAACGATTCCACTGTGCTTCCTCGCGCATCATCGAAGCGCCGTCGGCGCTCGCTGCGGCAGCTCGCGCAGCGCCGCGGGGATCTGCCGCTCGCCCGCGAGCGCGATCGCCGCGTGCAGCGCCTTGGCGCCGGCATCGGGCTGGTGCAGTGCGTCGAACAGGCGCAGCTGGAGCAGCGCGCAGTCGAAATCGCGCTCTGCCCAGGGCGACACGCGGCCGATCGTGGTGGTCGCTTCCTGCAAACGGCCGTGCCTCAGCAGCCAGTCGCCGTAGGACGTGGCGACCAGGGCGACGTCGGCCGGCACGCCGCGCCGCTCGGCGAGATCGCGCGCCTCGGCGAAGTGGCGCGCCGCCTCGTCCATGTTTCCTTGCGCGTCCGCCCACTCGGCCGCGAGCACGGCTTGCACGGGATAGCTCGCGGGCGCGGATGGTGCGACCCAGGCTGCGGCGGGCTGCTGCGCCGGCACCGACGAACCCGCCAGCACCGCCCGCTGCAGCACGAGCGCGATTTCCGCGACGCCTTCGCCGTCGTCGTCGGCGGGCGCACGATGCGCGAGCGCCCGCCGGGCGGCTTCGGCGGCATTCGCGTAGCGGCCCTCGGCGAGCGCGAGGCGTGCGCGCAAAGCGGGCAGGCGGCGCGCGAGGAACGGGTTCGCGTCGGCCGCGTCGTCGGGCAGTCCCTGCAGCAGCTCGCCGGCTTCGCGCAGGCGGCCGAGTGCGAGGAACACGTCGACGCGGTCGAGCGTGAGATTCAGCCGCTGGTTGGGATCACTCACGCGCGCGGCGAGCAGCCAGCTGCGATCGCTCGCGGCGAGCGCGGCGGCCGGCTGCAGCAGGGCGAGGTTGTCCGACACGAGGCTCTCGAGCGTCTCCATCAATTCATTGATCGCGCCGTAGCGCTCGAACTGCGCCGCCGCACTCCGCAGATAGGCGAGCGCCTGCTCGGGCCGGTCGCGGTTCATCTCGAGGCCGCCGAGGTTGCTGTCGACGCGCGCGACCGCGAGCGCGTCGCCGGCGGCTTCCAGTTGCACGCGCGCATCGGCGAAATCGGCGAGTGCGGGCGCCGCGTCGTGGCGCATCGAGTGCGTGATGCCGCGCCCGGTCAGCGCGAGGCCGAGCTCGCGCGGATGGTTGCCGTCGCGCAGCAGCGCGAGCGCCGCGTCGTAGTCGCGCTCCGCAGCGGCATAGTCGTCGAGGCGGATGTGGACGGCGCCGCGCGCGTCCAGCAGCTGGGCGTGGAACAGCGGGTCGCGCGTGCCGGCGTCGGCGAGCAGCGCGCTCAGCGTCGATTCGGCGCGGCGGTACTCGCCGGCGCGAAAGTCCACCTGCGCCAGTCGGTAACCCAGCTCGGGCTCGGTCCGCGCCAGCTGCGGGTCGCTGACGAGGATCGCGCGTGCGCCGGCGAGATCGTTCGCGAGCATCGCCGCCTGCGCGCGCTGCAGGCGTTCCTGCACGTTGCCGCCGAGCGATGCCGGTGCGGCGTGCGCGCGACCGAGGCGACCGAGCAGTCGATCGCCCGCGTCGCGCACGGCGTCGAGCGCATCGGCGCGCGTGGCGTCGACGTCCACCGCCGCGCCGTCGGCCGCGACCGCGTGCACGTCGACGCGCCACTCGCTGTGTCGACGCGTCGCACGCGCGCTCACCTGCAGCGCCGTCGGCGCGGCCTCGCGCAGCGCGCGCGTCGTCGCGCCATCCTGATCGCGCGCGTTCTGCAGCAGCGCGACCACGCTGTCGCTCGGCGGCACGGCGAGCCCGCCGTCGCGCAGGCGCTGCGCGAGGAAATCCATGCCGCCGAGGCGCAGCCAGCCGTCCGCCGCGGCGCCGTCGACCTGCAGCGGCAACACGACGGCACTCGCGGATGCGACCGGCCGGATCGCGTCACGGTGCAGTCGCGCGAGCGCGAGCCATGCGAGCGTGCCGACGAGCGCGACCGCGGCCGCAGCGATCGGCCACCTCGCGCGATGGCCGCGACGTACCGACGCGGCGCGCGGTTGCGCGGGCGGCGGTAGGCCGGCCGTCGCCGGCGTGGTCGCAGCTGCAGCGGGTGGAGCGGCATTGCCGTCCGCTTCGCCGGTATCCACGTCGGCCACCCAATGGTAGCCGTGGCGGGCGACGGTACGGATGAAGCGCTGCGCTTGGGCGTCGTCGCCGATCGCGCGTCGCGCACGCAACACGGTCTGGCCGAGCTGCGTGTCCGACACGTTCGGGCGACCCCAGATCGCCTCGATGAGCTCGTCCTTGCCGACCGCGCGGCCGCGCTGTTCGATCAGGTAGGCGAGGCAGTCGAACGCGCGAGGCGACAGCGCAATCGGCGCGTCGCCGCGACGCAGTTCGCGCGTTCGCGTGTTGAGCGAGAACCCGCCGAAGCGATAGACGAGAGCGGACATCGTCGATGGTGGGCGCCGGCGCCTTCAGGCCGCGTGCAGCGCGGGGACCCGGTCGAGCCGGCCGACGATGATCGGGTACGGCGCGACGATGGAGTCGGGCAGACGCGGCCGGATCAGGATCAGGATGCCCGCGGCGAGCGCGATCAGCTGCAGCGCGGAGTGGACGTGCATGGACGCTCCGTGGACGCGAAAGTGCAGTCGCGCACGGTATCAGCTTTCGCTGCGCGGGCAGCAGGGCCGCGCCGCGGCGAGGATCAACGCGTGAAGACGGTCGCGGCGAGCAGGCGCTGCGTCTTGCGCGTCGAGCGCTTGCGCTTGCCGACCGTTTCCGCAGCGGGGTCCCAGCTGCCGAGGCGGCGCGTCTCGATCAGGCCGAGCGCGTCGTACGCATTCACGACGTCGAACACGTCGGCCATCTTCGCCTTCGCGGCCTTGGCGATCTCGTGCAGCGGCGCCGCGTCGCGCATGAGCGTGAGCGCGATGCGGTGCTGCTTGCGGTAGTCGTTGTCGAGCGGCAGCCAGCTCTTGAGCTTGTAGCTCGCGCTCGGGTCGAGGTGCGCGGCGAGCCAGCCGTTCGAGCGCAGGAACGCGTGCAGCCAGCGCAACCGCACGAGCGGGCGGCCGGGGTACTGCTTGCGCAGCTCGGCCAGTTGCGCGCCGCCGACGCGCTTGCGTTCGTGCCCGCCGAGCGGGTCGAGGAAGTACGGTTCGAGTTCGGCCAGGCGCGCGCTCGTGTGGAACGTGTCGGTGACCGGATCGATCAGCAGCGGCGGGATGCCGTGCCGCTGCACGAGCACCGCGCCGCGCTTGACCAGCGCCTCGAGGTCGGTGCAACGGCGTTCGCGCTGCACGTCGAGGAACGACGCGCGCGTGGACTCCGGCGTCTCCTCGCCGGCGTCGTCGCCGCGACGCGCCGGCTTGCGCGCCTGCGGCACGATGTGGCGCTCCACGGCGCTGAAGTCGATGAGGCGCCGTGGCTCGGGCGGCGCAGCGCGGCCGACGTGGTTGAGCAGGCCGACGATCGCCTTCGCGCTGAACGGGCGGTGCAGCACGAGATCGGCGCCGAGCGCATCGTCGCCCGCGTTCGCGATCACCGCGAAATGCTTGCCCTCGTCGAGCGCGCGCACGCGCGCGCAGCGGCCGCCGAAATCGCCGAGGTCGGCGAGCACGAAGTCGATCTCGTCGTCGTCCTTGGCGAAACCCCAGGCGTGGTCGAGCTGCGGCTGGACCACGCGGATGAAGGTGCCGATTTCCGACACGTCGGCGGCGGCGGCGCCGGCCACGACGAGATGCTTGCGGGGTTTCATGGGTCTGGAGGCTTCGGCGGCGGCGCAACAGGGGGCGCGTTCCGGCGTCATTATCCGGAGCCGTGCCCCGAATAATGTGACCCCGGGCCGGAAACGGGCCGCGCCCCGCGCCGCCTGGCGGCCCCGATGCGCCGCCTGCCGCGTCGCCTTCGACGAAAGGGGACTTGCGCACGGTCCATTCCGGGCACAGGATCACGTTTCCGCGCACGAGGGATTTTCCGGGTGGACGGTCGAGCGATCTGGCGAAACCTGGTCCGGCTGTGCCGCCGCCTCATCGGCGTGCCCGACTACGACACCTACGTCGCCCACCTGCGCGCGCACCACCCCGAGCGCCCGGTGCCGACCTACGCCGAGTTCTTCAACGAGCGCCAGCAGGCGCGCTATCGCGGCGGCGGCGGGCGCTGTTGCTGAGGAGGCGGCTGCGGGTACTCCTGCCGCGCGATGGCGGTGCGAGCTGAGGCTTTCGCCTCTCCCGCTCGCGGGAGAGGCCGACGCGCGCTGCGCGGCGGGTGAGGGGAAGGCGGAGCGCAGCGAGGCGGCTGAGGGCAGCAGAGCGCAGCGTCGCGTGTTGCGCGCTTCACCGAGCCTCGCGCTCCGAGCGCCCTCACCCCAGCCCTCTCCCGCAAGCGGGAGAGGGGAACAGCGCGCGCGGCACGCGTACGCCCCCGCCGGTCTTCGCCTCTCCCGCTCGCGGGAGAGCCGACGCGTGCAGCGCGGCGGCTGAGGGGAAGCCGGAACGCCACCGCCCCGCCTCGATGCGCCTGCCCTCTGATCGCAAATCCCTCCGACCTGACACAGAACATCCTCGCGACCATGAAGAATGCGCCGAGCGCCGAACGGTGACCGTTCGCGCTGCAACGACTCACCCCGCCGGTCGAATGGAATCCCTGCGACCTGATCCATAGGGCCGCGGCGCTGACCCGAAGCTGCTTTCCGCTGATACGGAATCCGTCGGACCTGGTCGAATGCAGCTTTTTGATGAACCAAAGCAGGTCCGCCCGCTATCCATAATCCCACCGACGTGACCGATAAGGTCGCCGACCTGAAA
>DASTSE010000394.1:0-7040 GCA_035760865.1 Dokdonella sp.
CCGAGGGCGCGAACGCGAACGCGTAGCGCGCGCGGCCGTGCGCGTCGGGGACGACGGTCGCGAAATGGCAGCCGTCGAGTTCGATCGCGATCGCCGCGAGCGCGCCCGGCGCAGAGGCGAACCTGAGCTCGCGTCCGTCCCAGCGCAGGTCGAGCAGCGGCGCCAGCGGCACCGGTTTCGCGCGGCGCAGCAGTCCGAACATCAGGCGCTCCGCGCCACGCCGGCGCGCGCCATGTCCGCGCCGGCATCGAGGATGCTGCGATCGGCGATCGCGGCCTGCAGCGCGCGTTGCGCCGGCGTGGGCAGCGCGCTCGCCGAGCGCGGCCGCGACGCGTTCGGCTCGATCCAGTCGCGCACGACGTCGGCCGACGGCCAGTGCAGGTCGGCGATCCCGGCTGCGCGCAGTGCATCGAAGAGGCGGCGCGCTTCCGTTTCGGGAGCCGCACACAGCGCGTCGTAGTCGACGATCACGCGCGGCCAGCCGCGACTCGCTTCGAACGCGTCGCGCGTGTAGCGCTCCCACAGCGCGAGTGCGTCCGCCGGCGTGAAGCCGTCGCGCGCGGCGAGCGAATCGGCGACCGCGCCCGGATCGCGCACGACGTGCACGAACAGCGGACGCGTCAGCAGCGGCAGCAGTTCGCGCGCGAGCAGGCACAGGCGTGGTTCCTTGACCAGCCAGGGTCGTCGCTGGTCGAACTCGTCGACGAGCGCGCCGACCTCGCGCCGGAATGCGTCCACGGCCGCCGCCGGCGCCGTGCCGGGCGGATCGCGCCAGTCGCCGCCCGCGGCCGCGAGGCGGCGCACGCAGGCCATGTGCAGGCGCGCGGATTCGTAATGGCCCTTCGGATTGTCGGGGCCTTGCAGCAGGTCGTCGGCTGGGCCGACTGCGACGCCCATGCGCGCGAGCAGGCCGGCGACGCTCGACGTGCCGGAGCGATGCATGCCGAGCACGACGATCTGGCCGCTCGCCGGACGCGCGAGGTCGACCGGACGATGGGACGGCGGTGGCGGCGCCGGGGCGCGCAGTCCGGCGAGGTCGGCGATGCGTGCGGCGAGCCGGCCCGCGCTGGTATCGGCGTCGTGCGCGCGTGCGAACGCATCAGCTTCGCGCCGCGCACGCGCGAGGCGTTCTTCGTGATGTTCGTGGACGTCGCGCAGTGCGGCGACGAACGCGTCGTGGTCGGGCTCGGCCCACGTCAGCCCGGTCGCCGGATCGACGCCGCGGCTGCAAGCGACACTGCTGCCGTGCGCGCGCGCGAGTTCCGCCTGGCTGCCGAAGTCGGCGCCGACGAGCAGCTTGCCGCACGCGAGCGCCTCCGCGGCGAACGGATCCCAGCCGCCGCCGCGGCGCACGCAGACGTACGCGTCCGCCGCGGCGAGCAGTTGCGCGCGCTGGTACCACGGGTGGCCCCAGTCGACGAGCACGCGGATGCGCGCATCGCCCGCGCGCAACGGCGCGAGCGCGTCGTCGATCGCGAAGGCCTCGCGCCCGGGTCGCGCGTGGATCAGCAACGCGACCGCTTCATCGCGATCGAACGCGGCGCGGAAGGCGCGCCCGAGAAGATCCGGTGCGTCGCGCGCGAGCGCATCGACGACGGCGAGGAACACCAGCCGCCCGGCCGGATCGCGCGGCGCGGGTACGCGCGGATGGCAGTAGTCGCGATCGACGCCCGGCGGCAGGATCTCGATCGGCGTGCGGACGCCCGCGGCGCGGAATGCATCGCGCTGGAACGCGTCCGCGACGACGAGCAGGTCGAGCCGTCGGGCCGCCTCGGCCCAGCTCTCCGGCACGCGTTCCCATTCGCCGTTGCGCAGGCCCAGGTGCGCGCGCGCCGGGATGCGCGCGGTGGCGTCGCCGCACGCGATCGCTGCGGCGAACGGCGGGACGGCGCGACGCCGGCCGGCGAGGTCGAGCCGGAAGTCGTCGCCGGGAGCGATCTCGGCTGCGGGCGCCATCTGCAGCATGCGCAGGCCGCGGGCGTCGAGGCGCCGCACGAACGCGTGCGCGAGATGGGCGTCGGCGTAGGGCGTCCGCGTGGCACCGCACCAGAGCACGTCGCCGCGGTAGGCCTCGTGCAGGCGCGCCTGCCAGCGCCCGGCGAACGACGCGCGGCTCGCATCCCAGAGGCGGCGGCGGAAGCCGCCGTCGTCGCGCGTCGACCCATGCTGGTGGTGGTGCAGCGTGACGGCACCGGCGACGACCGTCGCGATGCCCGCGTCGGCGGCGCGCAGGCAGTAGTCGGTGTCCTCGAAATAGCTGTGGAAGATCGGATCGAGCACGCCGATGCGATCGATGCAGTCGCGACGCAGGTAGGCGAGCGCGAACGCGATGCCCTGCACGCGGCGCGTCGAGTCGAACTGGGCGACGTCGCGTTCGAACGGCCCGGTTTCGACCTGGTGGCCGCGCAGTTCGTCGGCCTCGATATAGCCGCCCGCGTGGTACAGGCGACCCTCGGGTTCCGGGCCGAGCTGGCGGCAACCGACGATGCCGTGTTCGGGCGCTGCATAGGCCGCGTCGCGCAGGCGATCGAGCCAGTCCGGCTGCGTGAAGACGAGATCGTTGTTGAGCAGCACGACGTCGTCGTCGGCGCGCGCCGCCGCGACGCCCGCATTCATGCCGCGCACGAAGCCGAGGTTTTCCGGCAGCGCGACGATGCGCACGCGATCGGCGTAGGCGGCGAGTTCCGCCGGGGTCTCGTCGCTGCTGCCATTGTCGACGACGATGATCTCGGCCGCGTGCGGCGCGGTCGCGAGCAGGGAATCGAGGCAGCGGCGCGTCGTCGGCCACTGGTTCCAGGCGAGCACGATCAGGGCAGCGCCGCGCACGTCAGCGGTCCGCCGTGTCCGCCCAGATCATGCCGAGGGCGTTGTCGATGTCGTCGAGGGCATACGCGCCGGGACCGAGCGCGGCGAGCGCGGCGGCGTTGCCCGTCGCTTCCGGCGCATCGCGCAGGCACGCGAGTTCGCGTCGCATCGCCGCGTCGTCGAGCGGCTCGTGCGCGTGCGCGGCGCGGCGCGCGAGCAGCACCAGCAGCGCGCGCGGTTCGATGCGAAGGCGCGCGGCGAGCGCCTCGATGCGTTTCGCCTCGGCCGCGATCGCGTTCACGTTCACGCGCTCTCCGGCGGATGGTGCAGGTCGCGATGGTAGGCCGCGAACACGTCGTCGCGCGGGCCTTCGAGCACGCTGCGACCGTGCTCGATCCACAGCACGCGGTCGCAGCGGTCGGCGATCTGCTTCTCGTCGTGGCTGACCAGCACGACGGTATGGCCTTCGCCCATGCGTGCGCGCAGCGCGGCGCCCGACTTCTCCTGGAACTCGGCGTCGCCGACCGCGAGCACCTCGTCGATGAGGAGCACGTCGGGCTCGACCTGGATCGCGACCGAGAACGCGAGACGCAGGTTCATGCCGGCCGAGTAGGTCGCGATCGGCTGCTCGAAGAAGTCGCCGAGTTCGGCGAACTCGCGGATCGCGGGCAGGCGCGCGACGATGTCGCGCCGGCGCAGGCCGAGCAGCAGGCCGGACAGGATCGCGTTGTCGCGGCCGGACAGGTGCGGCACGAAGCCGAGCGCGAGGGACATGAGCTGGCACGATACGCCGCTGCGCCGGATCGTGCCGCGATCGGGCACGAGGATGCCCGCGAGGACGCGCAGCAGGGTGCTCTTGCCGGCGCCGTTGCGGCCGATCACGCCGAGGCGCTCGCCGCGGCGCAGCTGCAGGCTCACGTCCTGCAGCGCCCAGTAACTGCCGCCACCGATGCTGCGCTGCGAACTGAAGGCGACGCCGACGTGCTCGAGCTCGATCACGACGTCGTTCACGCGGACCTCGCGCGTGCGGAAACGGGTTCGCTCATCGTCAGTTCGCAAGCTTGGGGAAACGCGGCGCGAGGCGCCGCACGATCAGCACGCCGACCGCGCACAGCACGACCGAGATGAGCGCGACCTTGGACAGGCCGACCCAGTTCGGCAAGCGCGCATGCAGGAGGATGCCGCGCGCGTCGTCCATGACGACCGCGACCGGGTTCAGCGCCATGACCCAGCGCAGGTGCTCGGGCACCTTGTCGAGCGGGAAGATCACGCCGGAGAGGAACATGACGACCATCAGCACCTGCTCGATCACGAAGCGCAGGTCGGGCACGAGCGGGACGAGCGCGGAGATCAAGAAGCCGGCACCGGCCGCGGCGAGGAAGATCGCGCCGAACACGATCGGCAGCGCCCAGTACGCCGCGTTCGGCGGATAGCCGAGCGCCCACAGGATGCCCAGCAGCAGCACGAAGATGCACGCGAACTTGACCGTGTCCGAAAGCATCGCGATGAGCGGGAACACGAGCGGCGGCAGCCGCACCTGGCGCACCATCGGCAGGCTGCCCCAGATCGCGTAGCCGCCGTGCGTGATGCACGACTTCATCCATTGCCACAGCGTCATGCCGATGAGCAGGAACGGCACGTAGTCGGGACCGCCGGTCTTGAGGATCACGTCGAACACGAGCCAGAACGCGCCCATCATCATCGCCGGCTCGAGCACCCACCAGACGAGGCCGAGGTAGCTGCGCGCGGCTTCGGCGCGCAACTCGGCATAGGTACTGAACAGGACGAGCTCGACGAAATGGAGACGCATCGCGGGGCAGGGACGAGGGGCGGGCGCGAGGATACCGGATTCGCCGCGGATCAGCCCGCGCAAAGATGGTCGAGCGCGGGCCCGGCGAAGGCGAGGAACAGCAGCAACGCAGCGAGCGCGGCGCCCGCGGCCAGGCGCGGCGCGGTCAACGCGACCGTCGCCTCGTCGCGACACGGGCGCAGCGCGACGAGGAAACTGCCTGCGAATCCGCACAGCAACGGCAGCAGCGGCAGCAGGAAGCGCGCCTTGACGTGGATCAGCGCGAACAGCGCGAGCTGGTACGCGGCGAACAGCGCGAGCACGAGCATGAGGCGATCGGGCCTGCGCCGCCAGGTGGCCATGCCAAACGCGGCGGCGGCGAGGATCAGCGCATGGAACGCGTCATTGGCCCAGGCCAGCGCGCGCGTCGATGCCGGCGACGTCGCGTACACCGACAGGTGCCCCGCGCATGCCCGGCCCGGCAGTTGCGAAACGAGCGGCGTTTTCGCGCTGAACAGGCGGAAATACTGCCGGCCGAGCTGGGCGGCCACGACGCCGGCGATGCCGCGCTCGGCGACGAACGCGCGCACCTTGTCGAGGTAGATCGCATTGCGCTGCTGCGGCGTGTCGGCGCTGGCGAGGAACTCGGGCAGGGTGCGTCCCCCCATGTCCTCGACGTAGTCGCTGCGCCAGCGGTCGCCGAGGCCGACCCAGAGGTTGTAGATCGAACTGTCCGCGATCATCGGCTTGCCGAACTCGCGCCAGCCGTGGACCAGCGCCGGTGCGGTGACGACGCCGATGCCGAGCGCGAAGGTCGCCACGAGGCGCGCGCCCGCGAGCGGTCGCTCGCGCGGAACGAGCAGCAACGCGAGCACGGGCCAGAACGGCGCCAGCAGGCTCTTCGCGAGCAACGCGAGACCGATGCATGCGCCGGCGGCGAATGCGCGCGCGCGCGACAGCAGCGCGAGCGCGGCGAGCAGCAGGAACAGGTGCGGCACTTCCGGCCACAGCCAGTGCGCGTACGCGGCGATGCCCGGATTCAGCAGGAACAGCGCCGCGGCCGCATTCGCGGCGGCGACGCTGCCGCCGAGCCGCCGCCACAGGTCGCGCAACAGCGCGCCGCAGCCGATGAGCAGCAGCGTCTGGGCGATCTGCGCGGCGACGACGTGGACGCCGCACGCGGCGTACAGGGCCGCGAGCAGCAGCGGCTGCAGCGGCGGCCAGATCGTGCTCGGCATCCACGCGCCGCCGGCGAGGATCGACAGCGCGGTCTGCTGGTAGCTCTGCTCGTCGCCGATCAGCGCCTTCGCGCCGTTGCCGTAGTAGGCGTACCAGAGCAGCGCCTGCGACAGCACGAACGCGACGAGGAACGCCGTGGCCAGCACACGGCGGCGCCTTGCGGTCGCCGCGTCGGCGTTCATCGCAGCGCGTGCGGCAAGGACGTCAGCCGTCCTTCGCCGGCTGCGGCGACGCCGCGGCCGAGCGCGCACGCACCTTCGGCGGAGCACGGAAGGTCGGCGTGAACTTCTCGTGCGTGCCGCTCGTCGTGACGCCCTCGACGTAGTACCAGTATTCCTTGCACGGATCGATCGTGTCGTCGCGGAACTCGTACTTGTGCGTCTCGTCCGAGGTGCCCGCGCCGAGGATCGGCTCCTTCGTCAGCTTGGTGAACTCGCCCTTCTCGCTGTCGCCGCGGTAGACGTCGAAGCCGAAGTTGTTCTGCTCGCTCGCGGTCGTCCAGCGCGCGGTGTTGGCGATGCGCTGGTCGGGCGGCAGCTTCGACTGGTCGCCGCAGTCGCCCTCGGGGATCTCCTTGGCGGGCGCCGCGGCCGGCGCGGCAGCGGTCGCCTCGGCCGGCTTCGGTGCGGCTGCGGGCGCAGCGGGCGTGGCCGGCGTCGCGTTCGGCGCGGCGGGCTGCGGCGATGGGCTGCACGCGCACAGCACGGCACTGACGAGGACGGTGAGGGCGAGCGGACGCATGCGGGACTCCGTGGGTTCGAGGCTGGACAATAGCCGGCGCCGGCAACGATAGTCGGCCGATGCATCCACTGGCAACCGCGCCTCGACGGCGCCCGTTCCGCGCGCCGTGCGCGATCGCTGCGCTCGCGCTCGTGCTCGGCGCCGGCCCGGTCCGCGCGTTCGACTGGCAGGTCGACGTGACGCCGGCCGGCGAGCTGTTTCCGGCGCTGCAGCTCTCGCAGGCGCCGCGAGCGCGAACCGACGGCATCGGCGACGGCGACGGCCTGGTCAGCGTGCGCGTGAGCGGCGGCGACCTGCCGCGTCGGCTGGTCCTGCGCGTCGATACGCCCGGCCTGCGCCGCCCGGCCGTGCTCGAGGCGGAGGTCGAGCCGGGCGTCCGCCGCGTCGACCTGCACCCGCGGCTCGACTGGGACACGACCTGGCTGCGCGCGCTCGACCGCACGCGCACGCAGACGCTGCGCACGAG
>DASTSE010000395.1:0-2640 GCA_035760865.1 Dokdonella sp.
GCTCGTCGCCGACGTCGGCGACGACGGCCGGCTGCGCGCTGCAGGCATCCGGTTGGCCCGGGTCGGCGAGCGCGACGCCGACGTCGATGCACAACCCATCGGAGGAGCACGCATGCGGAGCGTGCGCAGCGACGCGGCGCAGCGCGGCAGGCTCGGCGGCGCCGGCGCGCGCGCCAACAAGGGCGGCGCAGCCGGACGCGATGAACAGCAACAACCAGTTGGCGGAGCGGCGAGCAGGCATCGGAATCCTCGGCGGGGCGGGCGACGGCGTCAGCGCGGCGACGACGCGATGACCGGCGCGTGACGGAAGCCACGAGCCTGCATCAACGACGCTCGCGCGCCATTCGCAGCCGCTAGCAAAGCGCTAGCAGGGCGCTAGCGGCGAGGAAGAAAAGCCGTGCGATCAGCGTCTTGCCGCGGGCCCGCGGGTCACGAGCGAACCGGTGCCGGCGCCGCGTCGCGCAGGTTCGCGCGAACCTGGCGTTCTCCCGCGAGCGCATCCGCCTGGCGCAAGGCCGCACTGCGCAGGTCCTCGCGGCCGAGCGCCCGGTACAGCTCGACCTGCAACTGCGCGCAGGCGAAGTCGCGATCGGCCCAGCGCGCGATGCGCCCGCCGACCTCGGCCGCGCGGCGTGCGTCGCCGCGCTCAAGCAACCAGCCCGCGTACGCGATCGTCGCGTCGGCGATCGTCGCTGGCACGCCGTCCCGCTCGGCAGCCGCGAGTGCGCGCTCGTATTCGCGTTCGGCCGTCGCGGCGTCACGGCGCGCGCGCGCGCGTGCCGCGAGCACGAGCGCCGCGTACGGCGAGGTGCCGTCCACCGTGCCGTCGGCAAGCTCCTGCACGCCCGCGCGCACGAGCAGCCACGCGGTGCGTTCGCGCAACGGGTCGTCGGGCTGACGCGGCCACGCCGCGAGCGCGAGCCGCGCTTCGGCGATCGCGCGCGCGCCGTCGCCCGAGAGTTCGGCGAGGCGCGCGCCCTGCGCGTGCACGTAGTGCCCGTAGCCGGCCTGGGTCGCCGCCGCGAGATCGTCGGCGGTGGCCGCGAGCACTTGCGCCGCGGCCTGCAGGCGGCCGACGTCGATGAGCGCGCGCGCGCGGTTGGCCGCGAGTGCGAGGCGCTGGCCCGGATCGCCGACCTGTGCGCGCAATGCCCACAGGCGCTCGCTCGTCGCGAGCGCGTCGTCATGCTGCAGCAGGTCCGCCTGCACCTCGAGCTGGCCGTTGAGCACCGCGCGCTGCGCGTCGACGGCACCGAAGCGCTCGAACGTCGCCGCCGCGGAGCGGAAGTCGACCAGGGCGTCGGCGAGGCGCCGGCGATCCGCGTCGAGCAGGCCGAGGTAGTTGTCGACGCGCGCGAGGCCGAGCGCATCGCCGGCCGCGGCCATGCGCGCGCGCGCGAGGCCGAGGTCGTTGGAGGCGTCGTCGAAGCGACGCAGGCAGGCACGCGCGAGTCCGCGCCCGGCCAGCGCATTGCCTTGTGCGAGCGGCTTGCCGTCGGGCTCGGCGAGCCGCACCGCGGCGTCGTACCAAGGCTCCGCCGCGGCGCAGTCGCCCTGCCGCATCGCGAGCATGCCGCGCGAGACGAGCACGTTCGTGCGCAGCTCGAACGGCAACGTGGCCGGGTCGGCGAGCAGGTCGCGCAGGATCGCGTCGGCCTGCGCGATGCGGCCGATGTGGAACTCGACCTGGGCCACGCGATAGCGCAGGCGCGGATCGTTCTGCTCGGCCGGCGATGCCTGCTGGAGCAGTTCGCGCGCGAGGTCGTATTCGTTGCCGAGCACGGCCGCGTGCACGCGCTGCAGGCGGTCGTCGAGCGCGTCGCCGCCGCCCTCCTCGTCGATGCCGGCCCGGTGGCCGAGCGCGGCAAGCAGCATTCCGCTCGCCTGGCGCGCGGCTTCGGTCGGCTGCGTGCGCGTCGCGGCGACGCGGTGGCGCGTGCCATGGTCGTCGATCGCGTCGAGTTCGACCTGCCAGCCTTCGCTCGACTGCTGCACGCGGCCGTGGACGACGAGGCGCGGCTCGAACGCGGCGAGTGCGTCCTGCTCGCGCCGCGCCTCGTCGACGTCCGCATGCGCGTGCAGTGCCGCGACCACGCTCTCGCTCGGCGGCACCGGCAGCCGAGCCGCGCGCAGGCGTTCGGCGACCAGATCCATCGCGCCGAGGCGCAACCAACCCTGCTCGCGCGCGGCCGAGACTTCGAACGGCAGCACGAGCACGACCCCGGCATCCGCGTGCGGCGGCGCCGACGGCGGCGCACGGCGCGCGGTCGACCACCACGCGCCGGCGGCGGCGAGCATGACGATCGAGGCGGCGAGCGCAACGAGTGCGTGCGTGCGGCGCGGGCGCGCGGCGACGCGCGCCGCCGGCGCCGCTTCGAACGGGTCGATCACATCGCCATTCGGCGCGGTCGCGGGCGCCGGCGAGGCCGCCGGCGCTGCGTCGGTGCGCGCCGCATCCGTGCCGTCGAGCGGCATCACCCAGCGGTAGCCGAAGCCAGGCACGGTGCGGATCGCACGCTGCGCCTGTGCGTCGTCGCCGATCGCACGCCGCGCGCGCGCGATGAGCTGGCTCACGAGCACGTCGGCGACATCGACGCGCCCCCACAACGCCGCGCCGAGCTCGTCGCGACCGACCGCGCG
>DASTSE010000396.1:0-6916 GCA_035760865.1 Dokdonella sp.
ACGTTTCCTGTCTATCGAGGGAAATCGAGATTTCCCTACCGTCCTCCGTGCGAGCACTCGTTATACTTCCGCCATCTCCGCACGTCTGCGCCTTCCCGGCACCAAAGGTTAGAAGGCCAAAAGTAACTAACAGACTACTCGAACAGCACATTCGTTTATCCATTTTTGATTACCCTTGGTTCTAGCGTCCCACGCACCGAGAGCGCTCAGGAACAGACTCAGCCCAACACGCGACGTCTTACCCATACGCTGTCCGCCACTTCATGGCCAGACGCGAAGTCAGTGAGCCGCCGCTGCACTGCCCATCGCGAGGGCTTTCGCTGCATCGGGTGGCAGATCGACGTCGGGGTGGCCCGCGAGGTAATCGCGCGCCGTCGTCAATGCATCGTAGACGCGTGGGTCCCGCTGGTCCGCTGCAAAAACAGTCTCGTAGTCGCCGAGCGCGATGAGGGCAGCGGACAGATTGGCCTCCAGACGTGAAATCGCCTGCGTGTCCCGGTGGGCGCGTACGTCTTCCAACGTCTGCGCAAAGGCACGGGCATCGCTTGCACTTCTCTGATATGACGAGGCGACGAGATCATCAACTCGCGCGGAGGTCAGAAGATACGTTCCACTGCATCCAACGGCCATGCCGACGATCAGCGTGATTACCAGCGCCGGGATCCGTGTGGGCATGTCGGGTACCTCCGTGCAGGATCGATTCGTTCGAAAGGACAATGGAATCGGGCGGCAACGCCCTCGGAGCTGGCGGTCGCCGTGACGGCCGCTCGGTCTGCCGCTTCGCCGCGCCAGTCGGGAATCACAGGACCAGTACGTTGAGGGAGCAATGCAGTCGGAGCGCGTTTCCTACACAGCCTATCAGCAACGGCTGGTGTGATCGCGCCGACGGTCGATCAACAATGGCTCGTCCGTGGCCCCCGCGAAGTTGGCTCACGCGTCGCGCCCCCCAGCGTCATCCCCGCGTAAACACCCCCGTCCATGATGTTCGGCCGTCTTTGCCCGACGGGTCGAACAAGGAAATGACGGTGACTCCACGACTCCTGAGCCTCGCGATCGCGTGCGGCCTCTTCGCGATGTCCGCTGCGCGCGCGGCGGATGTGCCTGCGGCTGACGATGGCACAGCCGCGGCGCCGGTGGCCGATGCGGCCGACGCCACTGCCGGGGACGCCACGGCCGACGACGCGACGCACCTCGAAGGCGTGCGCGTGAACTCGCGCTATCGCGCGGGCGGCGATGCGCTCTATCTCGACGAACGGCGCGCGGCGTCGAACGTGACCGAGGCGCTCGGCGCCGAGCAGATCGCGCGCACGGGCGACAGCGACGTCGCGACGACGCTCAAGCGCGTGACCGGGCTCAGCGTCGTCGACGGCAAGTACGTCTATGTGCGCGGGCTCGGAGAGCGTTACTCGAGCGTGCTGCTCAACGGTGCGCCGATCCCGAGCCCGGACTTCACGCGGCGCGTCGTGCCGCTCGACCTGTTCCCGACCGAACTGCTCGACGGCATCCTCGTCGACAAGACCTACGTGCCGGACCTGCCCGGCGACTTCGGCGGCGGCACGCTCGAACTGCGCACGCGCGACGTGCCCGACGGCTTCTTCTTCCGCGCGCAGGCCGGCGCCGGCTACGTCGATGGCACGACCGGCGAACGCGGCTGGCGCTACGACGGCGGCGGCCGCGACTGGACCGGCTACGACGACGGCGCGCGGCACCTGCCCGATTCGCTCGCCGCCGCGATCGCCGACGGCCGCTACCTGCGGCCGCGCTCGAGCGCGAACCCCGATGGCGCGACGCCGGAACAGCTGCAGACCTACGGTCGCGATCTCGCGGGCGCGGGCTACGGCATCGACCGGCGCCGCATCGACCCGGACACGAGCTTCTCGCTCGGCATCGGCGACGGCTTCGATCTCGGCGAGGACATGCGCCTCGGCCTCATCGCCGCGACGCGCTACAAGCAGGCGTGGGAGACGCTCGACGAACAACGCCACACGTACGCCGCGAGCAGCGCCGGCCTCACCGAGGTCGGTAACGAAGACATCGATTCCACCCAGCGCAGCATCGACGCGAGCGCGTTCTTCGGCGCGGGCTTGCGCATCGGCAACAACCATCGCATCGGCCTCACGCACATGCTGCTGCGGCAGACCGACGACCGCGCGAAGATCACCGACGGCACCTCCGACAGCGTCGACTCGCGCTACTTCGAAACGCGCTGGACCGAGAACCAGCTGCGCGCGACCCAGCTCGACGGCCACCACGCGTTCCCCGCGCTGCACGACCTCGAGCTCGACTGGCAGGTCACGCGCGCGAACGCGTCGCGCGACGAGCCCGACACGCGCCGCTGGCGCTACGACTACGCGGGCGACGCGCTCGAGTTCTCGCGCCGCTCGGATTCGAATTCGCAGAAGTTCGCCGACCTCGAGGACCGCCAGCGCGACTTCAATGTGAAGGGCCTGCTGCCGTTCGCGTTCGCGGACGGTTCTTCACTGGCGCTGTCGGCGGGCATCGAGCGCACGCGCCGCGACCGCGCGTCGGCGATCCGCACGTTCGTGTTCCAGCTCGCGCCTGGTTCGCCGCTCGCGGCCGATCCGGATTTCTTCCTGCAGCCGATCGAAGCGATCCTCGATCCGTCGAACGTTGCACCGGACGGCTTCGTGCTGCGCGAGACGACGCGCGCGACCGACAACTACTCGGCGTCGCAGCGGCTCGACGCCACGTTCGTCAACGCGGACTTCTCGTTCGCGACGCAGTACCGCGCGACACTCGGCGTGCGGCGCGAGCACAACGACCAGGATGTCACGACCTTCAGCATCGTCAACCCGGACACGCCGCCCGTGGTCGCGGGCGACCGCAGCACCGCGTGGCTGCCCGCGGCGAGCTTCACCTGGCTCTACAGCGAACACGCGCAGCTGCGCGCCGCATACAGCCGCACCGTCGCGCGGCCGGATTTCCGCGAGCTGTCGCCGGCGCCGTACACCGACCCCGAGCTCGACATCGACACGATCGGCAACCCCGAGCTCGAGACGACGCGCGTGCGCAACCTCGACCTGCGCTGGGAATACTATTTCGACGACTCGGACAGCCTCGCGGTCGCGCTGTTCGACAAGCGCTTCGATGCGCCGATCGAGCGCGTTCGCCTCGCGGGGTCGACGCCGCTGCTGAGCTTCCAGAACGCCGCGAGCGCGCACAACTACGGCGTCGAGTTCGACGCGTATCGCAACCTCGGGTTCCTCGGCACTTCGTGGGCGGGTATTCCGCTCGATCGCATGCGCGTCGGTTTCAACTACGCGCGGATCCGTTCCAACGTCGAGCTCGACGCGCAGTCGGCGAGTTTCCAGACCAACCTGTCGCGACCGATGCAGGGCCAGTCGCCGTACGTCATGAACCTGCAGCTCGGCTACACGGATGCGGATGCCGGGCTCGAGGCGACGCTGCTGTTCAACCGCTTCGGTCGGCGCGTGTCGCAGGTCGGCGTGCAGGGCCAGCCCGACATCTACGAGGAAGCGTTCAACGCGCTCGATTTCCAGTTTCGTCATGCGTTCGCGACCGACTGGCGCTGGACGTTGCGGCTGCGCAACCTGCTCGACCCCGCGGTCGACTTCACCCAGGGCGGCCTGCCGACGCGGCGCTACCACAAGGGTCGCGAGCTGCAGCTCAGCGTCGAGTGGCGCCCCGGCGCGCACTGACTGTCACCACACGGACACGCGCGCGCGGCCGCAGCGTCACATCGGCGTCTTACGGTCACCGGCTCGGAGGGTCGCGTCCGCGGCCCCGTATTTCGCAGACAGCAATTGGAGGGGTGGCCCGATGACATCTTCTAAGACGATCCTTGCCGCGGCGATGCTTGCGGCGCTGTGCGGCAGCCAGGCACATGCGGCGCTCACGCTCACCGACGCGTTCGACGGCGGCTGGGCCGACCTGTCGCATCCGTCGTCCGCGCGCGGCTGGGTGTTCGACGTGCTCACCGCGCCGAACGGCAGCAAGACGCTGTACCTCTCGGGCTACCTCTACGATGCCGAAGGCAACCCGATCTGGGTGACCGCTTCGCCGCAGATCGGCGAATTCGATTTTGAGGCGAACTCGGAGCTGTACGCGTTCTCCGGGGGCACGTTCAACGGCGCCGGCACCGAAGTGCCGGAGCGCGCGTCGTTCGGTTCGATCGACGTCTCGTTCGCGAGCTGCACCGAAGGCTCGGTCAGCGTCACGCCCGCCGCGGGCAGCGGCCTGCAGCCGGTATCGTTCACGATCAACCCGCTGCAGAACCTCGTCACCGCCGAGAACGGCGCGTGCGTCTATCGCACGAAGTTCACCGGTTGCCCGGCCGGCACCACCGCGGGCAGCGTGCCGCGCAGCTGCGTGCTGACCGGCTCGATCACGCACGACATGGCGCTCACCAACGACACCACGTGGGAACTGCAGGGCCTCGTCACCGTCGGCGGCGACAACGCGAACAGCGCGACCGTCACGATCCAGCCCGGCACGCTCATCACCGGTCGCGGCGATACCGCGGATTACCTCTACGTGAACCCGGGTTCGAAGCTCATCGCCAACGGCACGTCGTACGCGCCGATCGTCTTCACGAGCCCGAAGGACGGCAAGCTCGGCGAGACGCCGGCGCCGGGCGACTGGGGCGGCGTGGTGCTCTCCGGCAACGCGCCGAACAACAAGTGCCCGGCCGCGCCGTTCGATTGCCGCAGCGAGTTCAACCCGGACCTGCGCTACGGCGGCAACGACCCGCACGACAGCTCGGGCAGCCTGCGCTACGTGCAGTCGCGCTACGCCGGCTACGTGTTCAGCGAAGGTCGCGAAGTCAACGCCTTCACGTTCCAATCGGTCGGTGACGGCACAGTCGTCGACCACCTGCAGGCGTACCGCGGCAAGGACGACGGCTACGAGTTCTTCGGCGGCACGGTCAACGCGAAGTACCTCATCTCGTACGAAGGCGGCGACGACGGCTTCGACTGGGATGAAGGCTTCAGCGGCAAGGTGCAGTTCGCGTTCGTGAAGTGGGCGCCCGAAGCGCTCGCGCTCGGCAACGACAACGGCTTCGAGTCCTCGAACCAGAACGAGAACAACGACGCGCTGCCGCGCGCGACGCCGAGCTGGTCCAACGTCACCTTCATCGGCAACGGCAACGGTGGCGGCAACGGCATCAACCTCAAGGAAGGCACTGCCGGCCACCTCAGCAACATCGTCGTCAAGGATTTCAACAAGGCCGGCAAGGGCTGCCTGTTCGTCGACCACGCGGCCACCGCGGCGCAGGTCGGCGGCACCGACCTCACGCTCGACCACGCGTGGCTCGACTGCACCACGAACTTCGTCGACGGCACCAATGGCGTCGCCGGCAAGGCGCAGGCGCTGTTCGACGCGGGCGAAGGCAACCACACGGGCAACCCGCAGCTCGGCGCGTTCGTGCCCGCGAACGGCTCGCCGCTGAGCTCGGCCGGTCGCCTCGTCAGCGACGACGCGTTCTTCACCGCGGCGCCGTACATCGGCGCGTTCCGCGACGCGAACGACGACTGGACGATGGGCTGGACGTACGGCATCGCGCGCTGATCCGACGCGTCGACCCGCAAAGGCAGCAAGCAGAACGGGGCCTCGACCAACGTGAGCCCCGTTCTACCTTCGTCGTTCCAGGAAGAACGCATTCTGACTCGTGCTCCGAGGTGTAGCTGTCGATCCATCACGGCAACCTCGAAGAATGGAGCATCCCGCGTCCCCACGTAGATGTTGCCGCACGCTTCGTAGCGACGGCCACGGTCGCCCCGCGAGAGGAAAGTGCTTCGTACGGATCGCCGCGGTATCAGGCAAGACGCCAGGACTGTGGTGGCCTGAGCTACGGCGTTCCAGCGACCGTGTTCACCGTTCCCGACAGAGCGTCGTCGCGCAGCAGACGGCCTGATGTCACCGACCACATCACGGATCAGATCTTCGGTATCTACGGGCCGGTGATTTCGGCCGACGCCATTGCCGACGACCTGCGAGCGAGCGTCGCGCCCCGTCTTGCTGCGATAGGCACTCCCATGCACGGAGCTCCACGCCTGCAGGGAGGCGGCAACTCCCGCGTCGTGCGGCGGAGGCGAACACCTACCCACGCATGAAACCGTCGATTGCGGACGAATCCACGCATGCACGCCGGCGTGGCGGAACCACTGAAACGTAGTCGATCTTCGAGCGTCCGATTGGATGCGTATGGCGAGACTCGACAGGGCAGCAAAGCCCGGCGCTACGGCCCAGAGATGCGATCGGCAGAGAATCGCACTGTCGGAAACACCGCACGCTGCCGATCGTATCGCCACCATCGCGAACCGAAATCCGGCCACGCAGGCCGGATGTCATGACGATTCACGCTTTCAAAAGCGTGATTCTCAAGGTTCGAATCCGTCGGCGAAAATGAATGGCTCGTACGGCCGCGTCGGGAATGCCCAGATGCCCACGCCGTTACCGGCATAGAATGTCGCGCCATTCGATCCTTCGCGCGCGAGCAAAGCGCCGCCGGCGGCGAGGCCGGGCCCGACGTTGGGTGATGGCCCCTCGGGCTGATGGTATTTGAGATTCCACGTCTGGAGGTGATCGCCTACGGCGAGCGCGACGCGGTCGGAATCCCCGGGCACCGCTGCAATCGCTTCGTAAACGTAGTTGGGCAACTGCATCCGATCGACCTCGGTGCCGCTCGTGGCGTCGACCACCACGATCATGCGAGCGGTCCTGTCCAGAATGGCGATCCGATCATTCGCCAACAGCGCGGCCCCCTTCGCGTCGAGCGACACGCTGTAGTCGACGAGGTGGGCGACCAGATCGATCGACCACAACCCGGCTTGAGGCACCCCGAGCAGCAGATGCGGAGGCTCGCCAGCCACCGGCCGAAGGAGCGCCACCGTGGCGCCCCAGTGCGGGGTGAGCACGGGGGACGTCCACAAGC
>DASTSE010000397.1:0-6649 GCA_035760865.1 Dokdonella sp.
CGCTCTACCAGGCTGAGCTACACCCCGACCGGGACCCGCCGTGGCGGGGCCGCGAATTCTAAACGACCGTGCGCGCGGGGTGCAACCGTCCCGGCCGGGTGGTTCAGTCTTGCGGGGCGGCCGTCGGGCGCCCGCCAGCGAGCGGCGTCGAGGCAGGCCTGCCGTGGCAGGCGAGGCAGCCGCTGGCGGCGGCGTGCGGGCGGCCGTGGGTGCCAACGTTCCCGAACCCCGCGCGTGCCGTCGCGGCGTCGTGCGAGGCGTGCATGGCGGGAGCGCCTCGGGGCTCGCGCACGGCATCGGTCTGCGCGTCGTCGGTGCGCCGTAGCGCGAACGCGTCGCAGGTCGGCGGGGCTACGGCGATCGCCTCGGCATGCAACGGGCCGTCCACCGTCGCGCCGGGCGCGCCGTGCGCGTCGCGGCAAACGCGGGAGCAGGGCACGCCGGCCGCCGACGCGGCGATTCCGAGCGCGAGCAACAGCGGGTGATCGAGGGTCATGCGCGCTCCGGATGGTCGCCACGATGCTAGCGACGCGACCCCTGCGCGCAGGCGAGCCGCTTGCGCGCATCGGCGCACATTCCTGCGCGCCCGCGCGCGGCCAAAAGCCGCCATCTGCTACGCTATTCGTTTCGCGACGCCGCGCGTCGCCGCCCCGCCGTACCGAGGATTCCATGGCTGTCACGCAAGCCCGCACCATGCCCGGCGTGCTCGAGCTGTTGCCGCTCGACCAGGTCGCCTTCCAGTCGATGCTCGATGCGGTGCGCCGCAACTTCGAGCGCTTCGGCTTCCTGCCCATCGAGACGCCGGTGATGGAGTTCTCGAGCGTGCTGCTCACGAAGGAAGGCGGCGAGACCGAGCGCCAGGTCTATTTCGTGCAGTCGACCGGCGCGCTGCAGGCGGCGAAGGACGGCGAGGTGCCCGAGCTCGCGTTGCGCTTCGACCTCACCGTGCCGCTCGCGCGCTACGTCGCCGAGCACGAGCACGACCTCGTGTTCCCGTTCCGCCGCTACCAGATCCAGCGCGTCTACCGCGGCGAGCGCGCGCAGCGCGGGCGCTTCCGCGAGTTCTACCAGTGCGACATCGACGTGATCGGCAAGGACGCGCTGTCCGTTCGCTACGACGCCGAGCTGCCTGCGGTCATCTACAACGTGTTCCGCGACCTCGACATCGGCCCGTTCACGATCCAGATCAACAACCGCAAGCTCATGCGCGGCTGGCTCGAAGGCCTCGGCCTCGCCGACGCGGAACGCCAGGCGGCGGTCCTGCGCGAGGTCGACAAGCTCGACAAGCGCGGCGTCGACGCCGTGCGCGAGACGCTCACCGGCGACGCGTTCGGTCTTTCGGCCGATGCGGTGGCCAGGCTGCTCGACTTCGTCGCGTTCCGCTCGACGTCGCTCGCCGACGCCCTCGCCAAGCTCGAATCGCTCGGTGCGGGCAGCGAGGCACTCGAGCAGGGCCGCGCCGAACTCGTCGAGGTGCTGAGCCTCATCAAGGCGTTCGGCGTGCCGGAATCGCACTACGCGCTGAACCTGTCGATCGCGCGGGGGCTCGACTACTACACGGGTACCGTCTACGAGACGACGCTTGACGAGCATCCGCAGATCGGTTCGATCTGTTCGGGCGGGCGCTACGAGAACCTCGCGAGCCACTACACGAAGTCGAAGTTGCCGGGCGTCGGCATTTCGATCGGCGCGACGCGCCTGTACTGGCAGCTGCGCGAAGCGGGCCTGCTCCAGGGCGGTCGCAGCACGGTGCAGGCGCTCGTCGCGCAGATGGACGAAGCGGAGCTGCCGCGCTACCTCGCGCTCGCGACCGAGTTGCGCGCGGGCGGCATCAACACCGAGGTCGTGGTCGAACCGGGCAAGCTCGCCAAGCAGTTCAAGTACGCCGACCGCGCGGGCATCCGCTTCGTGCTCGTGCTCGGCTCCGACGAGATCGCGAAGGACACCGTGACGGTGAAGGACCTGCGCAAGCAGGACCAGTTCGAGGTCGCGCGCGCGGAGCTCGTCGACGCGCTGCGCGTGGAGATCGAGCAGGCGGCCGTGATGACGAGCCGCCAGCCCGATTGATGCATGACTTTTCGTCGTCATGCCCGCGAAAGCGGGCATCCATGTCGGTCTTCGACGAGACGAACGATGGATTCCCGCTTTCGCGGGAATGACGCCTGCAACCGGGACGCTGGATCATGGACAACCCGATCACCCTCGACGGCAACAGCCTCACCCGCGCCCACGTCGCCGCGATCGCGCGCGGCGCGAAGGTGCAACTCGATCGCGCGCAGCTCGCGCGCGTGCAGCACGCGGCGGACTTCCTCGCCGACAAGGTCAGTTGCGGCGAGCCGATCTACGGCGTCACCACCGGCTTCGGCAGCAACGCCGACAAGCTGCTCGGCGCGCATCGCGTGCGCGACGAATTGCCGGGCGGCAACCCGCAGCGCAGCGAGACGCTGCTCGAGGAGCTGCAGCACAACCTCGTGATCACGCATGCGGTCTGCGTCGGCGAGCCGTTCGCCGAAGGCGTCGTGCGCGCGATGCTCGGCATCCGCATCAACACGCTCATGCGCGGCCATTCGGGCATCCGCGTGGCGACGCTCGAGGCGCTCGCCGCGCTGCTCAACCGCGACGTGATCCCGCTGATCCCGCAGAAGGGTTCGGTCGGTGCGAGCGGCGACCTCGCACCGCTGTCGCACCTCGCGATCGTGCTGCTCGGCGGCGGCGAGGCGTTCTTCGGCGGCGAACGCATGCCGGGCGCGGAGGCGCTGCGCCGCGCCGGGCTCGCGCCGGTGAAGCTGTCGTTCAAGGAAGGCCTCGCGCTCAACAACGGCACGACGCAGATGCTCGCGACCGCGGCGCTCGCGCTCGAGCGTCTCGGCGAGCTGCTCGACACCGCCGATCTCGCCGCGTCGATGACGCTCGATGCGTTTGCGGGACGCAGTGGCGCGCTGCGCGAGGAAGTGCACGCGCTGCGGCCGCATCCGGGCCAGGTGGATACCGCGCGCCACGTGCGCGAATTGCTCGACGGTTCGACGCTCGTCGACATCGCCTACCATCTCGTGCCGCGTTTCCGCACCTGGTCGGCGGAGGCATGGAGCGACCCGCAGGACCAACGGCAGAGTTTCGACATCGCGTGGGACTGGGTGCCGCCGTCGCAGCGCCATGGCCGCGAGGCGTTCTACAGCCGCTTCCTGCCGTTCAAGGGCGGCAAGAAGCACCAGCCGCAGGACGCGTACTGCCTGCGTTGCATGCCGCAGGTACACGGCGCCGTGCGCGACGCATACGAGCAGGCGTGCCGCGTCGTCGACATCGAACTCAACGCGGTCACCGACAATCCGCTGATCTTCCCCGACGCACCGGACGCGCGCGTGATCGAGGAGCAGGTGATCTCGGCCGGCCACTTCCACGGTATGCCGCTCGCGCTCGCGATGAGCTACGTGAAGGCGGCGATCCCGGTGCTCGCGTCGATCTCCGAGCGGCGCCTCAACAAGCTCGTCGACCCGGCCACCAACGACGGCCTCCCGGCCTTCCTGATCGGCAACGAGGACGCGACCGACTCCGGCTTCATGATCGTGCAGTACACCGCTGCCGCGCTCGTCAACGACCTCGCCACGCGCGCGCATCCGGCGAGCGTCTACTCGGTGCCGACCAGCGCGAACGCGGAGGACCACGTCTCGATGGGCGCGAACGAGGCGCGCCACGTGCTCGACATGACCGAGGACCTCGCGCACGTGCTCGCGCTCGAGCTGTACACCGCGGCGCAGGCGCTCGACTACCGCCAGGACATGCTGAACGCCGCGCGCCGCCTCGCCCAGCGCGGCGATTGGCGCGCGCTCGCCGCCAAGATCGCCAACGCGCCCGACTCGACACACCCGTCGCGCGCGCAGTTCGAAGCCGAAGTGCAGGCGCTCGCGAAGTCGCTCGCCGAGGCGGCCGACTTCCACGCCGGTGCCGCCGTGCGCGCGGCGCACGCGAAGATCCGCGAGCGCATCGCGTTCATGGCGCGCGATCGCGCGATGGACGGCGACGTACGGGCGGCGTGCGAAATGGTCGCGCAGCGTTTTCTCACGGATCCCCGCGACGGTCGCTGATTGCGCTCGGGCGCCGTGTCAGAGGCAAAATGGATTGCTCGCTGCGCTCGCCCCTTCGGGGCCGCCCTTCGGGCGTTATGCGCGCTGCGTGCTTGTCCCGCTTTCGCGGGAATGACGTCGTAGGAGATCTCCACCTTCGTCATTCCCGCGAAAGCGGGAATCCATTTGATTTGCGCAAGGCTCGGTCGAGGAGCCGATGCAACACGTCCGCCAACCCGCGGTCTACATCCTCGCGAATGCTCCACGCGGGACGCTGTACGTCGGCATGACAGGTTGGCTGCGGCACCGCATTCATGAGCACCGCGAAGGGCTCGTCGACGGATTCACGAAGCGCCACGGGCTGAAGACGCTGGTCTGGTTCGAATGGCACGTGGATTTCCGCTCGGCGATTCGCCGCGAGACGCAGCTCAAGAAGTGGAATCGGGTGTGGAAGCTCGAACTGATCGAGACGACCAATCCGCAAGGGCAGGACCGGTGGGGCGACATTGCCGAGTGATGCGGTTTGCCCGCAGGCCCCGAAAATGAATTCCCGCTTTCGCGGGAATGACGTCGGGTAGGGCTCTCAGTTCCGTACGACGATGAACGCAACAGAGTTTCCTCGACGTCATGCCCGCGAAAGCGGGCATCCATTTTCCCGAACGAACCAGAGGACCACGCCGATCGGACGGGCGCATGCTTTTGGCGATCGAGCTGGGTCGCGCCCGGCTTACCGCACATGCGGTCCATCGGGCCTCGAACCGCCTGGCCACAACCGCCCGACGATCGTTTCCGCGTCGGTGACGCCCTCGCGCGTATGGCGCGTCCACGCGTCGGGTTTCGGCGAGCGGTTCGTCGGTGCGGCGCCCCACGCGCTCACGCGCAACGCGAACACGACCGTGCCCGTGCTCACCGCGAACGGCTTCACCGCCTGCACGGCGTCGATGAGCGTCGGTTCGCTCGCGCGCGGCAGGTTCGGCCACAAATCGAGCCATGCTTTCGAGCGTCCGCCCGCGCGTACCGCGAGCACGAGGAAGCCCGACGTCGGTCGCGGCGGTTCGACGGCGGCGAGCGTCTTCTTCGCGGCGGCGTCGATCGACCCGATGTAGTCGCTCATCGCCTGCGCACCGCCTGGAACGCGTTCGCGCAGCACCGCTTCCGGTTGCAGCAGCACGAAGCCGAGCGTGCGCCAAGCCTCGGCGGCGCGCACGGGCGCCGCCGCGAGCACTGCGAGCATCGCGACGACGATCGCCGGACGATGCATCGGGGCGGGGCTCAGATCCCGGTCATGCCGAGCGTGTTGTAACCGGCGTCGACGTAGGTGACTTCGCCCGTGATGCCCGACGCGAGGTCCGAGCAGAGGAACGCCGCGGCATTGCCGACTTCCTCGATCGTGACGCTGCGGCGCAGCGGTGCGTTCTCCTCGACGTGGTCGAGCATCTTGCGGAAGTTGGCGATGCCGGAGGCGGCGAGCGTCTTGATCGGGCCGGCCGAGATCGCGTTCACGCGCGTGCCTTCGGGGCCGAGGTTGTAGGCGAGGTAGCGCACGTTCGCCTCGAGGCTCGCCTTGGCCAGGCCCATCACGTTGTAGTTCGCGAGCGCGCGTTCGGCGCCGAGGTAGGTGAGCGTGAGGATCGCGCCGCCGCGGCCCTTCATGAGCGGGCGCGCGGCCTTCGCCATCGCGGCGAGGCTGTAGCTCGAGATGTCGTGCGCGATCGCGAAGTTCTCGCGCGTGAGGCCGTCGAGGAACTCGCCCGTCAGCGCCTCGCGCGGCGCGAACCCGATCGAGTGGATGAGGATGTCGAAGCCGTCCCAGTGCTTGCCGAGTTCGGCGAACAGGCCGTCGATCTCGGCGTCCTTGGTGACGTCGCACTTCAGCACGATGTTCGAGCCGAACGCGGTCGCCGCTTCGTCGACGCGGTCCTTGAGCTTCTCCTCGACGTAGGTGAAGGCGAGCTGGGCACCTTCGCGGTGCATCGCGTTGGCGATGCCCCAGGCGATCGAGCGTTGGCTGAGGATGCCCGTGACGAGGGCGCGCTTGCCGTGCAGGAAACCCATGTGCTCTCCAGGATCGTCGCGTAGGAAAGGGCGGATTCTAGCAGCTGGCGCCGCGGCACCGCCCCGGCGCTCGGCCGCGGCATGCGTCGCGCCGCGCGAGGCGGGCGCGCAGGGTGCAGGCGCTCAGCTCGCGTCGAGACGCAGCTTGTCGCCGAGCCGCAGCGTGCGGACGGCATGCGGGTTGAGCTGGCGCAGGCGTCGCAGTGGAATGCCGTAGCGGTGCGCGACGCCCGACAGCGTGTCGCCCGCGGCGACCACGTGCACGCGCGCGCCGTGCTGCGCAGGGGGCGGCTCGTCGGCCGGTTCGGCTTCGCGCCCGGGCAGCAGCAGGCGCGTCGCCGGCAGCACGGTCGCATCCTCGGCGATCGCGTTCGCGGCGGCGAGCGCGGCGACCGGCACGCCGAGCTGGCTGGCCCAGCTGCCGATGCCGCTCGTACGCGCGGCGCGTTCCTCGCGCCAGTCGTTCCACAGCGACTGCGGCATCGCCTGCGATGCGACCAGGAAACGCTCCACGCGCGTCTCCGGCAGCAGCA
>DASTSE010000398.1:0-4411 GCA_035760865.1 Dokdonella sp.
AGCGCAGGACGTCCAGCGCGTCGGCGAGCTCTACCTGCGCGACGACGCATGCGTGCGCGTTCGTTGCGTCGCGGCCGGCGTGGACGAGCCATGAGGGCGCAGCTGGTCGGCGAACGCGCTCCGCGGCGTGACGGAATGGAAGACCTCTCCCTCAACTTCGGTCGCTTCGTCGGCATGCGCGTGCAGGCATCGCCGCTCGTCGCGCTGGTGGGCTCGTTCAGGACGCCGATCGCGGACGGTCGGACCGCGTTGCTGCAGCAACTGGCGGTGCGCTTGCTCGTCGGCGGCACGCAGCAACGCGATCGGCGCAGCGTCGCCGACGTGTTCGAACGCAGTGGTGCGTCACTGTCGTTCGAATCGGGGGCCGCACGGGTCACGTTTTCGGCGCTCGCTTGCACCGAAGACCTGCCGATGCTCGCGGACTTCCTTGCGCAGTGCCTCGTCGAACCGCACTTCGATCCCGACGGCGTCGCGCGCGAACGCGCAACGCTTGCGGCCGAGCTGCGTCGCCATGCGCTCGATCCTCGCGCGCGGGCATCCGCTGTGCTGTCGCGACGCCTGTTCGAAGCCGGTCATCCGCACCACGAGCCGACGCTCGATGAGCGGATCGGCTGCCTCGAAACGCTGACGGTCGACGATGTGCGCGCCTGCCACGCCGAGATGCTCGGCGCGCACGAGCTGAAGCTCGTCGCACTCGGCGGAATCGATCCAGCCGGTTGCGCGGCCGAGTTCGAGCGACGTTTGCGTCCCTGGCGTCGGTCGGTGATGCCGGCTGCGCGATCGACCCCGCTCGCGATGCCGGATCGTGGCGGGACGACTTGGGTGCCCGATCCCGGCGCCAGGAGTTCGAGCGTGTTCATCGGCACGCGGATCTCGTTCGAGGAGGCGGATGGGGTAGCGGCGTGGCTCGCGAACCGGATCCTCGGCGGCAGCTACGCATCGAGGCTCGTCGCGAGCCTGCGCGAAGCGCAGGCGCTCACCTATTCGGTGCATTCGGAACTGGTCGATCCGCAGGCGGACGTCGACGGCCTGTGGCGGATCGCTGTCGCGCTCAGCCCGGACAAGCTCGAACGAGGGATCGCCGCAGCACGAAGCGAACTCCGACGCTTCGCCGACGCGGGAGTCACGATCGGCGAACTCGAGCGGCAACGTCGCTCCGCGACCGGTGCGTTGCTCGTCGACGCGGCGAGTCTCCAGGGCATGGGTTCCTTTCTGCTGCGCAATATGGAACGCGGCGCGGCCGCCGTGCACATCGAGGCGTTCGTCGATGCGCTCGAGACCGTTTCGACGCAGCGCCTGCAGCGGGTCGCAGCGACTCTGGAGCCAGCGCGACTCGAAACGGTCATCGTAGGTACTCTGGGCGGGAGTCGAGCCACCTGCGAACAGCAGCCCTATTCGCATTCATGAGCGCATCCCGTCGAGGGTGCTCGCTCATTGCCCGCCCGGCGGCACGGTTCGCGTCGTTCAGAAAGATGGCCGAGCGACCGCGCCTGCAACGTCGGCAGCGCCCGCGGTCGCACGGCCAGCCGGCCGTTTGCTCAGGACGTGACGAAAGCGAGCAGGTCGGGATTGACGACCTGCGGATGCGTCGTGCACATGCCGTGCGGGAGCCCCTTGTACGTCTTCAACGTGCCATGGCGGAGCAGTTTGACCGAGAGCAGGGCGGAGTCGGCGATCGGCACGATCTGGTCGTCCTCGCCATGCATGACCAGCGTCGGCACGCCGATCTTCTTGAGGTCCTCGGTGAAGTCGGTCTCGCTGAAGGCCTTGATGCAGTCGTAATGCGCCTTCGCGCCGCCCATCATGCCCTGGCGCCACCAGTTCCAGATCACGCCCTGGTCCGCCTTTGCGCCGGGGCGGTTGTAGCCGTAGAACGGCCCGCTCGGTACGTCGAGGTAGAACTGCGCGCGATTGGCGGCGAGCGCATTGCGGAATCCATCGAAGACCTCGAGCGGCAAGCCGCCCGGATTGGCCGGCGTCTTCAGCATGATCGGCGGCACGGCACCGATCAGCACGGCCTTGGCGACGCGGCCGGCCTTCGCACGCGCGACGTAGCGTGCGACTTCGCCGCCTCCGGTCGAATGGCCGATGTGGATCGCCCCCTTGAGGTCGAGATGATCGGCGAGCTCCTGCATGTCGGCCGCGTAGGTGTCCATCTCGTTGCCGTCGTTCGTCTGCGTGGACCGGCCGTGACCGCGGCGATCGTGGGCGATGACGCGGAAGCCCTTCGAAAGGAAGAACAGCATCTGGTTGTCCCAGTCGTCCGCGCTCAGCGGCCAGCCGTGGTGGAAGACGATCGGCGTGGCGTCCTTCGGGCCCCAGTCCTTGTAGAAGATCTGCACGCCGCCCTTGGTCGTGATGGTCGAGCTCATCGAGGATGCTCCTGCAGGTTGGGAAGGTGAATGCGTTCGCGGAGATGCATTGCCGAGCAGCGGCGACAGCGCGAGGCCCGCGCCGATCGCGGCACCGGCTGCGAGCACGCGCCGCCGTGCGCCGTCAGGCATTTCGGCATCGTGGATGGGATCTTTCATGCGATGGCCTCCTTCGGCCCGTGGTGGCGGGAAACGACGGACAACATCCTTGGCAGGACAGGCGGTGCGGCCGGCCCACGCCGGTCGAAATATTCGGCTCGCAACTCCGCACGGCACATGCCCCGGAACCGCGATCGTGCGGCACGCGCGCCGACGCATCAATCCCGATCGGGTGGTCGCGGACCTACCCGATCGGGTGTTGGCCGCCCGATGCCGGCGCTGGCGCGACCCGGTGCGCGGACGAGTATCGACGTCGGGATCGATGCGGGGACATGGGGTGGACGACGGCGGTCCGGCAGGCTCCTTGCGGCGAGCCCCGCTGCCTCGCGCGTGCGAGCCATCGCGCTCGCGGGGTCGCCCGTGCTCGCCGCGCTCGCATGCGTCGACGCGGCACGCGAGCGATGCGATCGAGCCGTTGCACGTACGCCGACCCGACGCTGCGGCGGTGGAACCGCAGATGCCCTCAATGGATGGCGTCGATGCGATCCGGAATATCCGTCGCGAGCCAGAGGTCGACGTCGGCATGCTCCGCGTGAGCGAGGATGCGATCGTGGCGCACTCGACGAGCATCCTCGAGCGGCTCGACGCGAAGGACCGCATGCGATCGCGAACGCGCTCGTCAGGGGACTGCTGTCTGCGCTGGCGATCACGCTGCGGCGTCGCCCGTGACGATGCCCGGTCGTGATCGCCTCGCCGTGCGAGAGGCCCGCTCCGACCGCTAGAGCCCGACCAGCGGCTGCACCATTCGCGCGAGCCAGCCCGGGAAGCGCAACGGCGCATCGAGCGCGGCGACGCAGATGCACGGGCCACCCGGCGACGTGACCGGACGATGCGTCACGTCCGGGCCGAGGTCGGCGACGTCGCCCGCGCTGAAGTGCCCGAGTTCGTCCTCGTACGCGCCGCGCAGGATTTGCGTGAGTTCCGTGCTTCCGTGGCTGTGCACGGGCATGCCTTTGCCGGGGCCGATCCGCAGCAGGATCAACGTGTCGCCGCTGCTCTTCGCAGAGCGGATCATCTGCACGCCCGGGCCCATCCAGCGCCATTTCAGCGCTCGCCAGGAAGGCCCGAAAAACGCATGCAGCGGCCTCGGCAGGCCGTCGGGGTCGGCAGGGGGCTCGGGCGTGTCGCGCACGAACCCGCCGTGCGCGGGCGCCGCGCTCAGGCGCTCGGCCATCGCGTCGCGCAGCTGTCGCTCCCGCTCCGCTCCTGTCGGTTGCGGCTTCTGCTGCCCGAGCAGCGCACCGCCCACGCGCTCCGCGGATGCGAGCACGGCGCGGCAGTGGCTGCACAGCTCCAGGTGCGTGGCGGCCACCGCGGCCATTTCGGGGGACAGCGCGCCCGTCGCATAGCTGACGACGGTGGCCTCGTCGAGGTGATGCCGTGGTGTCATACCGGGTCCTGCATTCGCGACTGCAGCTTGAGGAACGCACGCCGCAGGTAGGATTTGACCGTACCGAGCGGCATGCCGAGTTCGTCGGCGATCTCCTGATGGGATTTCGCTTCGAAGTAGGACATGCGGATGAGCCGAGCCTGCACAGCGGGCAGGCGTTCGATCCGCGCGCCGAGATCGGCGCAATCGGCATGGCTTTCGGCGGACGTCGCGTAGCCGTCGCGATCCTCGGGCTGCTCGTCCGGCATGAGGTACCACTCCGGCTCGCGGCGGACGCGATCGATATGGAGGTTGCGTGCGATCCGGAACAACCAGGTCGATACGCTGCCGCGTGCCGCGTCGAAGGCGCCGGCGTTCTGCCACAGGCGCAGGAAGGCTTCCTGGGTCAGGTCTTCCGCGACCGCCTCGGGCGAACCGAGACCCCTGAGATAGAGGCGCACGCGTGGCGCGAAGTGGTCGTAGAGGCGCAGGAAGCCTTCGCGGTCGCCCG
>DASTSE010000399.1:0-4407 GCA_035760865.1 Dokdonella sp.
CGCCAGAACCACGCAGAGGCCCAGGCCGTGCTCGACCGCGCGCTGGAGGCCATGCCGGGCGAGCGGCGCGTGCTCGAGGCGAAGGTCGCCCTGCTGCGGCAGGCCGGCCGCGCGCGCGAGGCGCAGGTAGCACTCGTGCACGAGCGCGGTGGTGCCGAGCGTGGCGTCGCGCGGCTGCGCGCGTGCGCCGCGCGCGAGGCGCTTGAGGTCGGGGTAGACGAGGTCGACGAGGCGGCGCCAGGCGCCGTCGTCGCCGGCGCCGGCGCGTTCGAGCAGGGCAGCGATGTCGTCGACCGGCGTCACGTCGCGCAATGAGGCATCCAGGCGCGGCGGCGCCGCGGGCCGCGAATACCCGACGCGACTGCGCGCGCGCGCAGCCGCGTCGGTCCCTCCCCCAACCGGGTGTCGGGAAAGCGCGTTACCGCACCTTCCCGACTCGGCGCGTCCGGCATGCGATCAACCGCGACGACCGCGCGAGCGGAACTCGGCGAGCTGCGTGTCGACCGCGTCGAGCAGCGGTTCGATCGCTTCGCGCGCCTTCTCGGCCGCATTGAGGCTCGTGAAGTTGACCTGCTCGCCGCCGCTGCGCCAGAGCACGCTGCCGTCCGAGACGCGGTAAGCGCGCACGCCGAGCTGCACCGTGTAGAGGGTCGAGCTCTGGCCGTAGTAGTTCATCTGCTGCGTGCCGACCGGGCGCGCGTGCACGAACACGACCGCGTCCGCCTTGCCCACCAGCGCGCGCAGGTTCGGCGAATCGCCGCGGCCGCGGCCGCCTTCGATGACGCGGAAGCCGCGACTCTGCAGCATGCTCACGAGCGCGTCCTCGGCGGGCGACGAGATCACGTCGTCGCCGCTCGCCACGACCGCGATGGTCGGCACGCGCGGCTTCGGCGGCGCGGCCGGCGGTTCGACCGGCGTGGCCTTCGCGATGCGCGGGCCCGGCGCCTGCGCGGCATCCTCGGCCGCCTTCGCCGCGGGCAGCTCGTGCAGCGCTTCCATGCCCGCCTGCGAGGCGCGCGCGGCCGGCGCGCCCGAGTCGGCGCCCGCATCGGTCGTGCTCGCGACCGCTTCAGTCGGCGGTACCGCGGGCGGCGCGGCCGGCGTCGTGGTCGCGGCCGTCGACGCCTCGGTCGCCGGCGTGTTCGGCGCGGTCGTCGCGGCAACGCTCGTCGCGCTCGGCGGCGCCGGCGGCGGGTTCGTCATCGCCGGGTTCGTCGCGGTCGTCGCGCCGACCGTCGCGGTGGACGTCGGCGTCGTCGCGGTGGCGACGACCGTCGGCGCGGGCGTGCCGAACAGGTTCGCCAGCAGCGGGATGCGGTCGCGCAGCGCGTAGCTGCCGCCGGCGACGCCGAGCAGCAGGACCGCCGCGATCGCCCACGGCAGCGCGGAGCTGCGCGACGCCTGGCCGCCGACCGCGGTCGGCCGGTCGAGCACGGCCTGGTGGCCACCCTGCATCGGCGGCGGCAGCGGCTGGCCGCTCGGCGTGATGCGCGTATTCGCCTGCGCGGCGACATTGCGCATCGGCGTCTGCGGCGTCTGCGGCAGCGAAGCCTGGCCCGAGACGGGCGTCTTCTGGCCGATCATCGTCGCCGCGGCCGGCGACATCTTCGTCTGCACGGTAATCGGGCCGCCCTTGGACACGAGCGGATGCGTGTTGAGGTCGGCGACGAGGTCGTGGCAGTTCTGGTAACGCTCGGCCGGCTCCTTCGCGATCATCTTCGCGAGGATCTGCGCGACCTGCGGATCGACGTCGTGGTTGAGTTCGCGCACGTCGGGGATCTGCGCCTTCACCACCTCGAGCATGAGGCCGAGCGGCGATTCGTCGTTGAACGGCATCTTGCCGGTCAGCATCTCGAACAGCACGATGCCGAGCGAGAAGATGTCCGAGCGCTGGTCGACCGGCTTGCCGAGGCAGACTTCCGGCGAGAGATAACCCGGCGTGCCGACGAACTCGCCGGTCGTGGTGAGCTTCTTCGACAGGTCCTGGTTCGACAGCGCGATGCCGAAGTCGGCGATCTTGACCGAGCCGCGGCTCGTGATCATGAGGTTGCCGGGCTTGATATCGCGATGCACGACGCCGCGGTCGTGCGCGGTCGCGAGGCCGAGCGCGGTCTGCTGGATCACCTTCGCCGCCTGCTCGACGGTGAGGCGATGGTCGCGCTTGAGCATCGAGCCGAGCGATTCGCCCTCGACGAACTCCATCACGAAGTAGGTCTGGCCCTCGTCTTCGCCGATGAAGTAGATCTGGATGATGTGCGGGTCGTTGAGCGCCGCCATGCTGCGCGCTTCGCGCAGGAAGCGCTCCTTGATCGCTTCGTCGTGGGCGAGCGAATCCGCCAGCACCTTGATCGCGACGTAGCGGTGCAACGAGGCCTCGTACCCCTTGTAGACCACACCCATGCCGCCGCGGCCCAGTTCGGCGACGATGTCGTAATGGCCAAGACGCGTTCTCATGACAGCTCCCTCCGGAGAGGATTCCCCGAGTGGAAGTCATCCTAGCACCGGGTCCCGGGGGCGGTGCCCGGAGCCGCGTCGCGCTCGGCGGGCGAACCGGTCGACGTCCCGAATGTGAACCGGTCGACGAAACGGGCGCCGGTTTGAGCCCTGTCACGTCCGCCACCTAGACTAGAAGGCTGTTCCGGCCCGCGCGCCGGTGGAATTGCCGAGGAGCGACCCGGTTGGCCAGCGAGCGAACGACCCCGCGGACCCTCTGGCTGCTGCTCGCCGCGCTGTGGGCGATCGGCACCCTGCGCGCGTTCGCACTGTGGTCGCACGACCCACTGCACGCGTACGCGAACAGCTACGACCAGACGCGCTACACGAACTGCTTCCACTTCTATCCGGACCGCCCGGCGACGATTCCGCCGCAGCGGAACAGCCCGCAGGCGCCGTTCTCCGACTACCGCTTCATCGCGACCGACGACCCGATGTGCTACTGGTCGAGCGAGCTCGCGTTCACCGGCGCGACCGCGGCGATCTGGAAGGTCGGTGAAGCCCTCGGCGGCGGCCCCGTGCACGACGTGCGTTGGGTCGGCGCGTTGCGCTGGCTCGCCTTGCTCGCATTGTCGATCGCGTTGTCGCGCGCGTGGCTGCGCCGCGGCGACGCGCGCGCGGCGATCGCCAATGCGGCGCTGCTGCCGCTGCTGTTCGCCGATCCCGGCAACACGCTGTACCTGAATACCTTCTACGCGGAATGGACCGCGCTGCTCGCCGCCTACGCGACGTTCGCGCTCGCGCTGCTCTGGCGCGACGACGCGCGCAGCGCGAAGCGTTTCGGCCTGCTCGCGCTCGCCGCCGTGCTGCTCGCGACCTCGAAGATCCAGCACCTCGTGTTGCCGCTCGGGCTCGCCGCGACCGTGTTCGTACTCGACCGCGTGCGTCTCGGCCATGCGAGCTGGCGCGCGCTCGCGCTCGGCCTCGGCGCGCTCGTCGGCTGCTGGCTGCAGGTCGCGCAGCTGCACCGCGAAGGCGCGATGATGGACGCTATCGACCAGTACAACCGCGCCGACGTCCTGTTCACCGCGCTGCTGCCGTTCGCCGACGACCGCCGCGCGCTGCTCGAGGAGCTGCACGTCGATCCCGACTGCGCGATCTACAGCGGCCACCACGCGTGGGAATTCCCGGATCTCCCCGAGCGCGTCTGCAGGGGTCTCGCGGGCTTCGACCGCGCGGCCGAACTGCGCACGCTCGCGACCCATCCGCGCCTCACGCTGCGCCTCGCCGGCCACGCCCCGCTCGCGCTCGACCCGTGGATCGCCAAGAACCTCGGCCAGATCGAAGGCGGCGAGTTCGCGACGATTCCCGCGCTGCCGAGCCTCGGCCGCCTGCTGCACGCGTGGCCGTGGCTGCAGCTCGGCCTGCTCGCGGCGCCGCTGCTCGCGCTGTTCGTATTGCTCTGGCGGCCGGGCCTGCGTCGCGGTTCGCGTGCGCTCGATTTCACCGCGCTCGTGGTGGTGACGATGCTCGGCACGCTCGCCGTCACGATTCTCGGCGACGGGCTCGCCGATACGGCGAAGCAGGGGCATCTCGTCGTCAATGGGGCGCTGGCGTGGGTGTTCGCGATGTTCGTGTCGGGCGCGATGCGCGGTCTGCGGCGGGATTGATCGTCTCTACGTCTGGGCGGCGGCACGCGCTTCGCGCGTACCGCCCTACGCGGCACACGGCCTTGGTAGGGTGGGGCGCAGCGGCGCGAGAAGGCCTGTCTTCTCGAAGCGCCTCGACCGCGAGTCCCACCGGCGGCCGCGGGGGCTCGGGATTCTCGAGCGTATAGTTGTTCCGTCCCCTTTGATTGACTTCATACCTACCGCTTTGCAATGCCACGCTTTCAGGGTATTTGCATTTCGATCCTATCAACCGTTCCGTCTAACCGGAGCACAATATGTCCAACTCAAAAACAATCATCGAGTT
>DASTSE010000400.1:0-2469 GCA_035760865.1 Dokdonella sp.
AAGGTCGGCTTCCGCATCCAGGACTGAGCGGGCCGGCGCGACGCCGGGGCTACACCATCAGCTTGCGCAGCGTCTCCGGATTCTTGATCACCGCCTTGCGTCGCTCGGGCGGCGCGCCATACAAGCCCGCCGGCGGCGTGCTCTCGAGCTTCGCGCGCAGGTCGAGCGCGCAGCTCGCGCCGAAGGCGAGGGTGACCCTGTCGCCGGCGCTGCCCGCGAGCGCGAAGCAGGATGCCCCGAGCTTCGCGTTGAGCGGGGCGACGACGTCGGTGGAGATCGCGTCGTTGCCCGCGCCTGCGGCCATCTGCAGCGCGTAGACGGGCGGCTTCGCGTGCGCATCGGCCGTGGCCGCAATCACCGCGGGCAGGCCGATCAGCTCGCGCGCGATCAGCGCCTCGGATCCGGCGTCCGGCAGCCCCTCGATGACGAGCGATATCTTGCGCCCGCGAATCGGCACGTGCCCGAGGAAGAAGTCGCGGCTGAACTGGTCCGCGACCTTCGCGCCCACCGCGCGCAGCGCCTCCTCCTCGCTCGCGTAGCTGCCGAGTCCCTTCGGCAGCGTCGTGTTGTAGTAGATCTCCTCGCCAGTGGCGCGGTCGGTGCACTTGACCGTCCACGATGCGATCGCGTACTTCGTGATGACGAGACCCGAGGCGGCGAGGCGCGTCGACAGCCTTCGCATGGTCGCCTCTCCGCTGACGATGAAATCGGCATCGCGCGCGCCCGGCCCCTCGGCCTGGTCGGTCCACGTGCGAAAACCGAACGACTGGATGCGCTCCTTCAGGATGTTCTCGCCGGCCGGCGAAGGCCGCGCGGGCGCGTTCGGCGTCGTTTCGTCGCGCACGGCGATGCGCACCGCGACCTTCGGGTCGCCGCTCGCCCGTATGAGCTCGATGCGCTCGTCGCGAGACATGCGATCGAGCGATTTGCGTACCGCATCCACGTCGACGACGGCCTGCATCGTCATCGACATGAGGCCGTTCTTGCCGATGGCCGGCGCGTCCTCGCGCAGGACGGCGCCGACGTAGCTCGGGCTCTGCGACAGCACGTGCGACTCCAGGGCGCCGTAGTGGCTCGCGAACGACTTGCGATCGAGCAACATCATGACGGCCTTTTCGACGAGCTGCCGCTTCGAATCGGCGCGCACGTCGGCCTGGAGCAGCGAGGGATCGGCCGCGTAACGCGGGCTGGTCGGATCGGCGAGGCCGACCGCCGCGATGACGAGTGTCCCAGGCGGAGCGGCGACCGATGGCGTCGCTTGGGGTGACGCTGACAATGGCATTGCGCTCGCCTGCATCGCGGTACCCGCCGGAGCCGTCGTCGATGGCGCAGGAGCCGACGAAGCGGAGGTGGTGGACGAGGCGGTCGTGGACGGCGCCGAAGCCGCCACCGGCGCGCCCGACGTCGAGCCGGGCGTCGTCGCGGGTGGCGCGACGGACGCGATGCTTGCGCGTGCAGCATCCGCGGCGGGCGCGTCCGGCCCCCCGCGCGGGAACAGCCACCAGGTCGCGGCGAGTGCCGCGATGCCGATCGTCGCGAGCACCGCGACGATTGCGACCGCCGCGCCACGGCGCTGCGGCATCGTGGCCGCGGGTACGGACGCTGCTCCGGCGGTGCCATTGGCGTGCGTCGCAGCGGTCGTCACCGGCCCGCCACCGGTCGCCACTGAGGCTGACGAAACGGGCGTCGGCGGCGTGGTGTGCATCGTCGCGGCCGCACCCGCGACGTCCGGTACCATGTTCGGCACCGTCGCATCGCCGTCGGCAGGCGTCGCGCTCGTCGGGACGCTTTGGCGCATCGCCGCGGCGAGCGCGAGCGAGAACTCGCGCGCGGTCTGGTAGCGTTCGTCGGCACGTTTTGCAAGCGCCTTGTGCATCACCGCGTCGATGGCCGGCGGAAGTTGAACGTTGAGCAGCGACGGGGCGAGCGGCTCCTCCTTCAGCACCTTCTGCATCGTCGTCGTCGTCGATCCCGCGAACGGCCGCTCGCCGGTCAGGAACTGGTACAGGATCACGCCAGCGGAGAAGAGGTCCGAGCGACCGTCGACCGGCAGCCCCATGATCTGCTCGGGCGACATGTAGTTCGGCGTGCCGACGACGGTGCCGACCTGCGTCAGGTTCGACGACTCGATGTGCGCGATGCCGAAGTCGGCCACTTTCACCGTGCCGCCGGCCTGCAGGAAGATGTTGGCGGGCTTGATGTCGCGATGCACGACGCCCTGGCGGTGCGAGTAGTCGAGCGCGTCGAGGATCTGCGACATGATCTTCGCGACGTCCTGCAGCGTGAAGCGCTCCTCGGCGGTGAAGCATTCCTTGAGCTCGCGCCCCTCGACGAACTCCATCGCGATGAAGGACGTGCCCGCGTCCTCGTCGAACTCGTAGATCGCGACGATGTTCGGATGGTTGAGACGTCCCGCCGCCTGCGCTTCGCGCCGGAAGCGCGCGACCATGTCCGCCGTGCGGTCGCCCT
>DASTSE010000401.1:0-21865 GCA_035760865.1 Dokdonella sp.
CGGGAATCGATGACCGTCTATACGATGGACGGCGATCGACTGCTCGCGACGCACTATTGCCCGCAAGGCAACGCGCCGCGGCTGCGGCTCGAAGCGACCGACGCGTCGGGCGCCTACCGCTTCCGATTCGTCGACGGCGCCAACCTGCAGGACGCGCAAGGTTCGCACGAACACGCGTTCTGGCTGCGGCTCGACGCCGCGGGCACGATCACGCGCAGCGAGACCTACATCCGCAACGGCAGCACCTACGATCCCGCACGCGATAGCGGCGAGGAAGAAACGTTCGCACGGACGAAGTAGTCGCGGCCGATGTCTCATTCGGCCGCCGTTGGACGTTCATCGGGGCAAAGGGAGATCCGCCATGCCGCACGCCTCGCACCCGCTGTCCATCCTGCTGCTCCGCTTCGCCGCCCTGCTTGCCGCGCCTGCGGCATCGGCGCAGTACGTATTCGTCGGCCCGGCGAGCGATCCCGATTGCGACTATGCGACGATCCAGGACGCGGTCGACGCGTGGGCGGCGTCGTCGAGCCCCGATTTCCTCACCGTCTACGTCACCAGTGCGCAGGCCTACGCGGCCGCGGCGATCTCGATCCCGACACCGGCCGCGAGCAGCGGCATCTCGCTCAACGGGAGCATGCCCTCGTGCCACCTGCAGGCGGCGGGCGCGCCCGCCGTGCTCGACGGAGCCGGCAACGGCGGCGTCCCGGTCATCGACGTCGACGGCAGCGTGGCCGGCGATGCGCGACGCTTCGAAGTCACGCTGGGCCAGATCGCGATCACGGGCGGCGACCATGCCGGCAACGGCGGCGGCGTGCGCGCGCGCGGAAACGTCGTGCTCACGCTGTTCGAAGCGGACGTGCACGACAACACCGCGGACTATGGCGGTGGCGTCAGCGTCGAAGCGACCGCGGCCGGCGCGCCGCAACTGATCTTCGTCGGCAACGTGGCCGCCGCGGCGATCCGCGATAACCATGCGACCCAGGACGGCGGCGGCCTCTATTGCGCGAACGCGGACGTCTACTGCGACCGCTACTGCGACATCTCGGGCAACGTCGCGGCGGGCAACGGCGGCGGCATCGCACAGCAGGCGTGCACGACCGCGTTGTATCCGTCGCCATCGACGGAGGTCGACCCCGCGGTCGGCATCCGCTCGAACACCGCGACCGGCGACGGTGGCGGCGCATGGGCGTCGGGCGGCTCCTTCAATCTCGGCGCGGGCAATCCGCTCAAGCTCGCGCCGGTCGCCGGCAACAGCGCGGGCGGCAGCGGCGGCGGCCTCTACCTCACCGGCGTCGGCGCCGGCGGGTCGCTGCTGTTTCGCGGCGTGCAATTCGACGACAACAGCGCAGGTGGCGACGGCGGTGCGCTGTATGCCGACACGAGCCTGCTCATGATCGACGCACCGTTCACGGTCGGATGCGGCGGCGTGTTCGACGACTGTCCTCGCTTCCGCGGCAACCATGCGACCGGTACCGGCGGCGCGCTCGCGCTCGCCGGCGACGCGAGCCTGCTCGCGTGGAACCTCGTATTCGCCGACAACGACGCCGCGCACGCGAGCGTGCTGCAGATCGGGGCATCGGGCGCCGGCGCCACGTTGATCGACGCGCACGTCGCGGCCAACCACGGCGCGCCCGAGCTCGTGCGCTCGTCCGGCGGCTATCTCGACCTGCGCTACGTGACGATCGCCGACAACGGCGACGACGACGATGCCCTGATCCGCTACGACGCGCCGGGCGGATTCAGCGCCGGCAACAGCATCCTGTGGGATGGCGGCGGCGCGGCCGGAGTCGTGCTCGCGGCCCCGGTGGGCTCGACGTTCCACGTGGATTGCGTGCTCGTGCACGAGGACAGCGCGCTGGCCGGCCAGCCCGGCGTCACGGATCTCGTCGTCGCGGACCCGCAATGGGACACGAGCGGCGCCTATTCCGCCGGGATGTATGTACCCGGCCCCGATTCCGCCGCGGTCGACGCCTGCGGGCCGGGCCCCGGCAACATCGCCGACCTCGTCGGCACCCTGCGTCCGCAGGACCTCCCCAAGCCGGACGCCGCAGGAACGTATGACATGGGCGCGATCGAGCGCGTCCCCGACGTGATCTTCGCCGACGGCTGGGAACTGCCGTGACGGCGTGCATCGTCGCGGCGCGACGGCGCAGGCGTCGGCGCATTCGCAACGGCAGTGCCCCGCGCGCCTGCGCGCGTGGCGCGCTTCAATCGGCGGCGTCGAATCCGTCGGTGAAGATCGGACCGACGCTGTTGATCCCCGACACGCGCCAGCTCAGGTAGGCGACGTCATCGCCGACCTGGCGCGTGCCGATGCCCGCAACGACGTCGCCGTCATCGCTCGCGGCGACGGCTTCCATGAGCGTCCAGCCCGCGAGGTCGAGGCCTTCCGCCTGCAACACGTCGGCGAGCTTGACCGTGCCGGTCGCACGCGACCAGACGCTCGCATCGATCAGTGCCATGAACAGCCGGCCGTAGATGTGCGTCGCGTGTTCGTCCGCAGCCCGTGCGCTGCCTGGGCTGGTCGCGCCCCACTCGGATGGAAGGTCGGAAAAGCCCTCCGATCCGGACCAGCGGAACTGCAGCGGACGCACGCCAACGCCGGTGGCGTAGCTGTACCAGCCGACGACGACTTCGCCATCCGCGCTCACCGCATTCGCGGCCGCCCAGCCGGTATCGGACAGAGGAGGGGAGATGTCCTGCATGCCGCCGTCGACGGTCCAGCGGAACGCGCGGTTGCCGGACGACCCTACGACGACCGTGCCGTCCCGGCTGACGGCGGTCGCGCTTCCGCTGGTTGCACCGTCGAGCGCACCCAGGCTGCGCATGCCACCGCCGACGCCCCAGATCCACGGCACCGAACCCGCTGCGGTCGTCGCGCGACCGACGACGATGCTGCCGTCGGCGCTGACGCCGAGCGCCTCGCTGCCGGTTCCACCCGCGACCGTGCCCAGATCCTGCAGGCCGTCGTCATTCGACCAGCGGAATGCGCGTTCGGCCGACGTCGTACCGACGATGATCGAACCGTCGGCGTTCGCAGCGGACGCCGTCTTCGCGCCGGCGATCTCGTGCAGGCTGCCGTCCCAGCGGAACGCGCGCCCTTCATCGGAACCTACGATCACGGCGCCGTCCGCGCTCATGCCGGCGACGCCGGCCCAGTCCTGCGTCGCGCCGGGCCATTGGCCGAGATCGACGATCGCAAGGGTCGCGCTAGCATCGCGTACGGAGATCGCAGCCGCGCAGGCGACACCCGAGCCCAGCACCCGCATGGCGATGGAGGAATGGAAAGATCGAAAAATGCGCATGGTCGGGGCCCCGCGGCCGCAACGACGCGAGTATAGGCGCTGCCCGACTGTGCGGGCGTTCAGGTTGCAGCGGATCGAGTCCGCGATGCGGGCGTGTGGCCCTCGCAACCTCGCCGCTGCGCGCTGCTGCGAGGAGGCGACAACCGCATGAGGGATTTTCCTACCCCGTTTTCGTCCTTCGCGGAGTGGACCTGGCGGTTCGACCGGGCTACTTTCGCCGGCTGCGGCGGAGCTTGACCGATGACACGCATTGCCTTGCTCGGCATTCCCAACGACGACAATTCGTCGTACCTGCGCGGTGCGTCGGAAGCGCCGGCGCGCATTCGCGCCCACTTGTTCTGCGACGCCTACAGCACGTGGAGCGAGACCGGCTTCGACCTTGGCGCGCAGGGTGCCGTCGTCGACCATGGCGACCTGCACTTCGATGCGGCGACCGATCCGTGGCAGACGATCGAGCATGCGGTCGCGCACGCGATCGAAGCGGGCGATCCGCTCGTCAGCCTCGGCGGCGACCATGCGATCACGCATCCGGTCCTGCGTGGCATGCGGTCGCGCCATCCGCGCTTGTCTGTGCTGCACATCGACGCGCACCCCGACATCTACCACTGCTATCAGGGAAACCCGCGTTCGCATGCGTCGCCGTTCGCGCGCATCATGGAAGAACGGCTGGTCGACCGTCTTGTGCAGGTCGGCCTGCGCACGATCAATGACGAGCACCGCAAGCAGTTCGCCCGCTTCGGCGTCGAGGTGGTCGAGGCGTCGCGTTGCGACGTGCCGTTGCGCTTCGACTTCGATTCGCCCGTGTACGTGTCGATCGACATCGACGCACTCGATCCCGCCTACGCCCCGGGGGTCTCGCACCGCGAGCCCGGTGGCCTGAGCGTGCGCCGCGTCATCGACCTCATCCAGTCGATCGATCGGCCGATCGTAGGCGCCGATATCGTCGAGTACAACCCGCGCTGCGACATCGCCGACCTCACCGTCGGCGTGGCTGCGAAATTGGTCAAGGAGATCGGTGGCATGATGGTGAGGAACCGCGCGCACGCGTGATCGCACGCCGTCGGTGCGACAAGAGCTCCTGTGTCGCACGAGGTCTACCGCATGGACCGTACTTTCGCCTCGCTCCCGGTTTCGAGCAGATGAGGGCGGACTCGTTGCCCTCGCGAACGGCCACTACGCGATCGCGAGCAAGATGGCGATGCGACGGATGCGGGCGCGATCGCGTGCGGCGACGGCAGCGTCGGATCCGTCGGCGTGGTCGGCGCGACGCGAGCCGTATTCGGCACGCACGCGTACGACGCGATCGGCTCTTGTCTTGTTCCGCTCGAAGGCAATTTCGTTGCTTACAGCCCACTATGGGACAAATGGGAACGTGCCGGATGCCGGCGTACTCACGCGGCTTTCGGGGAGCGAGCCGACCGCCGGGTCGATCGGACCCGGAAACAGCGTACGCGGCATCACGACGAACGAGTTCATGAGCCGCGCCTACGATGCACGCCGCCGCTGTCTCGTCGTCGGCTTGCCGTCGCGCAACCAGGTCACCGAACTCGGCCTGCCCGCAACGTCCGCGCTCGGGCAGCCCGGCCATGCCATGCCGGCGCCGGCGGGCCACGACGACGAGACGGGCGTCGAGAGGGCCGCTCGGCGGATCTCGCGATCAGCGGCCTTCGGGCACGCGCGTATCGGTCGCGATCCAGTTGACCTCCCAGGTGCGACCGCCGTTGTCGGAATAGGACTGTTCGAAACGGCAGGCATCGGGCGTCGCGCATGCGATCACGAAGCGCACGAAGATGCTGCGGCCGCCAAGCGTGTCCAGCCCGTGGAACTCGCCGCGGCCGTCCTTGAAGCGGCCGAACAGGGGCGGCGTGAGCGCGCCGGCGTCGAGCGGCGCGTAGTGAATGCTCCATTGCCGCGCCGACGCGTCGTAGAGCCGCAGCGCGACACCGCTGATCCGGCCCGAAGGACCGGCGATGTCGAACTCGACCGTATTCGCGCGCCCATCGAGGAGCTTGCGAACGACGCTCGTTCCGTCGAGTTCGACCCAGGTGCCCGAACCGCTCAACGGGTGCGTGCGGCGCGAGACGTGTGTCTTCCAGGTGCCGATCTCGAAGTCGAAATCGTGCGACGCATCGGCCGTCGAGGCTGACGGCACTGCCGCAGCGAGGGCGCATGGCGTCACAAGCGCGAGCCCGATCGATGCGAGGCGAATCGATGTGCGAAATCGCATGACGTGCTCCACGACCGCGGTGCGTTGCAGTAGGCGACGCCGACGTGAGCCGCTCAAGGACCAGTTGTGCGCGCGCCGAACGAGCCAATCGGACTGCGGCCGTAGGGGGCGCCGATGTCAGCGCGCGTGTCGGCGACGACGGCTGGCGAGCCGAGGCGGTCCGAGCCGACCGCGGCGATCGCGACGGAGAGCGCGCACGCTGAATGGCGCGAAAAGCGGTACGGATGCATCGCGCGGACTTTCCGGAAAGAGGTGCCACTGGGCACCGAGTGGATCGACGCCGCTGTCGAATTTCTTGGCCATGCGGGTGTCCGGGACGGCTATCGCCGAGCGGGTACGAGCTCGAATCCGTCGGCGAACAGGCGGTCGCCGTGCACGATCTGCAGTCCGTTCAAGGCTGCTCGCGCCGGCGTGCCGAGCGCCGCGGCCGCGATGCAGGTGAGCGTGAAGTCGGGGGCGGCGACGAAGAACACCGCATGGTTGCCGGGCCCGGAGCCGGCGCCCACGTAGTCGCCGTCGAAGTCGGTGCCGGCCGCGTCGATGATGTCGATCGTGCGCGGTGCATCGCCGGTTGCTGCGATCGTGCAGGACGCGGTCGATGGGCCGCGCGGATTGTCGCCGTCGGCGTAGACATGCACGTAGTAGCCGGAAGGGTCGTCGGGCAGCCCGCTCACGCTGACCGCGACGGGCGTATCGGTCGCGCTGAGATAGCCGTCCATCATGCGGAAGTCGCCGGCCGTATCGGCAATCGACGGCCTCCACACGCCCGCCGCGGACCATTCGATCGACACGGCGGTCGCGCTGCCCGTTTCGTCGACGAGTCCGGTGGCGCTGCCGCTCGATCCTGCGAACGAATTCCAGTTCACCGCGGCGACCGCGCCCGCGCTTTCGCGGGCGCCCATCGGCGTGCCGGTGCCGACGAAATCGATGCTGATCGTGCCTTCTCCGGCAGCAACATCGCTCGCATGCAGGCCGATGTCTTCGCTGTGGCTGAGTGTGCCGTCCGTCGCAGTGACCACGAGGGTGTTCGGACCCGGCGGCAACGACGCGGCGGTCTGCACGGTGAGCGTCGTGCTACCGCCCGCGACGAAGTCGTTCGCCGCGAACGTCGCGCTCGCGCCCGGTGGCAGGCCTGCGACGTCGAGATGGAGCGTGCCCGAGTAATCGTGCAGCGCCTGCGTGTCGATCGTGTAGACGACGCTGTCGCCCGGATGCACGCCCGGGTTGGGCGGTGATGCGACGAGCGTGAAATCCGGCGTCGGCAGCAGTCCGTAGGTGCTGACCGCGGCCGCGCCGACGCCGTCACCCGGGAACGACGCCATGTAGACGCGACCGCCGACCACGGTTGGCGGGCTGAATTTCGGCCAGTTGCCCATGCGGTCGCGCGCGGCGTCCTGCTCCGAGTTCCACAGCTCGTGCGTGAGGTCGTCGGCGTCGAGCGCGCGCAGTACCCCCGGATGCACGCCGCTGTTCGGATCGGAGCCGCTGAACGCCATCGACGACCAGAGCACGCCCGAGCCCGGCGCGCTGCCGTTCGCCGACAGCGTGAGCACGCCACCGGCCGACCCGTTGTTGGAGAACAGCGTCGATTGCGACGCGGGCGTCGTATCGAAGGTGCCGTCCGAGGTGTCGAACCGATAGGCTTTCGTCGGACTGTTGCTGTCGGACCACACGTACATCCATGGACCGACGCCGCCGCTCCGGTTCCAGTACACGGGGCCGCCCTTGATCTGCTGTCCGCCGTTGCTGAACACCTGCACGATGTTCGCGTCGCCCGCGGATTCGTGGCCGAGCGAGGTCGTGCGCGTGACGTAGAACACGCTGCTCTTGCCGGCGCCGACGATGCGGTCGGTGCCCGGCAGCAGGATCGGGCCGGAGCCGCCGAGATCGGCGTCGGCCTGGTTGAGTTCGTCGTAGACCGACGGTGTGAACCAGTCGAGCATCGGCGTGTCGGGTGTCGCGCCGAACTTCACGAACGATTCGCCGAAATTGCGCACGCCGTCGTAAGTGCCGTTGCCGACCATGTAGTAGACGTTGTCGTCGGCGTCGACCGCGGGCGCGCGGCCGGCCATCCAGATGCCGCCGCCGTTGAACGCGGTGCCGTCCGGCGTCGAGGTCCAGATCGCGGTTCGCTGCAACGTCGACGCGTCGTACACCATGACCCAGCCGTGGTAGGCGAACTGGTCGCTGTGCGCGCCCCACGCGATGAACACGCGACCGTTCGCGAGCGCGATGCTCGCGCGCTGGTCCTGGATCTTCGGGTTGAACGTGAGCATGCCGCCCGAGCTGCCGTTGCCGTTGCCGGGCACGCTGCCACCGAGCACGACCGGGCTGCCCGGGCGTTCGGCGAGCGTCGTGATGTCGAGCGCGTGCAGGCGCTGGCAGAACGTCGGCTGGATCGGCCCGCAGTTCGCGCCCGCCTCGCGCGTACGCGCGACGAGGTACATCGTGTTCGTCGCGAGGTCGATCTGCGGCGTGCTTTCGATACCGACGTTGCCGATGATGTTGTCGTTGTAGCCGAGGATGTCGAGGATCGGGATCGGCGTCGAACCCGGTACCTGGCTCGTGATGTCGAGCGAGAGCAGCGGCGTGCCGGACGACGAGTTCGCGTCGAATGCGTAGACGCGGTCGTTCATCGTGACGACGTAGACGACGTCGTGCAGGCCCTGGCCCGGGATCGCGACATTGCGCACGTACAGCGGCTGCGCATAGACCGATCCGCTGACCGGGTACGCCCACAGCTTGCCGAACGTGGCGACATCGACGTTCGAGGTCGTCAGTACGGTCTCGTCGAGATTCGCGCCGAGGCGCGCCGCGCCGTAGCGCTCGGTGACGACGTCGATCGGCGCGGCCGAGGCAGTCGTCGCGGTCGAAGCCAGCAGTGCACAGGCGCAGGCGTGGCGCGAAAGCAGGCGTCCCATCGGCGATCCCCCTTGGCGGCGGCCGACTGTAGCAGAACGCCGCACGCGTCCATCGAAGATGCGGTCGCGGCATGGCTCCGGGCGCCGCGCGGCGAAGCCCGGAGCCTGCAGCGATCAGCGCTGGCCGCCCGATGCGGTGATGCGCTCTCCGGTCAGCCACGAGGCGTCGTTCGAAGCGAGGAACAGCGCGACGTTCGCGATCTCGGCGGGCTGGCCGAGGCGGCCCATCGGGATGCCGGCGACGAGCGTCTTCTCGAAGTCGGTGCCGACGCCGCCGATCGCGGCGAGCCCCTCGGTCGCGGTCGCGCCCGGCGCCACCGCGTTGACGCGGATGTTGCGCGGCGCGAGCTCGATCGCGAGCACGCGCGTGATCGAATCGACCGCGGCCTTGGTCGCCGAGTAGACGACGGAGTTCGGCATCTGGTTCACGCTCGCGATCGAGCTCACGTTGACGATGCTGCCGCCGTGCGGACCGAAATGTCGCGCGGCCTCCAGGGCGGCTAGGATCGTGCCGAGCACGTTGAGGTCGAACTGGCGGCGGTATTCCGCTTCCGTCACGGCTTCGAGCGGTTCGAAGCGGTACACGCCCGCGTTGTTGACGAGTACGTCGAGTTGCCCGAACGCGGTTTTCGCTTCGGCGAACAGGCGCCGTACGTCGTCGCCGCGCGAGACGTCCGCCTGCACCGCGATCGCGCTGCCGCCGGCTCGCACGATCTCGCCGACGACGCGTTCGGCATCGGCGCGGCTCGACGCGTAGTTGACGACGACGGCCGCGCCCGCTGCCGCGAACCGGCGCGCGATCTCGGCGCCGATGCCCTTCGACGCGCCAGTGACGACCGCGACTTTTCCGCTCAATGCGTTCATGGTGAGGTTCCTTCTATTCGCGCCCGATCGGCGCCGGACGGCAATCTTGTCCATTCGCGATCGTGCGGGTAGGCTGCGTATTCGAGTAGCACATATTCGATTTCCGCATGACCGACCGCATCTTCGCGCTGCGCGTGTTCGCCCAGGTGGCGCGCACGGGCAGTTTCTCGAAGGCCGCACGCGAACTCGCGTTGTCGCAGCCGTCGGTGTCTCGCATCGTCGCCGCGCTGGAAGCGGAGATCGGCGTCGCGCTCATGACCCGCACGACGCGCGGACTGCGACTTACCGATGCGGGCTCCGACTATCTCGCGCGGATCGAGCCGATCCTCGACGCGCTCGAGGAAGCCGATCACGCCGCGCGCGGCACGGGCGAGCTGCGGGGCGTGCTGCGCGTCGCGCTGTCGTCGGGCTTCGCGGCGCGCGAAGTGATCCCGCGACTCGCCGGCTTCATGGCGAGGCATCCGGCGTTGCGTATCGAGCTGCTCATGAGCGACCAGCGCCAGGACCTCGTCGGCGAGCGCATCGACGTCGCGTTGCGTTTCGGCGCGCTCACCGATTCGAATGCGACCGCGCGCCTGATCGGCGTGTCGCCGCGCATCGTCGTCGCGGCGCCGTCGTACCTGCGCCGCGCGGGCACGCCACGCTCGCCCGAGCAGCTCGCGGGTCACGCGATGATCGTCGGGCCTTCGCGGACCGGACAGCCGTGGACGTTCGAGCGCGACGGCCGTTCCCATTCGGTGCGCGTCGAGGGCCGGCTCAAGATCACGACGCACGAGGCCGCGATCGCAGCCGCAGTGGCCGGACTCGGCATCGTCTCGACCGCACTGTGGGGCTGCCGGGAAGAACTCGCGGCCGGCACACTCGTCGCATTGCTCCCGGACTGGCACACCGGGTCGGTCGAGGTGCACGCGCTGTTTCCCGCCGGTCGCGCGGCGAAGCCGGCCGCGCGCGCTTTCGCCGACCACGTGATCGGCGGAATGAGGCCGGCCTAGCGCGCTGCGTGCAACGCGCAACGGCTCGCTCAGCCGTCCATGCCGTCGGCGAAGATGATGTCCGACGAGGTCCCGTCGACGGCGATGCCGACGTCGAGGAACGCCGTGTAGCCGCTCGCGTTCTCGCCGGCGACCGTCGCGAGCTGAAGCACGCCGCCGTCGTCGCCGAATACGTTGTCCGATTGCAGCGAGAGCTGGTCGAGGTTGTGCGTGCTTCCCGGGTACAGCGACGTCTGGCCGTACACGACGCGCGACGGCGCCTCTGGCATGGCGAGTTGCGAAGTGCGGCCCGCGTTGTTTCCGTTGGTCGCATCGGCGAGCGAGGCGAACACTTCGAAATGGATGTGCGGCCAGCGGCCGGAATAGCAGCCCGGGTAGATCGTCGTGAACGTGACACGCCCCTGCGCGTCGCTGACCTGCACGCCGCGCAGGTAGTTTTCGCCGGTGACGCCCTGCGAGTAGAGCGAATAGCCGCCGGTCGCATCGCAGTGCCACAGGTAGACCGCGAGGCCTTCGATCGGGCCGCAGTCGGTGGTCGTGCTGAGGAACTGCAGCGTGACCTCGAGCGGCGTGCCGCTGGCGACGTTCGAGCCCGAGGCGCCGAAACTGGAACGGATGTCCGAGCGCACGATGCCGCTCTGCGTCAACACGTTCGGCCCGTTGGTGCCGTCGCCCGGATACGGACCTCCCGTTTCCTGCGGGATCAGCGCGCAGGCGCGCACCGCCCGCGGCAGCAACGCGAGCGCGCCCACGCCGCCGACGAGGCCGAGCACGCGCCGGCGCCCTTCGAGTACGCTCAGTGTCTCGGCCAGCGTCGCGTGCGGGCTGCGCAGGGTGGGTAGGAACTTCGCCATGTCGTTCTCCTCGATGAAGGCCGCGCCGGCAGGCGGCAGTTCGTAGGCTGGATTGCGAATGTGCAGTTCCGGCGCAGACACGATGGAATCGATGCGCAATCGGCGCCTCGCGACCCGGCGCGACTACAGAAGGAGGATCGATGGATCGCATGACCGCGCTGCGACGACGCGTGCTGCTCGCACTGGTTTCGGTGCTCGCCGGCTGCGTCGCGCCGCGACCGCAGGCGCCGATGCGCCCTCCCGTCGACGTGCGCGCACGGATCGTGCGACTCATGCCGGCCAAGGTCGCCGATCGGGACGGGTGGGCGGCCGACATCGAGGCGGCCCTGCGCACGCAGGCGATCGAGCCGACGGCCGCGAACCTTTGCGCGGTGCTCGCCGTCATCGAACAGGAGTCGACGTTCCGCACCGATCCGTCGGTGCCGGGCCTGCCGAAGATCGCGCGCGCGGAGATCGACCGGCGCGCGGCCGCACTGCACGTGCCGGGTTTCCTCGTCGACGCGGCACTGCGTATCCGGTCGCCGGACGGGCGCAGCTACCGCGAGCGGCTCGCGGCTGTGCGCACCGAAAAGGACATGAGCGCGATGTTCGAGGACTTCATCGGCATGGTGCCGCTCGGCGAGCGCCTGTTCGGCCGCCTCAACCCGGTCCGCACCGGTGGCCCGATGCAGGTGGGCATCGCGTTCGCCGAGGCGCACGCGAAGCGTTACCCGTATCCGGTCGACGCATCGATCCGGCACGAGGTGTTCAGCCGGCGCGGCGGAATCTGGTTCGGTACGGCGCACCTGCTCGGTTATCCCGCGCCGTATCCGCAGCCGGTTTATCGTTTCGCCGATTTCAACGCGGGCTGGTATGCAAGCCGCAATGCAGCGTTCCAGAACGCGGCGAGCGTCGCTGCCGGCGTACCGCTCGCGCTCGACGGCGACGTGCTGCAACCGGACTCCGCATTCGACGAACCGGGCCAGACCGAGCGTGCGCTGCGAACGCTCGCACGACGCCTCGATCTCGACGAGCGCGACATCCGCCGCGCACTCGAACGCGGCGACAGCGACGCGTTCGAGCGCACGTCGCTGTACCAGCGCGTGTTCGAGCTTGCCGAGCGCACCGCACGCAAGCCGCTGCCGCGAGCGCTCGTGCCGCGCATCGCGCTGCACAGCCCGAAGATCACGCGCAGGCTCTCCACCGAATGGTTCGCACGCCGGCTCGACGAGCGTTACCGGCGCTGCGTCGAACGAGCGGGCGGCTGAGGATCCGGATCAGCGCGGCGCGAAGCGGTCGGCGAGCGCGTCGGTGGTGGCGACGAGCACGTCGACGATCGCGGGATCGGCCGCGCTGTGTCCGGCGAGAACGACGTGCAGCGCCGCTTGCGGCCATGCCTCGGCGAGGTCGATCGCGCTCTTCACCGGGCAGATGATGTCGTAGCGGCCGTGCACGATCGTCGCCGGGATATCGCGGATGCGGTCGATGTCGCGCAACAGCTGGTCGGGCTCGAGGAACAGGCGATGGCGGAAGTAGTGCGCCTCGGCGCGCGCGACACTGATCGCCACGGCCGGTTCCTCGAAATTGCCGCGCTCCCCGGGATCGTGCACGAGCGTGGTGCTGCCGCCTTCCCACCAGCCCCACGCGAGTGCGGCAGCGAGGCGCACCTCGGGATCGGGGTCGTCGAGGCGGCGCCAGTAGGCTTCGACGAGCTCGCCGCGCTCGGCTTCCGGGATGTGTTCGACGTAGCGGCGCCAGCGTTCAGGGAAGATCCAGCGCGCGCCGCCGTCGAGCTCGTTGAACCAGCGCATCTCCCCGCGGCGGCCGAGGAAGATGCCGCGCAGTACGAGCGCGAGCACGCGGTCGGGGTGGGCTTGCGCGTACGCGAGCGCGAGCGTCGAGCCCCACGAGCCGCCGAACACGATCCAGCGTTCGATGCCGCAGCGAGCCCGGATCGCCTCGATGTCGGCGACGAGGTGCTGCGTCGTGTTGTCGCGCAGTTCCGCGTGCGGCGTCGACTTGCCGGCGCCGCGCTGGTCGAACAGCACGATGCGGTAGCGCGCGGGATCGAAGAAGCGGCGGTGATACGGCGAGACGCCTGCACCGGGTCCGCCGTGCAGGAACACGACGGGCAGGCCATGGGGATTGCCGCATTCCTCGACATGCAAGGTATGCAGTTCGTCGACCGCGACGCGTTCGCTGCGATAGGGTTCGATGTCCGGAAACAGCTCGCGCATGCACGACTCCAAGGGGGCGACGCCACAATAGCCGAAGCGAAAGGCACTGCGACGCGCGGGCGCGTCGTTCGACGATCAGCCGCCGTCCTTCGCCGGCGGAAGCGACCCTGAAGGCGCGCGCGCGGCGCGCTGCCGCGCGCGTGCGACCTGGCGCTCGGCCCATCGCTTGAGGACGCGGGCGCGTCGTGCGCCCGCCTGCGGGTCGCGCACGACCTCTTCGACGCGCGCGAGCAGGCTGTCGACGTTCTCGCGTGGGTCCTCATCGGGATCGCGCCCGCCGGACCAGACGTCGATCCATCGATCGGACCGTTCGCCCAGGCGCAACACTGCGCGCAAATGGCGCGGCTCTCCGCTCTTGAGCAAGGCCAGGTCGGCGGCTGCGGCGACCAGCGCGAGCGGGATGAGCACGAGATCGCGAGCTGCATTGAGCAGCAGCTTGAGCTGCAGCACGATGACCGTGCGTGCGAGTGCACCCGCGGTGCGCTTCTGTTCGGGACCCATCGCGCGAGCGTAGAGCAGTTGGCGCCGCACGGGAACCGTCGCGATCCGTCGCCGTGCGCGTTCCGCGATGGGGGAGCCGATCAGACCGGATCGAGCGGCAAACCCGGGAACTTGCGTGCGAGCGCGTCGCGCGTGCGCGCGAGCGTGCGCGATTCGACGAATGCGTAGGTGAACGAGCGGCCGCAGGTGCGGCACTCGACCCTGTCGTCGCCACGCGCGAGTCGCGACGTGTCGAGGTCGTACGTGCGGCAACGCGGGCATTGCAGCAGTACGCCCGTGCCGCCGTCGATGAGGTCCGCCAGGTCGCTCTTCGTCATGGCCGTACTCCATGCCGTGCCCGCGCCCGCACCTTGTCCGTGCATGGCTGAACGGTACCTGTTCGAGCGACGCCCGATCCGCACCCCGAAAATGGCAACGGCGGACCCGACGTGTGCCAGGCCCGCCGTTCCTCGCCCGTCCATGGCGATCGTCAGTGCGACTTGTCCGGGTGCGGCGCTCACGCGCGGCGCAAACGTGGGATTGACTCAGGGGAGGGAGTGTCACCAATCGTTGCAGGCGAAGTCTCGCACCGGCTGGCTGAATGCGCCGCAACAAACGGAATTTGAACCCGTGCCATTAGTCACGCGCGCAGCCGCGACTGGGCGAGTCGTTCGTAATGCGGCCGGCAGGCGTCGGCGAGTCGCTGCTGGAAGTCGGTCAATCGCGGCCGGCCCGCGGCGTCGCGCGGCGCAAAACCCGTCGACTGTTCGACCGAGCGGTACCAATACGGCGCCCATACGCCGTCGCTCGTGCGCGGTCCCGGCGGCCAGCGCAACATGCGGTCGCTGAAGGCGACGCCGAGCCGCGCGCACACGGCGGAAAGCACGCCGCGTGGGTCGGCGAGCACGTCGCTCGCATCGATGACCGGCGGCGCGGTTCCGAAGCGGTCGCAGACGTGCTCGAACAAGCGCGCCTGCTGTTCGAAACCGAGCTCCCACGCGGCCGCGTCCGGCCGGTTCTGCGTGAACGATGCGACGACGGCATCCGGCGAACGGATCAGGAAGCAGTGCGTCAGCGCATCGAGCCATTGCAGCGGCATGTCGGCCGGGATGTGCTGCGTCATGTGCTTCTGGTACCAGATCGCCGCGCCGCCCGGAACGGGGCCGGCGAGCCACGTCGCGACTTCGGTGCGGTTCGTGCTCTGCGCGGCGAGCACCTCGTCGCGTCCCGGATGGTCGACGCCGGTCTCGTGCAGGTAGCACGCATAGAACGGTTCGTCGACGACGACCGTGTCCTCGCGGTTCTCCCATGCGCGCATCATCGCCGTCGAGATGTTGCGCGGTCCCGACCACATCGCGATGCGCAAGGGAGCGAGCGGAGTCGCGTTCATACGCGCGGCCCCGACCGGCTTTCCGCCTGCACGAGCGCGATGTACTCGCGCTGCAGGCGCTCGACCATCGGCCCTCGCGTTCCGTCGCCGACCCGCCGGCCGTCGATCTCGTGCGCGGGCACGACGCCCGCGAACGTGCCGGTGACGAACGCCTCCTCGGCTCCGTACACGTCGGTGAGGCTGAAGTCCTTCTCGTACACGGGGATGCCGCGTTCGCGACACAGCCGGATCACGTTCGAACGCGTGATGCCGCCGAGGCAGTACTTGCCGGTCGAGGTCCAGACCTCGCCCTTGCGAACGATGAAGAAATGGGTCGAGTTGCAGGTCGCGACGAAGCCGTGCGGGTCGAGCATGAGGGCTTCGTCGTAGCCGGCCTTCTGCGCCTGGATGCAGGCGAGGATGCAATTGATCTTGGAATGGCTGTTGAGCTTGGGGTCCTGGACGTCGGGAGCGCCCCGACGAACGTGCACCGTGAACAGCCGGACACCGCGCTTCAGCGTCTCCGGCAACGGTTGCTTGTACTCCGGAACGATCACGATCGTCGCCTCCGAGACGACGAAGCGCGGGTCCTGGTGCGGCGTCGCCTTGACGCCGCGCGTGACCATGAGCCGGATGTGCACATGGTCGCGCATGTCGTTCGCTCGCAGCGTGCCGACGATGCGATGGACGAGTTGCTCGCGGTCGAGGCCGATGTCGAGGTCGAGCGCGCGCGCGCCCTCGTACAGTCGGTCCAGATGCAGATCGAGGAACGGAAGGCCGCCGTCGTGCAGGCGAAGCCCTTCCCATACGCCATCGCCGAGCACGAAGCCGCTGTCGAACACCGAAACCACCGCGCGTGCGCGCGGAACGAGCTCGCCGTTGACATTGACGAGGATCGCCTCGTTGCGCGGGTCGGGTCGATAGTCGTGCGTGCCTTTGCCCATGTCGTCTCCAGCGGCCGGCGGGGCCCGGGGATGGGCCACGTCCGCGGACGGTAGCATGGGCGCCCGCACCGACAGGAGACGATCATGGGCGAAACCGGTTCCGACACCCAGCGCGCGCCGTCGCGAGAAGGCGAGGCGTACGCCGTATCCGACGACAGCGGCTTCCGCACGACGCTCGATATCGCCGGCCACGCCGCGGTCGCCGACGAGCCGATCGCGCGTGGCGGTACCGACCAGGGGCCGTCGCCGTACGGAATGCTGTCGGCTGCGCTCGCCGCATGCACGGCGATGACGCTACATGCGTACGCGAAGCTCAAGGGCTTGCCCGTGACCGGCATTCGCGTGCTCGTCAGACACGAGAAGGTGCACCAAACCGATTGCGAGCGCTGCGAGACCGACGCCGGTGCGAAGGTCGACCGGCTCGAACGGACGGTGTGGATCGACGGCGATGTCGCCGCTGCCGCGCGCGAGCGATTGCTGCAGATGGCCGAGCGCTGTCCGGTGCACCGCACCCTGCAGGCGGTCGTGCGCATCGATACGCGCGCGGGATGATCGCGGAAGAGGTCCGCAACACCCGTTCGAAGCGACCCTCCGTGGGTCTCCGGGGCACGGGTGTTGCGGCGGCCCGAACATCCGATGACCGCTGCCGTTCGCTGGCGGGGGCGATCGAATGGCTCTCCTTCGGGTGCGGACAGGCTAGGCGAAAGTGCCAACCGGCGCAGCCGGAAAAGCGCGCGCTTGCGCACGGAGATTCCCTCGCACGCGTTCGCCACGTCGCGCATCGGCCGCGGCACGACACGGGCGCGGCGGACCGGTAGCGAAAGCGCGCTCGCGGGACACGGCGTATCCATGCGGTCGCGCGCGGGGTCGGATGCGCCGCCGCCGCGGTCGGCGCACGGGTTCGTCGCGCACGCGTCGGGGACCGCCAGCAGCGCACTCCTTCGGAGCGGCGGGCGTGCCACCGCGCGGCCGCGAATGCAGCCCGCCGCGACGCACAGTGAGGCTGATTGCATCGCGGCATCTGAAGCTGTTATCGCAGCGGCGCTGTCGCTGTTCGCCACGCTTCGCCCGGGATTTCCGGGCCCTATTTCATACTCTACATGTATTGCCGTATACATGGTGCGCGCGTTGCATCGCACTCGTCGTTGCAGGCGGTGCGTGCAGGTTTCGCGGGTGGCGATTCGCGCAAGGGGATCTGGACGAAGCGGGATCGACGCCGGTCGACGTGCGGGCGGTCCGACGCACTCGGGAGAAGGGCGACGTCAGATGTGGACAAATTCGGCAAGTATCGACCTCGTCGAGCGAAGGGGCCGGGCGCAGCGCCCCGCAGTCGTCGCGGGAGGCCGCGCATGCAGACGCTGAAGATCTGCGACCTGGGTCTGGCGCCGGACACCTCGCACGCGTTCCATTCGATGCTGCAGATCGTCGCGGGTCGTTCGAAGGCGCGATGGCAGCTCGCCGGCGTCGCGGAAGCTGACGTGTTGTTCGCTTCCCCCGCGGGCCGCGACGACGTGCTGGCGGCGTGGGGCAGGAGCGGCAAGCCGGTCGTGCTCGTGACCGACGATCGCAGCGGTTGGTCGCCGGCGACGTTCGTGCTGCGCCATCCGTTCCGCGTGATGCAGCTGCTCGCGGTGCTCGATGATGTCGCCGACCTGCTGGCGGATGCGCGTCCGCGCGAACCCGGCAGCGCGAGTGGATGGGCCGGCGCGCAATCGTTGCGGGCGTTGGTGCCGCAGGCCAATGCGCTCGGCTGGCACGTGGCCCGCACGACGCTCGGCGAAGAGATATGGCTCGGGCGCGGTCAGGTCCTCGCCGACGCGGCGACGATCGCGCGGCTGCGCGGCAACGCGTTCGAACTGACCGCATTCCATCCCGCGGGATCCGCACCGCCGGCGACGGGAATCGCGCTCGCCGTGAGCGATTTCGCGTGGCAGGTCGGCATGGCCACGCCAGGCACGCTCGCTCCGTGGCTCGATCCGGCTACCGCCTATCGCTTGCGTCGCTGGCCCGACTTCGGGCGCCTCGGGGTGTCGACGGGCCTGCTCGAACTGTGCGCTGCGAGCACCGTGCGCGCGTGGACGCCCGCGGCTCTGGCCGATGCGAGCGGCCAGTCGGCGGCGAACGCGCACCGCTTCCTCGCAGCGGCGTCGCTCGCCGGACTGCTCGCGGCGAACGGCCATGAGCCGGCGCACGCGCCGATCGCGCGTGGACGGCTGCAGGGCGGATGGGATCGCTTCCTCGGCGGGCTGCGCCGCCACCTGGGGCTCGCCGCATGACCGAAGCGGATGGCGAAGAGTTCAAGATCGTGTTCACCGGGCCGATGGGCGCCGGCAAGACCACCGCGATCGCCGCGCTCAGCGAAGTCGAGCCGGTACGCACCGAGGTGGAAAACTCCGATCGCGTCGCGCACGCGAAGGCGTCGACCACGGTCGGCTTCGATTTCGGGCGCATCACGCTTTCCGACGGCAGCGTCGTGCGGCTGTACGGCACGCCGGGACAGCCGCGTTACCGCTTCATGTGGGACATCCTCGGTCGCGGTGCGGCGGGCGTGATCGTGCTGATCGACGCCAGCGCGCCGGGTGCGTTGGTGCAGCTGGACCTGTTCGTCGACGCGTTCATGCCGCACGTCGTGCAGGGCGCGCTCGTCGTCGGCGTCGGTCGCACCGACTCGCCCGGTTCGCCGGGGACCGACGCGTTCGCGGCGCGCCTGGATGCGCGCGGCATCGTCGCTCCCGTGTTGTCCGTCGACGTGCGGCGGCAGGCCGACGTCATGATGCTCGTGAGGACGCTCGTGTGCATCCTCGCTTCGCACGCGCTGCATGGAGCCGTCGCATGAAGGCGCGGCCGGCGAAGCTGTCGCGCGAACTCGCGCGCAAGGTGCTCGAAGGCTACGGCGAGGTCGCCGGTGTGCAATGCGCCGTGCTGTTCTCCGCCGACGGCTTCGAGATCGCGTCCCACGCCGCGGACGCGGCCGCTTCCGCGCGGCTCGCCGCGATCGGCAGCTCGCTCGCCGCACTCGGCACGGCGCTGTCGGGCGAAGCGGGCCTCGGCGACTTCGAGCGCACGACGGTCGAAAGCGAGCTGGGTGCGGTGACGATCATGCGCGTCGGCAGCAGCCGCTCGATGTCGCTTGCGGTCGTCGCAGGCAGGGATGCCGTGCTCGGGCAATTGCTCTGGGCGACGCAGCGCTGCTGCCAGGCGCTCGCGAAGCTGCTGGATCCATGAGCCGCGGACGGATGAGGCACCGTCCGCGGCGATCCAAACCGATGTCTCGGAGACAGAAATATGGCGAACATCAACGATAGTCTGGCGAAGCTGCTCGAAGTCGACGGTGCGCTGTGCGCCGCGGTCGTCGACGCCAACAGCGGCATGCTGCTCGGCAAGCTGGGGACGGGCCTCGACCTCGATCTCGCGGCGGCCGGCAACACCGAGGTCGTTCGCGCGAAAATGAAGACGATGAAGTCGCTCGGCCTCAACGACGCGATCGAGGACATCCTCATCACGCTCGGCAAGCAGTACCACATCATCCGACCGGTGGCTGCCAAGGCGGGCCTGTTCATCTACCTCGTGCTCGACAAGGCGAAGTCCAATCTCGCGCTGGCGCGCCGTGGCGCCCTGGACGTCGAGCAGTCGCTGCAGATGTGACGGCCGCGCGGGTGCCCGCGGCGGGTCGCGGGCACCTTCGCTAGAAATCCTTCTCGAGCACGACCGACACGTGGCGGCCGCCGACGTGGTAGCCGTCGAGGGTGTAGTACGCGGGATCCGCCGTCGTGCGCGACCAGGCGACGGTGATGCTCGTCGCGCGCGGCAACGATCGCGTCGCCGACAACTTGTAGTCGGTGTACGAGAACCGCTTTCCGTTGCTCGCGCCCGTCTGCGGATCGTTGCCGCGCGAGTGGCGCCGACCGACGTGCGCGGCAAGGTTCCAGCGCGGTGCGAGCGGCCAATTCGCGTTGGTGTCGAGGTACCAGGAGCCGCGCGAGTCGGGCGTGCCGAACGAATCGGTGACGTCGTAGTTGAGGCGCGCATTGACGCCGTGCCAGCCGACGAACGCGAACACTTCGGTCGTATCCGGCCGTCGGGCGTGCGCGACGTAGCGCCCCGGAAACTGCAATTGCAGGATGCTGGCGCGGACCTCGCCGTCGCGGTCGAACCGCCAGCGGTAGCCGAGCACGCCGTCGACTTCGAAATGCACGTGGTTGCCCGGCGTGACGCGGTCGACCCAGCCGATGCGCACCGCGCTCAGGTTGCCGTAGATGCCCGGCCCCGGATTGACGTCGATTTCCGCTTGCACCGATGGGTCGCCGACGCTCTGCGAGAGGCCGCGGCCGATGTAGTTGTCCATGAGTTGGACGTAGCCGTAGACCAGCGGCGGCGCCTCTTCGGCGCGCGCCGGCGCGCTGTTCAGGGCGGCGATGGCGAGCGTGAACGCGAAGCGCGAAAGCGTGACTCTCATGCGGGCCTCGGGAAGGAACGGTGGACGACATCGTCGGGCACGCCCGCCGTCCGATCCATCCGAGTCTTGCGCGCCTGGCGATGCGGCGACAGCGCCACTTGCGCCGCTCCGCACGGGGGCCACTGCGGCAGCGCCCCAGGCGGGCAAAGTCGAAGCGAGCGCGAGCCGGGCAGTGGCGGGCCCGTTCCAACGACGCCGTCACGTCCGTGCGTCGCGCGCAGACCTACCATTGGCCGCGCGGATCGGAGGATGACGATGGACATCACATCGGCAGGTGCCAAGCGGGTGATGCGCGTGCTCGCGACGCTGGCTGCCGCGTCGCAGGGTATCGCCTCGGCGCAGGTCGAATTCGATTGCGTCGCGCCGCCCGCGCCGCCGCTCGTCGCACCTGTCGTACTCGGCGACGGCAGTGCGGGAAGCGTGACGCGCGCGCAACTGCAGCAGGCGCTCGATGCGGGCGGCGCGATCCGCATCGATAACGGCGCGTCGACGCTCGCGCTCGACGCGACGCTGCGCGTCACGCGCGCGACCACGCTCGACCTCGGCGGCGCGACCCTGTCCGGCGGCGGTGCGCGGCGCGTGATCGAGGTGCAGAACCCGTCGAACGTGGCCTATACGTTCGCGCTGTCCCACGGCGCGATCGCCGACGGCAGCACGCCCGCGGGCAGCGGCGCGGGGCTCTACAAGGCGACCGGCGGCCCGTGGCAAGCGGTGACGGTGCGCCTGTTCGACGTGCGCTTCACGAACAACCATGCGATCGCCGCCGCGCAGGACGACGGTGGCGGCGCGGTGTACGTCGTCGGAGCGGCGGAACTCGCGATCGTCCGCGGGCAGTTCGACGGCAACACCGGGTCGAATGGGGGCGCGCTGTACTCGCTCGGTTCCAAGCGCGTGAACGTCTACGACACGACGTTCAGCGGTAACCACGCGACCGGCAGCGGCGGCAACCCCGGCAACGGTGGCAATGGCGGCGCGATCGGCGTGGACGGCGACGCGCGCTACGTCAACCTCTGCCGCGCGCGACTGCTCGGCAACGAGGCGAACGCGTTCGGCGGCGGCCTGTTCACGGTCACGTACAGCGATGCGTCGCACACGCGGATGCAGGATTCCACCTTCGACGGCAACGTCAGCAGCGCGCCGGACAAGCTCGCGGGTGGCGCGTACATCCAGGGCAGCCCGATTTCGATCAGCGGCAGTACGTTCCGCGACAACGAGGCGAACGGCTATGCGGGACTCG
>DASTSE010000402.1:0-7218 GCA_035760865.1 Dokdonella sp.
GCGGCCGTCGTCGACGAATAGCTGCGCGTCCTTGCGCACGGTTCCCTGGTACACGCGGAAGATGCCCAGCTTGCCCACGAAGGGGTCGTTGATGATCTTGAAGACGTCGGCGATCACGTGTGCGTTCGGATCCGGCCTGGCTTCGATGGGCTGCGCGCCGGCGCCTTCGCCCTTCACGAACGCCGGCGGATTCGCCTCGCCCGGATGCGGCAGCCACCGTTCGGCGACATCCAGCAGCGCCGCGACGCCGGTGCCTGCGCGGGCGGAGACGAAGCACACGGGCACCAGATGCCCTTCGCGCAGGCATTGCTCGAACGCGTCGTGCAGTTCCTGCCCGGACAGGCCGGCCTCGCCGTCGTCGAGGTAGTGACCCATCACCGCTTCGTTGATCTCGACCACCTGGTCGATGATGTGCTGGTGGGCGTCCGCGACCGACGAGAAGTCGACCTTCGCAGCGCCCGCGTCGCCCTGCGGCTGGAAGAAGCAGTCGACCACGGCGCTGCCGCCGTTCGCGGGCAGGTTGATCGGCAGGCATTCGCCGCCGAACTCGTCGCGCAGCATCTCGACCACGCTTTCGAGGTCGACGCCCTCGTGGTCGATCTTGTTGACCACGAGCACGCGGCACAGGCCGCGCTCCTTCGCGCGCGCCATCAGGCGGCGCGTCGTGTGCGCGATGCCGGCGACCGCGTCGACGACGATCGCGCAGGTTTCCACCGCCGTCAGCGCGGACAGCGTCGGGCCGCGGAAATCGGGGAATCCGGGCGTGTCGACGAGGTTCACGTGCACGTCGCCGAGGTCGATCGATGCGATCGATGCGCCCATCGAATGCTTGCGTTCCTTCTCCATCGGATCGTGGTCGGACACCGTGGTGCCCTTTTCGACGGAGCCTGCCGTCTGGATCGCGCCGCCGGCATGCAGCAGGGCTTCGAACAGCGTGGTTTTGCCGGCGCCCGCTTGGCCTGCGAGCGCGATGTTCCGGATGCCATCGGTGGTGTAGGACATGAGCAGGCCTCCCGTTGGTGCGGGCCGGACCCGTCGTGGATCCGCCCGCGCTCTCCGTTCCGGCCCGCGGCCGGCGCGGCTGCGCCGCGCACCGGCGCCCGCCGGGTGCGGCGTGGGGGCCTCCTGCCCCCGAACGACCGCGCGACATCGCGCGGCTCGAAGGCCGTCATGGTCGTCCGCGCGGCGTCGCTGACGAACGGGCTGGCGCCACGGGGACGGTCATGGCGGAACGCGTCGCGCAACGGCGCGGCACCGGCATAGACTTGACCTATCGACGCACAGGGTCAAGTCGCAATGCGTGATGGGATCGGACCGGGGCGCGTCGTCTGCGTGCATGGCGCGGGCGGCGGCGGCTGGGAGTGGGGCATCTGGGCGCGCGGGCTGTCGATCGAGGGCTTCGACGTGCTCGCGCCCGACCTCATGCCCGCCGCGGGCGGCCTCGCTGCGACGCACCTGGACGACTACCGCCGCCAGGTCGCCGCATGGAGCCGTTCCGCGCGCGGCGCAAGCCTGGTCGGAGCGAGCCTCGGCGGACTGCTCGCGCTCGCGGTCGCGCGTGGCGTGCGCGCGCGTGCGCTCGTCCTCGTGAACCCGATGCCGAGCGCGGGCTTGCCCACGCGTACCGATCGCTCGCCGCCGGTGATCCGCTGGCGCACCGCGGCCACGTTGCGTTCCACCCAGCAGGCGATGCCCGATGCCGACGACGCGGCGCGCCTGTACGCATTCCGGCGCTGGCGCGACGAGTCCGGCGCCGTGCTCGACGAGGCGCGCGCGGGGCTCGTGGTGGATCCACCCGATTGTCCCGTACTCGTCATCGCGAGCGAGCACGACCTCGACGTGCCGACCGAGTCGAGTCGCGCGCTGGCTGCGACCCTCGGCGCCGACTTCGAATGCGTCGCGGGCGCGAGCCACGTCGGACCGCTGCTCGGCCGCAGCGCGGCGGGCACGGCTGCGCGTGTCGCAGACTGGTTGCGCGCGCATGGACGCGGCCGCGTCGATGCGCGCGCGTAGCCGGGTGTCGACGCGCGGCGCACATCGCGCATCGCCGACGGCCGCGCGAGCACGCGCGTGAGGCTGGAGGCATGCACTCGGCCGGCGCAAGTCGTTGATTCGCGCCGTTGCGGTGTTCGCGAGCCGCTGTGTCGTCGCGGCGGACGATGCCGCAGGCGCGGCGTCGCGATCGCGGGCCGGGCCTCGCGACGAGCGATCGCAAGTGCCGCACGGCGAGCGGCGAGCGGGTATTTAACCGCGCTTTAGCGCGCCGTCATTATCCTGCGGCGACGCATCCGGGCATCGACACTTGACCTCGCAGCATCCCTCATCGCCGACGCCGATGCTGCCGCGCACGGATCGTTCGACGCCGACCCTGCACGAACCGGGGCGCCTGCGTTTCGCGGGCGACCGGCTGCCGTGGCAGCGCAGCCTGCGCTGGGAGATCCGGCCGCGCCGCGACCGGCGCCTGCTGCTGCTCGGCGGATTCGTCGCCTTCATCGTCACGCTGGTCGAAGTCGTCGGCTTCGGCCTCGGCATGCAGCCGTACCGGCATCCGCCGCGTGCGCCGCAGGTCATCACGGTCGACCTCGTCGAACCGTTCGCCGAGGTGCCACCGCCGCCGCCGGAACCGGAGCCGCCGATCGTCGCGCGGCCGAGCCGCATCGCGATCTCGCCGCCCGAGGTGAAGGTCAAGGCGCCGCCGCCGCATCCCGAAGAGGCGAGCGACGCGATGCGCGCGCGCATCGGCGAAGGCGGCGCGGGTGCCGCGCCGCAGCTGTTCAATCCGGACGGGTCGATACGCCTCGGTGGCAGCGACGTGCCGAGCCTGCCGCCGCCCCCAAGGACCGAGCGCGAAGCGGCCCGGCAGCGCTGGGAGAAGATCGCCGAGCGCGGCAACCCGCTCGACTGCAGGAAGACGCGTTTCTCGCAGGCGTTCGCGCCGGACCTTTCCCTCGGCGACAAGGTCGCCGGCAAGTACCTCAAGTGGGTCGGTCTCGCCGACCAGCAGGCGATCCGCCATCGCGCCGAGCAGCGCGCCGAATCCGGCGGCTGCGAACCCGCACCGTAGGGCTTTTCGCGCAACGCGCGCGCCGCCGCTGACGCCGCGCGACGCCTCGGCACGGCGACGATGCGGCGAATGGCGGCCGGTCTCGCCGCTGGAAGGCTCGTGCGTGGATGCCGTCGCGGCGACGCGCGGCCACGACACCCGCCGGTCGCGACCGCGCGGGCCGCCGCGCGCGATCGGTTATCCTCGCTGTGATCACGATCGAAGGGAACGAGCGCGCCGCATGCAGGACCACGACGACGTCGCACTGTGCGTGGATCTCGACGGCACGCTCGTCCACACCGACCTGCTGCACGAATCCGTGATCGCGCTGTTGCGCCGCAATCCGTTCTGGCTGTTCCTGCTGCCGCTGTGGTTGTGGCGTGGCAAGGCGCAGCTCAAGCGCGAGATCGCGCGGCGCGTCTGCCCCGACGTCACTCGACTGCCGTACGACGCTCGCGTGCTCGCGCTGCTGCGCGAAGGCGGCAAGCGACCGCGCGTGTTGTGCAGCGCCTCGGACCAGCGCTGGGTCGACGCGGTCGCCGCGCACGTCGGCGGCTTCGACGCCGCGCTCGGCAGCGACGGCGAGACCAATCTCGACGGTCCGCGCAAGGCCGCCGCGCTCGTCGCGCGGCACGGCGAGCGCGGTTTCGACTATGTCGGCGACGCCGCTGCCGACGTCGCGGTGTGGATGCGCGCGCGTCGCGCGGTCGTCGCGAACGCGCCCGCGCGCGTGCTCGCGCGCCTGCGCCGATCGCGCGCGGTCGACGCGGTCATCGAGCGGCGCCCCGGGGCGTGGCGAGCCGCGCTGCGCGCGTTGCGCCCGCATCAGTGGTCGAAGAACCTGCTCGTCTACGTCGCGGCGGTCGCCGCGCATCGCATCTTCGAACCCGCGGTGCTGTCGGCGGCCTCGCTCGCGTTCGTCGCGTTCTGCCTGTGCGCGTCGGGCGCGTACGTGCTCAACGACCTGCTCGACCTCGACGCCGATCGCCGCCACCCGCGCAAGCGCATGCGCCCGTTCGCGGCGGGTCGCCTTTCGATCGCGAGCGGGCTCGTCGCAGCGCCGCTGCTCGTGCTCGCCGGGTTCGCGATCGCGTCGCTGCTGCCGGCGCGCTTCGTCCTCGTGCTCGGCGTGTACACGGCGACCACGCTCGCGTATTCACTGGCGCTCAAGCGCGTGGTGCTCGTCGACGTCGTCGTGCTTGCCGCGCTCTACACCTTGCGCATCGTCGCCGGCGCGGTCGCGATCCCGGTCGAGGCGTCGGGCTGGTTCCTCGCGTTCGCGATGTGCCTGTTCCTGAGCCTTGCGCTCGTCAAGCGGTATGCCGAAGTGCAGCGCGTCGCGGCGAGCGCGCAGGAGAGCGTCGCCGGACGCGGCTACCGCGCGGCGCACCTCGCCTGGATCGGCAGCTTCGGCGCCGTGGCGGCAGCCACGAGCCTGCTCGTCCTCGCGCTGTACGTCGACAGCACGAAGAGCGCCGCGCTGTATCGCCAGCCGCACTGGTTGTGGCTGCTGCTGCCGCTGCTCGGCTATTGGCTGCTGCGCGTGTGGTCGCTCGCGCGGCGCGGCCGCATGCACGACGATCCGGTCGTGTTCGCGCTCACCGACGTGCGTAGCCTCGCCGTGCTGGCGGGCTTCATCGCGACCGTCGCGATGGCGGCGTAGGCCGCGGCGGCACGTGCCTGCGCGCGTGGTCGCCCGCGCGGCGCGGCGGCGTGCACCCAGAGCGGCAGGGTGGATCGTCGGCGACGCTCACAACATGCGCATGAGTTCGGGCATCAGCGGCAGCTTGCGCACGCGCACGGTGGTCGCGGCGTAGACCGCGTTGGCGAGCGCGGGTGCGACGCTCGGCACGCCCATCTCGCCGGCGCCGACCGGGTCCGCGTCGGACGCGACGATCTCGACCTCGACGCTGCGTGGCGCCTGCGCCATGCGCAGCAGCGGATAATCCGGAAAGTTGTGCTGCTGCACCTGGCCGTCCTTGACCGTGATCGCGAGGTGCAGCGCGGTCGACAGGCCGTCGATCGTGCCGCCCATCATCTGCGCCTCGACGCCGAGCGGATTGACGACGCGGCCGACGTCGACGACGCAGATCGCGCGATGGATGCGCAGCTCGCGCCCTTCGACCGATACCTCGAACGCGTGCGCGGTGTAGCCGCCGAACGTGAAATGGCAGGCGATGCCGAGGCCGTGGCCGTCGTCGCGACGCTCGCCCCAACCGATCCGTGCCGCGCAGCGGCGCAGCACCTCGGCGAGACGGCCGGTGTCGAACTCCGGACCGCCGTGGCCGGAATAGGGGATGCGGCGCGGTTCGCCGAGCATCGCGAGGCGCAGCTTGACCGCGTCCTGCTTGCTCGCGATCGCGAGCTCGTCGATGAAGCTCTGCACTGCGAACGCGTGGAAGGTATGCAACGGCGCGCGCCACCAGCCGCGCGGCATGCCCGATTCGACCGCGAAGAAGGTCTTGTCGAGATTGGCGACGAGGCCGGCCGGGAAATCGTCCGCCTCGAGGCAGCCGGTGTTGATCGGGCGCTTGCGCCCGCCGCCCTCGCGGTACGGTCGCGGCGTCGCCGCGCAGCGGTGCGTCCAGCCGGTGACGCGCTTCCTGCGGTCGAGCGTCGCCGACAGCGCGTGCACGCCGAACGGGCGATAGAAATCGTGTTGCAGGTCGTCCTCGCGCGTCCACATGAGCTTGACCGGCCGGCCTGCGGCTTTCGCGACGAGCACCGCCTCGGCCACGAAGTCGTTCTCGAGGCGCCGGCCGAAGCCGCCGCCCGCGCGCGTCATGTGGATCTCGATGTCCTTGCGCGCGAGGCCGGTCATGCGCGCGATCATCGCGGAGGCGCCGCTCGGGCTCTGCAGCGAGGCAACGAGGCGCGCGCTGTCCTGCTTGATCTCGATCAGCGCGCCGGGCGGTTCCATCGTCGCGTGGGCGAGGAACGGCACTTCGTAGCGCGCCTCGACGAACTGGCGCGCCTGCTTGCGCGCCTTGGCGACGTCGCCGTCGTGGCGCACCGCCGTGCCCGCTTCGTTGCGGTCGAGCAGTTCGTGCGCGCGCGCGGCGAGCGCAGCGGTGGACTCGCCGCTCCACGGACCCTGCTTCCACTTCACCTTGAGCAGCTCGCGTCCCTTGAGCGCGGCCCACGTGTGTTCGGCGAGCACGGCCACGCCGCTCGCGAGCGGGCCGTCGAACGGCTCGCCGGGCTTGGGACCGGCGATCTCGATCACGTCGACGACGCCGGCGACCTTGCGCGTCTCGCCGTCGTCGAAGGATTCGAGCGTGCCGTCGAGATACGGGCAGCGCACGATCACCGCGACGAGCGCGTCGGCCGCGTATTCGTCGATGCCGAATCGGCTGCGCCCGGTGACGATCTCGCGCGCGTCGACGACGCGCGTTGGCTTGCCGATGATGCGGAACTGTTCCGGCTTCTTCAGCGCGAGCGCGCGTTCCGGCGGCGCGATCGCCGCCGCGCTGCGCGCGAGCGCGCCGTAGCTGAGCTTGCGCCCGTCCGGCGCGAGCACCTCGCCGGACGCGGTGCGCAACTGTTCGGCCAGCAGGTTCCATTCCTTCGCGGCCGCCTGCACGAGCAGCCAGCGCGCGGTCGCGCCGGCCTGGCGCAGGTCCTTCCAGCCGTCGGACACGCTCGTGCTGCCGCCCGCGCCCTGGTCGCCGTAGCGGTTCGACGGCCCATGGTCGGTGTCGATGTAGCCGTACGGCAGTTGCACCACGCGGACCTGCGACCAGTCGACGTCGAGTTCCTCGGCGACGAGCATCGGCAGCGACGTCATCACGCCCTGGCCGATTTCGCAACCGCGCGCACCGATCACGATGCGGTTGTCGCGCTCGATGCGCACGAACGGGCCGAGTCCGGTGAGATCGTCACCGAGCAGCTCGGGCGGCACGCCGGGCGTCGGCGCGGCGACGGCCTCGCGAATGCCGACGACGAGCGCGCCCGCAGCACCGAGCGAGATCGCGAGGAAACGGCGCCGGCCGCGATCGACGGACGCGCTCACTTGCGCTCTCCCTGCATGAGCTCGGCCGCGCGCAGGATCGCCTTGCGGATGCGCGGATACGTGCCGCAGCGGCACAGGTTGCCGATCGAGGCGATGTCGTCGTCGCTCGGCTTGGGCTTGCGCTTGAGCAGGTCGACCGCAGCCATGACCTGGCCGGCCTGGC